>UQRR01000041.1 GCA_900543455.1 uncultured Dialister sp.
CTCCTATGAGAGCTGCAAGTCCCCCGCGGCAGATTGAACGCGAAAATGAGATGATCGTTATTTCACATCGCCTTTTGTTTTGTGACCGCGTCCTTTACATCGTCATTCGGAGGAGCGCGGTGGATCTATTTGTCGCTTGAGAGGCGACCATTTCGCGGAGATTATCCACTATACTAAGAACCGCAGACCAGGAGACATGAGACCCGGAGACATGAGACCAAGAGACATGAGACTGGGAGATATGAGACTTTTGCGGTTGAGAAAATAGCTGATGCTCAGTATACTAAGAGCAAAGGCAGGCGAATGATATAAGGAAACGCTGATTCAATCGCAGAGTCCGTTTCTACAAGAATTTTTACATGACTTCGTCATAGCCTTCCTTATATAGCTCGCTATTCGAAGCGGCTTATTTCTCGCCTTGCCTGAAAGTACAAGAGCCAAGGCGGACAAGATTTCATCAGTATTTTCCTTTAAGCACCTGCAAACCCGTGACCAGAAAGGATGAAAGCCATGCCATTTCAAATCATTCGAAACGATATTACAAAAATGAAAGTCGATGCCATCGTGAATGCCGCCTGCCCAACACTTTTGGGCGGGGGCGGGGTGGATGGCGCGATCCATCAGGCGGCGGGGCCGGAGCTCCTCGCGGAGTGCCGGACGCTCCATGGCTGCCAGACGGGCGATGCGAAGATCACGAAGGGCTATCAGTTGCCTTGCAAATGGGTGATTCATACCGTAGGGCCTGTCTGGCATGGCGGCAGCCATGGGGAACGGGAGCTTCTAGCCTCTTGCTACAGAAAATCTTTGGCACTGGCGGTGGAGTATCGTTTAGAGTCCATCGCCTTTCCGCTGATTTCTTCCGGGGCCTACGGATATCCGAAAGAGGAAGCGCTTGAGGTGGCGGTGGATACCATCAGAGCATTCCTGAAGGATAATGATCTGGATGTGTACCTGGTGATTTTCCAAAAGTCTGATTACCAGCTTTCAAAAGGGCTTGTGGAGGATATTTCTTCTTTCTTGAATGAGGCGTGGAAGGAAAAAAAGGATGCGCATGCCCGTGAGGAAGAGCGTCTGGACTCCGTTTCTGCTGAATTGGAAAGTATGTACCTGGAGGACCGCTATCCGGAGTGGGGGCTTCCTCCTTGTCCATGGGAAGAATCGAGGCGCCTTAAGAAGCCTGGGATTCAGGGGAGGATCGAACGGGTAGAGCTGCAGATCGAGCGGGTGAACTATAACGAAACTCATCTTGGGGATTTCTTTGTAGACTCGAAGCGAGAGGAGCCATTTTTCTCTGAGTTAGAAGAAAGTTTTTCTCATATGGTACTGCGTAAAATCGATGAGAAGGGCATGACGGATCCGGAATGTTATAAGAAAGCCAATTTGGATCGGAAGCTTTTTTCTAAGATTCGGTCCCATGCGGATTATCAGCCCTCTCGGGCAACGGCGCTCGCTCTGGGGATTGCCCTGGAACTTCCCCTCTCTGAATTGCAGGAGCTTTTGGGAAAGGCAGGGTATACCTTGTCTCATGCCCGAAAAGGCGACCTGATCGTAGAGTATTTCGTGAAAAAGGGAATCTATGATATCTACCAGATCAATCAGGTGCTTTTTGATTTCGACGAACCGCTTATATAGTGAGAAGTGGCGGTGCGATATTTGAAAGCGCCGCCTTTTTAGGAAATATGGCATTGTCCTATGACGCGCTGATGGATTACCGTTATTTTACCAGTCACCAGTCACGGGTCACTAGCAACCAGAAGATTCATTTGTCGCTTTCCAAGCGACCATTTCAAAAGAATAAAGGGATATACTAAGACTGTAAAAGAGTCACTGACGAAGTGATATCTGGCAGTCTTTTTATTTTGCATCAGTGACCAGTATTGCAATTTGTCAACTTCTGGACTTAATTGGAAGTGAGAAGTGAGAAAGCAGGAAGGGGCGCACAATTCATATAGCGAACCAATACCCCCTTCATTATGTAAGGCAGCTTGTTCATCATTTATATAAAACTCCGCGGCGCTTCCCAATTTTATGCGCCGTACCTTCACTCCTCACTCCTCACTTGATTCGGAAGCGCCGTGGAGTATAGATGGCGATGCCCGAAGGAAGGCGGGATAACAGGTTTCCCGTTTTTGTTTCCTGACATTGTCCGCTTGACTGCGAATGACAAAGATTTCTCGCTTCGCTCGAAATGACGATACGAGAGAAAAGTGACGGTGAGATATGATGAGAAAATGGTTATTACTGGTATTGCTTTTGCTATGTCCCTTGTTTCAAAGTGTGGATGCCTTTTGGCTCGTATCTTATCAGACGGGAGAACGGTATCAATATGCAGGGGATGGCATGTTTTTTGATGAAATGAGAGGACAGTATGTGAATATTCCCATCGTGGAGTTTATGGGAGATCAGGCACTTTCTGCCAATGGGGTCCTCTATGAGGTGGAGATGACGCCGCAAGAACAGATCGCGATGATGAAAGCCATGTCGAGGCAGCGGTAATTGGAAATGGGGGAGAATATATGGATTTAAATCAGCAAGTCACCATAGCGAATGCGGTCATGCGGATTGTTTGTGGAGATAGCCGTTCCTATTATGTGGGACGTCCTGTAGAAGAGATGAATCCTTTGATCAAGGCAACGTTTGATTGGGGTGGAAAGCAAGGGTGGTCAGCCGAACAGATTCCGCAGTATTTCGGTGATTCGTTCCTGGCATATTTTAGTGGGATATTAGGCATCCGGTATCGATGTGCGTCTCTTTGGTTGCATCGTGCCTACAAAAAAGAGGATGCCGATTACATGGATGTTGCTATACGGTCTTTGATAGAGGGGACTGGATTTATTCCTGAAGAAACTTCTCATATATTCTCTGCCATGATAGAAGCCTTTCCTTCGGAGAAGTTTGAGGCTCTTTTTGTGGCAGATAATTCAGCGAGGGAAATTATGAATCGATGCGATGCTGATTTGGAGGCGCTTTCTAACTATCATCCTTTGCCAGAACTGCGTGATTTCTTCATTTCTCGTTTACAGGGGGAATTTGAAATGCTCAATGCTCTTCCTGTATTTCGAAAAGAAGGATGCTGGTTTTAGATCGGTTTGGCAGGAATTGTGGGATTCATTCTCTACCTGATCTTTTAGCATAGGTGAATTAAGGAGAAGAAGGCAATGCAAAAAATTATGGTCATTATGTTATTTTGGCTCCTTATGCCATTTTACTCTTGGGCTATTTCTTTAGAGGAGATACAGAGTCATCCAGAACGATATGTAAAGATGGATGAGAGTCGATCTTGTATCAATTATATAGATGCTGAATCAATCCACTCTTTACGATGCGATCCACCTTATTATACGTTATTAGGAGATGTGTATTATGTGGGCCGTAGTGATAATCTAATTTTTAAAGTGACAGAAGTTTTTTGTTATGATTACCAAAGAAGTAGAAGAGAATTAGAGAAGTCCATCCAATTAAGAGATAGGAACATCTCTTATGATCAACTCAATAAGGCAATTTTCGAAGAGTTAATACAAAATACTGGTATAGTTGGCAGTGCGATCAGTAACAAAGCCTATAATACAGCAGGGACATTTCTTCAGGACGTACCTACCAATAAATTTAGAAATAACAAAATTAGATTAAACGCTCCCAATTCTCACGATGCAGACTATATGTTTTATAGATATTATGGCCAGCACTTTTTGTATTAGTAAAGTAGAGGGGAGCAGAAATGACATTTATCGGAATCTTGGCTTTCTCTGTGGTATGTTCCATATTGAAGAAACAAATCGAAAGCTTTCTTTTTGCTTTCCCTTTTATGATGATTGCAGCCTACTTCTTCTTTTCCGGTGGTCCATTCTGGATTGCCGCTGGAATAGCGACTTCTACCCTTTTAGGAGGGCCTCGACCAGACGAAGACAGTTTTTTTGTCTTTTGCCGCTATCCTATGTTTAATGCAAAATATGGTTTTATCTTTGATATTATAGGAGCGATTTGCATTATAGTTGGCTTGATCAAGGTGTTTTAAAAAACTCCATGGGCTTCTTCACAAGAAGCCCATGGGGTTTTTATATGGATGGAAAACATTCATTGACAGACGAAAATCGAATACTCTATAATAGAAAACATTTATTTTATGAAAAAGGCGCGGAACGTCTATACGCGCCTTTTTGGCGCATGGATTCATATTTGACTAGCCATGCCGGCTAATCTATAATATGAATGATAGATTAGCCGGAGGTGGGACTTATGGATTATATTCATCGTCATATAGAGAAAAAAATAAAAGAAGCCCAGTCCATGTTCAAAGCGGTATTGGTCACTGGGGCGCGGCAGGTGGGGAAGTCTACTTTGCTCAAGCATATATCCGCAGATTTACCGTATCTGACGTTTGATGATCCGATGCTTTTGAATCAGGCTAAAATGGAACCGGGGCTGTTTTTTAGAAATCATCCCTATCCGCTGATTTTGGATGAGGTGCAATATATACAGGAACTATTTCCCTATATCAAAATGGCCTGTGATGAAACCGATCAGAAAGGGTTATTTTCTTTGACGGGATCTCAATCCTTCCATCTGATGAAGCATGTGTCGGAATCTTTGGCAGGGCGTATTGCTATTTTTGAGCTGGCAGGACTTTCCATGCGGGAAATCATGGGGATTTCCTTTGACAGGCCGTTTATCCCGACGGAGGAATACATCAAGGAACGAGGAAAGACGGTCAAGCCGTATCAGAATATCTGGTACTATATTCATCGAGGGAGCTATCCTGCTTTATACGAAAATGAAATGGACTGGCAGTTGTTTTATTCCTCCTATGTGCAGACCTATCTCAGCCGGGATGTCAATGATTTGACGAAAGTCAAAGACCATATGAAATTCATGCGCTTCCTGACGGCGATGGCTGTGCGAAGCGGGCAGCTCCTGAATTACGTGAAAGTGGCAGAACAGGCCGATATTTCTGCGGCGACGGCCAAGGAGTGGACATCCATTCTCGAAGCATCCGGCCTGATTTACATCTTGCAGCCGTTTTCGAATTCCGCTTTGACGCGGGCCATCAAAACGCCGAAGCTCTACTTCAGAGATACGGGACTCGTTTGTTTCCTGACGAAGTATCAGACCGCCGAGACAGCGATGAATGGTGCGCTGGCAGGGCAGCTTTTTGAAACTTTTGTCGTTTCAGAAATACTAAAATCTTTCTCTCATGCAGGGATCGATTATCGAATGAATGTGACCTACTATCGAGGGAAAGATAAATCAGAAAGCCGGGAATCAGAAATCGACCTGATGCTGGAAGAGGGGGATACCATTTATCCCATCGAAATCAAGATGTCTGCCAATCCGAAACTCACCATGACAAATACCTTCGATGTGATTGATAAAATCAAAGGCAGGAAGCGTGGGCTCGGGGTGGTGCTTTGCATGTACGATAAGCCTTTGTGGCTGAATGAAAGAACCATTGCCTTACCAGTAGAATATGTGTGATGATATAGGAAAACACTGATTAAATCGTTGTCAGATTTTACTCTTGAATTTTTATGCATAGCTTCGCCATAACCCGCCTTAAATAGTCCGCTATTCGCAGCGGCTTATTCCTCGCCTCTCATGAGTAGAGGCGCGTTTTATTTTGTCAATCAAAAAATGCTTGCGTGCTAAAACGCACTGTGCCATAATAAATACATAAACAATTTCAAAGCAGTCTTCTATAGAGAAGGGAGCGATGGGAATGACAGACATGATGAGAATCGTGACGATCGGCGCGCTCCTGCACGATATAGGCAAGGCCATCATCAGGGCCGGCGGAGAGAGGAAGACCCACTCTCAGCTTGGCGCTGATTTTTTGCGCCCTTTTTGTGACATATCGGAGGCAGGAGAAGCGGTGGTGCGCTGCGTGCGCTATCACCATGGGAGGGATCTTAGCGGGGCGCATCTATCCCCGGATGATCTCGCCTATATCGTCTACGAAGCGGATAATCTCGCCGCAGGCATCGACCGGCGGGATAGGGATGACGGGACGGCGGCTTTCGGATTCGACCCAGAGCTGACGCTGGAGAATGTATTCAATGTCTTCGACGGGGTGAAGAGAAAGTCCTATTTCCCTTTGCAGTCTCTGAATGCAGTGCTTTCGATGAATATGCCGGTCGCTGACAGGCCGCTTGCCAGTCGCGGGAAATATGCAGGGATCGTGGAGACGCTCTCGGCGAATTTCAAAGAGATACCGCCGCAGGAGATGAAGGGAAATGAGCTGCTCCGCATTCTGGAGGATACGCTCTCCTATGTGCCTTCAAGTACGGCGAAGGGGGAAGTCTGTGACATTTCTCTTTTCGACCATGTGAAGATCACCGCCGCGGTTGCGTCCTCTCTTCTTCGATATATGCAGCAGCACGGGATCGCAGATTATAAAAATTTCTGCTACACGCGTGGTCTGGAAAACCGCAAGAAGGATACGCTGCTTTTCATTTCTGCTGACTTCTCCGGCATCCAGAAATTCATCTACCGCGTGCAGACGAAGGGCGCGATGCGCATGCTGCGCGGGCGCTCCTTCTATCTGGCGATGGTGATGGAGCACATCATCGATGAAATCCTGGAAAAGCTCTCGCTGTCCCGGGCGAATCTCATTTACTCCGGCGGCGGGCATTTCTACATGATGGCGGACAACTCGGAGGAGACGAAGAAGATACTGGAAGAAGCCTTCCGCTCTGTGAATGACCGGCTGCTTCATGACTACGGCACGTCGCTCTATGTGGCGGCAGGCTGGGTGCCTTTCTCGGCAGAAGAGTTGCTCCCCGGGAGGGAGAAGAAGGACAATATTTTCCGCCGTGTGAACCGCGTCATTGCGGAGAAGAAGCAGAGCCGCTACAGCGCCAGTGCGATTGCGGACATGATCGACGAAGACAGCGCACTGAATACGATCGAGCCCGGCATGCGAGAGTGTGCGCTCTGCCACCGATCGCTGGATGCTTCGAAGCTCGAGGACTATGCTGTCCCCGGGAAAGAGGATGAAAAAATACAGGTCTGCCCGACGTGTAATGGCATGTACCTTCTAGGGAAGGACATCATCGATGACAAGCCTGTCTTTGCGATCTTGCATGCACCCATCGAAGGGGCGCTGCCCCTGCCATCTCCCTTTGGAGCGAAGTACCTGAAAGCAGTCACGCCGGAAGAGGAGTGGAAGCTCGAGAAGAAGGGGCTGCTCTACCGCGTGTATGCCCGCAATGCATCGGCCACGTCGTCTCTGATCGGGACGCGCCTGTGGGTGGGGGACTACGCGGCAAAAGAAGACGGCAGCACGCTGGACTTTGGCGACCTCGCCAAGCGGTCTGGCGGGAAAGAGGAAGATACCGGGATCAATCGCTTGGGCGTGCTCCGTGCGGACGTGGACTGGCTGGGGGCCGTCTTTGCGGCAGGCCTTCCCACGCAGTATGCGACATTCTCTCGCTACGCCGCGCTGTCAAGAAGCCTCTCCATGTTCTTCACGAAGGGGATCGTAGATATTTGCGAGAAGAAACTCCCCGCGGGCGAGAAACCCTTCTACCTCTTCGGCGAGAAAGGAGGAAATCGACTGGTCCACGTCGTCTATTCCGGCGGCGACGATCTTTTCCTCGTCGGTGCGTGGGATGACCTCTTAGAGCTTTCCGTCGATCTTCGGAAAGCCTTTGCTGCCTATACGAATGGCATGCTCTCCTTCTCCGCCGGCCTTGGCCTCTTTTCTCCCACCTATCCCGTGATCCGGATGGCGGAGGACAGCGGGGCGCTGGAGGATAGGGCGAAGAAAGAGCCGGGGAAAGACAGCGTAGCTCTCTTTGGAGAGAGCGAGGCCGCTGTACCGGTCTTTTCATGGGAAGAATTAGAAAAGGAAGTGGCAGGAGAAAAATTGCATTTCCTCCTGCAGCATATGATCCTCACCGGGATCAACGACAGCGAAGCGCCGCAAGGACGATGCCCGGCAGGGAAATCTCTCCTTTACCGGCTTCTGGAGCTGCTGGTGAAGCGGCCCTTCAACCTGGCGCGATTTGCCTATACCCTCGCCCGGCTGGAGCCGACAGGAAAGACCATCACGGCAGAAGAAAAAGCCAATTACGAAGACATACGGAAGAATCTGTTCCAGTGGGGGCGCTCCTCGGGCAAAGAAAGACTCGAAGTGGAAACGGCTCTTCGGCTGGTCATTTATCGCATGAGAGAGAAAGAAAAATAAGGAGGCAGCTATGGAAGACTATGTGAATCAAGCGCAGCAGGTGATGAGCCGGATCGCGAAGGATGGGCTCACCACCTCGCAGCTCCGTTTATTTCTATCGGCAGTGAATGCCGTCAACGGAAAAGTAGAGCAGTACAAGAACCGCACGGAGGGGGCTGCTCCGACGAAGCTTTCCCCAGAGCTTGCCATGCAGGTGAAGTTCCTGAAAGTGAAGCTGGCCTACCAGATCGGACGCGCTGAAAGCAAGAGAGGAAATCCGATCAAAGACTTTGAGAGGGAAGCGCAGCTGATGAGACGCATCGATGCCATCGGGGATGACATCCGGAAGTATGAAGATTTCGCATTGTACATGGAAGCACTCGTGGCATTCCACAAATTCTATGGAGGCAAGGACTAGTATGGGACAGGTACAACTCTTAGGGAAACTCATCATCAAAGCCACGCTCACGGTCGAGACGGGGCTTCACATCGGCGGATCGAATGACTACGCCCCCATCGGTGCGGTGGATAGTGTCTTCGTGAGAGATACGATGACGCACCAGCCTATCATTCCCGGAAGCTCGGTGAAGGGAAAGATGCGTACCCTGCTCGCGAAAGCAAGGAATGGACAGCGGCTGCTGGAAGCACCGGATAAAGATGAAGAAGTCGTGCTGCGTCTTTTCGGCTCGGCAGAGAAGAGCCACATCCTTCTCTCCCGCCTGCAGTTCGCGGACTCCTTCGTCAGTCAGAAAGCGCTCTCGCGCTTTTCCGCGTTGGATACTGATACCTATCTGGGCGAAGTGAAGTTTGAAAATACCATCAACCGCGGGACGGGCGTGGCGAACCCGCGCCAGATCGAGCGCGTGCCGCGAGGGATGAGCTTCGATTTCCAGCTGGTGTACAACATCGAGGACGAAGCGGAAATGGAAGAAGATCTCACCGTCCTCGCTGACGGTTTCCGCCTGCTGCAGCTCGACTATCTGGGCGGGCATGGCTCCCGCGGCTATGGCCGTGTGTCTTTCTCAGGATTCACCACCTTGAAGATCGATGCGAGGACAGGAGAGAAGACAGATTGCCAGGAACTTACCCGTATATTCGAGGGGACAAAGCTATGAGGAGCTTCTACATCTTGCCGCTCCATTTCACGACGCCGGTCCACTTCGGCAGTGCGGGATATGGGGGCGGCCTTGAAATGGCAGGCATGACCTGCCTGGCGGACACGCTTTTCAGTGCGCTTTGCGTCGAGGCAGTCCGGCTCGGCGGGGATGCGCTGGCTGCGCTCATAGCCAAAGCAGAGAGAGGAGACATCGCATTCTCCGACCTGCTTCCCTGCCGGTGGGAAGCGGGAGAGTGGCAGTGGTACTTGCCAAAGCCCGTACTTTCCATGCCAGTGAAAGCAGAAAGAGGGCAGACGCTCGGAGAGGCGAGGGCGGCTTCCTCTTTCCGCAAGAAAAGCAAGAAACGCGCTTTTCTGCGTGCATCAGAGCTTTCCCTTTATATCGATGATCTGCGCTTTGGTGAAAATTCGCTGGAAGAGGAGCCGGCCTTTGCTTCGCTTTCTGTGGATACCCATTACAATGGAAGGCTCGCTCGTCCCTATGCGGCGGGGAGTTTCTCCTTTGCAGAAAATGCGGGGCTCTACGTCCTCGTGCGGCTTGCGGATGAGAAAGACCTTCCATCCGTGCTTGCCCTTTTCCGCCTGCTCGGGCTTTCCGGCATCGGTGGACGCCGCTCGAGCGGGATGGGAAAATTCGAACTCGGCGCAGATCCCATCCTGGTCTCCAAGAGCGCCGAGGAAGAGGATACCGGCGCCCTCTATGAGCTTTTGATGGATACGCAGGCGGCCACGCAGATGACGATTTCCTGTCTCCTGCCGAAGAAAGAGGAGATCGAAGCAGGCATTGAGGTAAAGGGGCTCTGGATGAAGCGGAGCGGGCTCACCTGGACACCCGGGATGGAGAGCGCAGTGAAAGAGAAGAGCATCTACATGCTTCCGGCGGGGAGTACGCTCTCTTGCCGTCTTGCCGGCCGCATCGCGGATGTGGCGACGCCAGCCGTGGGACATCCGGTTTACCGCTATGGGAAAGGATTCTTTCTGGGGGTGCCGACATGAGTATGCGTTATTGGAAAGTCACACTGGGCGTTTACTCGCCCACCTTCATCGGCAGCGGGACGACATATAAGAAGGACAGCTATATCTATGACCGAGAGCATAATCAAGTGTACTTTCTGGATGAAGGAAAGTGGGCTGTATTTCTCGGGCAGCATGGCCTCATCGATGACTTCGCACAGGCGCTCACCCGTGAACTTGCGCGCTTCGACCTGTTCTTCTATCTGAGAAATCAGCCCCAGCTGCGGCGGACGTATGGCAGCGTCTGGAATGTGATCCATGCCATGCAGGAGGACGGCGTCATCCGCGCGGAAGAGGAGTACTACGCCGCCGATCGAAATGGCAGGCTGAATGACGTCGCAGGATTCATCCGTGATGCAGAAGGAAATCCCTACGTCCCGGGCTCTTCGCTGAAAGGAGCTTTTCGCACGGCGATCCTGACGAGCGAGATCCGTAAGAACCAGCGCCTGTATCAGAGTGACTGGATGAATCTCAGACAGGCAGCGGGGAAAAAGGGCGAGATGGGACGTGCCATGGACGCTCTTGAGAAGAAGCTCGCCATCCCGCTGAATCAGGAAGGAAAGCGCGACATGGTGGACAGCTATTTCCGTGGGCTGACCGTCAGTGATGCGATATGGGAAGAAGGAAATCTTTGCGTTGCCGCCAAGTGCGACCTCAGCGTCGATGCCGATGATACGCATCAGGTGGCACTCTTCCGTGAATGCCTCGACTACGGCACGAAGCTTACCTTCACGCTGGGGATCGATGACGACCCGCGCGCGATGGGCCATTTCGGAATACGGGACTTCCAGAGCCTGCTTTGCGTGCTCAGGGACTTTGTTGATTTCCAGTATGAGATCCTCACCCATCCCTTTTCGCAGAATGCAGTAGACGAACTCTGTGACATCAAGAAGCACCAGAAAGCCGACCTGCTCTTAGGCGGAGGGACGGGCTTTCTTTCCAAGACGCTCGTCTATGCACTGGCACCCCGCCGGGAGGATGCCGTCTACGTGACGCGAAAACTGATGGAAGCCTCTTTCCGGAATGGCAAGCACTTCCGTGATAAAGTCATTTCGCCGCACACACTGAAACTTGTGTGTGCAGATGGTAATTGCTACCTCATGGGGCTTTGCTATCTGGAAGGAGAGGAAATCTGATGCTGAGACAGGCAGAAATCGAACTCACCCTTCCCGAAGGGGAAAAGCTGAACCAGTCCATGGGATCCATCCTCCATGGCGCGCTCATGGGCGTCATCTCCCCCGAGTGGGCGGCGGCCATGCACGAAGAGAAGGTGCGCCCCTACAGCCAGTACGTCACTTTGAAAGAAGGGAAGCTCTACTGGCGCATTCAGACCCTCACCGAAGAAGCCTTCGACGAGATCCTCGTGCCGCTCATGAAAGAGAGCCAGCTCACCCTGAAGCAGCGCGGCTATCCGGTGGGGCTCTCTCACTTCCGTATCGCAAGACAGGAAACCTTCGCAGACATCGAAGAGCGCTGCTGGAGCGGGCGGCGCATCCACCATATCGATATGGATTTCCTGACATCGACCTCTTTCAAGACGAATGGTACCTATGCCATCTTCCCCGATCCCCGCCTCCTCTTCGTGAGCCTCGTCCGGAAATGGAATGCCTTCAGCGATGCTTCCATCATCGATGAGCCGGACCTTATAGCCCACCTTGCGAGCCAGCTGGACATCTCCGACTACCACCTTCACATGCATCCCTTCTCCGTCGAAGGTCGCCGCATCCGCGCCTTCCGCGGAAATGTGACCTACGGCTTCTTCAAAAATGACATGGCCGCCAGCCTCGCTGCCACCCTCGCCTCTTTTGCCATGTATACCGGCATCGGCATCAAGACCGCCCTCGGCATGGGCGCGGTCGAGACAGAGGTCGCGTATTGGGAGAAGAAATAGAAGGCAATGAAACAGAGGGACAGCCGCCCGTACCACAAGCCTTCCCCCTTATTGTCATTTCGAGCGAAGTCGAGAAATCTTCCTTGTACACCGGTCAAACAAAAGATGTGAGGAGAGCGGGAAACACCGTACTCCATACGACGAAGAATGACGGACTTCCTCATATGTATCGTTTTCCTGACTGCAAGAAAGATCCCTCGGCTGCGCTCGGGATGACGAAACGAGGGACGGGCTATCTCACATTACATCTCATCCCGCTGCGAGAGCTAACCTCCGCCCCTTCGGGGCACCTCCTTCCAGAGAAAGGAGGGAGAAGTCCAAGATCCTTCCCGCCATGGAGAAGGCGGCGAAACGAGAATACCGCTGCCTCACACCCAAAGCCTTCCCCTCGAGGGGAAGGTGCCCCGAAGGGGCGGATAGGGCACTGGCGGTATGAAAGCGAGAGGGAAAAGCGTTTCAAGTAGGCGGAAAATGAGAGCACCGCCTTTCCAGTATCGTCATTTCGAGCAAAGCGAGAAATCTTCCTTGCACACCGGTGAAACAGAGAGTGTGAGATGAGCGCCCGAGCGATTTTCTGAGCAGCCGCATGCATGTCGTACACCGCTGCGACAAGAAAGATCCCTCGGCTACGCTCGGGATGACGAAACGAGAGGACGGGCTATCTCACATTCGTTTTCAACTGAGCACGTAGAAGGCTGCCCCTGCGGGGCACTCTATCCTGCGCCTTCGGCGCGCCTCTTCTTCAAGGGCTACTCAACGGTCATGCAAAAACGTAATGCCCGAAGGCGCCATTTTAGTCCCCAGTCCCTAGTCTCCAGTCACTCAATGAAAGGAGCTGCATATGCGTATTTTATTCACACCCGCTGGCGATACGGATCCCGTCCGTGGTTTCCATGACGGTGCGATCCTGCACATCCTTCGTCATTATCCGGCAGACAAAGTCATCCTCTTTCTCACGAAAGACATGGAAGAGAAGGAAGACGAGATGGGCTGCTACACGAGAGGTATCGCGAGCGTCGCACCCGATGTCACGGTCAAGATCCTCCGAAGCGGCATCACCGAGCCGCAGAAGTATGAGAAGCTGACCGCCATACAGGACGCCTTTGCCAGCGCGTATGATGCCCATCCGGAAGCGGAGTGGCTTCTGAATGTCAGCTCCGGCACGCCGCAGATCAAGACCGTCATGGCACTCCTCGCGCTCGACTACCCGCGGACGAAAGCCATTCAGGTGCCAAGCCCGGAAAGAAAATCGAATCGCGGAAATCATCCATGCCGGACGGCTGATGAGCTCGTCGAAATGCTCGACTGCAATGAAGACGCCGAGCCCGGCGCGGTCAACCGCTGCGAAGAGCCGCCGCTCCTTCTCCTGAAGCGCCACGGCCTTCTTCGTCAGGTGACATCGCTCGTCAGGAACTACGAGTACGCCGGTGCGCTTCAGATCGTCAGGCAGAATAAGAACTGCTTCTCGCCTATTTCCGAAAAACTCCTTCAGCACGCCGCCTTGCGGCGCGACCTCATGTGGAAGGAAGCGAATAAAGTCATCGCCCAGTATGAGGGAAAACCACTCATCGAAGGGGCGGGAGACTTCTCCGAGTATTTCTAGGTCATGGAAATGAGACAGAGAAAGAAGCAGTACCCGGAATTCATCGTCAAGCTCTCGCCTATCCTTGCTTCACTTGGCATGCAGTACATCCAGAAGATCCCCGGCTTCACCCTGTCCGAGATCGGATACTGGAAGAAAGATCGCGCAGGAAATCAGATCTTCTATATTGACCGTGAACGTATGAACCAGAATTGGCGGGGCCTCGTCAGCTATCTGGAGAATGCCTTCGGCGGTATACTGCGCCCGGGGCCGATCTACTTCAGCCTCATCGTCCTCATCTCAGAGTATCTCGAAGAGGGAAAACTTCAAGGCAATGAAAAGCATAGCCGGATCACCCGACTTTTCAAAGAACTCCGCTCCGTCGAAGAAAGCGTCAGAAATCCCATCGCCCATGAGATCACGAATATGAGCGATGAACGGATCCAGAGCCTCACTAAGAATGCGGTAGGGAAAGGGCTCTCTTCGAAGGAAATCCTCCAGCGCCTCCACGAGCTCGCCCGCCTCATCCGCGGCAGTGATATCCGATGGACATATGATGAGCTCAATGATAAGATCATAAAGAGCTTGTGAAGTTTGAAAGTGGTGGCTAGTGACTGGTGACTTGAATGCTACTTTCGGGCATCGCCCCATATATACTTGCGGCGAAGCCGCCACCACATAAGCCTTCCCCGCATGGGGAAGGGGGACCGCGCCAGCGGTGGATAGGGTGCTTACGTGAGTACCCCTATGTTTGGAGACGCATTTCCCATTTGGCTCAGCCATCTTTCATGCCGCGGGTTCCCTATCCGCCCCTTCGGGGCACCTTCCCCTAGAGGGGAAGGCAAAATTGGCTCGGCGAAGCCGCCACCACAACCCTGAATCCTGAAGTTTGAAAGCAGGGATTAGTCTAAAGTCTCCAAGTCTAAAGTCTCCAAGTCTCAAGCGGGCATCGCCCTACTTATACTCCGCGGCGGCTCCATATTTTTATGCGCCGCACCACCATTTCTCATTTCTCATTTCTCATTTCTCATTTCTCATGATAAATCCCCGCCGATGCCCGCCCTGACTGGGAAAATCGGCATTTCATCTCCGAAGGAGAGTGCCTGATGAAGCGATTTTCCCATCCCCGCCGCGAATGTGCTCGCGAGAGCAGACGGGCTGGGGCTTCGCAGGCACGCTATTGAAAGAAAGTCCCCAAGAAAGGGGACGAAAACATGTACATACTAAACCAGTGATAATTATTTGTTTTGATTGAAAGAAAGTCCCCAAGAAAGGGGACGAAAACGGCGCGGAATGTCTCACGTATTCACGATATACGCCATTGAAAGAAAGTCCCCAAGAAAGGGGACGAAAACTAGATGAATGGGGCGATACCGTCAAATTTTAATATTGAAAGAAAGTCCCCAAGAAAGGGGACGAAAACGTCAACTGTTTTGAGTTCATATCCTCTATGGGGAACATCTATTGAAAGAAAGTCCCCAAGAAAGGGGACGAAAACTTGTCGTACCTGTGCATTGCGTCAACGACTTCCTATTGAAAGAAAGTCCCCAAGAAAGGGGACGAAAACTTCCTTTGTCATGATAAAGACCCCCTGCTAGTTACTCACAATTGAAAGAAAGTCCCCAAGAAAGGGGACGAAAACTGCCATATCTTCCATGATGTCTGCTTCCTCTCTTTATTGAAAGAAAGTCCCCAAGAAAGGGGACGAAAACACCGTGTTGGCTTTCGTCGTTGGTGGTTGTCCTTTCGTTATTGAAAGAAAGTCCCCAAGAAAGGGGACGAAAACTAATTTGCTTTTTTGATTTGCATGATTTTCTCCTTCAATTGAAAAAAAGTCCCCGAGAGAGGGGACGAAAACGCCGACATATTGTCGGGATTAGGGTCGTACACCTCTTATTGAAAAAAAGTCCCCGAGAAAGGGGACGAAAACCCCTTGTAGAACCCGATACATTCCGTGATAGTATTGAAAAAAGTCCTCGAGAGAGGGGACGAAAACGCAAAGACACGAAATTGTTCGCTTGATGAACCAAAATCATTGAAAAAAGGTCCCCGAGAAAGGGGACGAAGACAGAATTGTCTTTTGCTCAGATGAGCCCCTATGTAAGTAGAGAAGATCCCCGAGAAAGGGGACGAGTATTGGATCTATTGGATGAGGAGGTATCGCTATGAGCTGGATCTATGTGACAGAAGCAGGGGCGCGGCTGGGGCTGCGGGAAGGGCGCTATGTGATCAGCCGGGAGCATGAAGTGCTGGCGGAGGTGCCGAGTGAGATCGTCGAAGGAGTCACGGTGATCGATGCGGTGCAGGTGAGTTCGCGGGCGATCGTGGATTTCCTAGAGCGGGGGATCCCGGTGACGTGGCTTTCTACGACGGGGAAGTTCTTCGGGCGGCTGGAGTCGACGTCGGCGCAGGATATGTCGCGTGTGAAGGAGCAGTTCGATCGCGAGGAGGATGCGGCTTTCTGTCTGGATCTTGCGCGGCTCACTGTTTTTCGCAAGATTTACAACCAGCGGGCGATCCTTCGGAGCTACAATCGGCGGGCAGAGAGCCCCTTGGTGCAGCAGACGTATGACCAGATCCGCATCCTGGCGGATAAGCTCCATACAGCAAAGACGGTGGATGAGGTCATGGGGTATGAGGGGGCGGTGGCGCGTCTCTATTTCCGCGCGCTTTCCGAATTTCTGCCGGAGGAGTTTCGTTTCGAGAAACGGACGCGCCAGCCGCCGACGGATCCTTTCAATTCGATGCTGAGTTTCGGGTATACGCTGCTGATGTATGATTTCTACAGTGCCATCGAGCGGACGCGTCTCTCGCCGTATATCGGCTACCTGCATGCCTTAAAGGATGGGCATCCGGCACTGGCGTCCGATCTGATGGAGCCATGGCGTGCGGCGATCGTGGATGCTTTCTGCCTCGCACTGGTGACGCATCACGAGATCGATGCCTCGTGCTTTGCGAGAAGCGAGGCGAATGGTGGGACGTACCTCACGCGCGTGGGGCGGCGTATTTTCATTCAGGCGTATGAGCGGAAGATGCGCAGTGTGAATTCATATTTCAATGGCAAGTACTCCTGGCGTCATACGGTGCAGATGGAGTGCGACTCCTACCGTCAGGCCGTGCATGAGGGAAAGGCGGAACTCCTGAAAGCGCTGGTGATCCGATGATGGAGGAGATGGAAGATATCGATGTGATAGATGATATCGACGGGATGGAAGAGATCGAGCTCAAGCCTGATGATGACAACCGTCTCATCGTCCTCATCATTTATGACATCGTGGACAATAAGCGGCGCACGTCGATGGTGAAGTGCCTCTCGCGCTATGCCATCCGCGTGCAGAAGTCGTGCTTCGAGGGATATCTCACGAGGAAGCAGTGCGAGGAAATGGAACGCCTCGCCTCCGTCCTGATCGACGGCTCGTGTGATTCTCTCCGTGTCTATCGCCTGCGTGACCATGCCTTCGTCCATTCCTGGGGACGGGGAGAAGTCAAGCAGGAGGATGTGGTGATCTATTGAATGAAAAAAGCCTCTATATCTCGTTCGTTGAGATATAGAGGCTTTTTGTGTGTGGGGAGAATTATTCTAAAGCAGATTTCCAGTTTTTTGGAAAACCCATAAATGAAAGACGGATGACATCGGTATAATCGGCTATAAGGTCTTCAAGTTCATGTGCAAACTTTTTCCATTTCTCATCAGCATGGAGCATTCGCTTGATGGCAAGAAGGACAGGAAATAATTTGTTTGATCTTTGCGGTACATACTGAGATAGATCTGAGTATAGCCGAGGCATTTGTTTCAGGGGCATGTTGTAGAGACGGCTGTAATGTGCACAGATATTGCGTATCTCAACCAGTGATAGTATCCAGCTGCTTAGGTATTGTGGCTTTGCGTTATAGAGAGAGGCGATTTGTCGTTTATCGTCCCAGTTTAAAATACTGTATAAGGAAGACAAGCTGCCGAACGTAAACAACTCTATGGCGACCCAGATGGGGAAGTGTCCCTGATATCGTAAATCATGGTGCTTGACGAAAGGTACATTCTTTTGCCGGGCACGTTCTTTTTAGAAATTGCTTATAATGATTTCGTGGATGGATTGCTCATGCCGGTTCTTCTTGACCAGAAAATTTGAGGGATCCATATATCCCTCCGGACCGTATTTCAAGGCGAGGTGATAAGCAAGCTGGGTACGTAATTGGATCTCCAGCTGCTCAATTACATGGAGTAATAGGTTTCGGAGGGCGCTGTCAAACTGGTAAAGACGATAGATGTGCTCTAAGGAGATGCCATCCAGATATTCTTCTGGATGATCTGGCTTTTTCAGGCCGATACCATAGCCGCTTAAGCGATAATAGTTCACTCGCTTCAAAATGGAAATAGCAGTCTCTCTTTGAGTAATGGTCAGATTGTGGATATGAACCAGGCGATCAATTTGCTGATTATAAGTGAGAGCGGGCTTGAGTTTCATCAAAACCTCCATAAAAAAAGTCCCACCATGGTCCGCAGTACGTTTCCGCCTTATGCGTGGTGGGCTCTGTCAGTATTATTATAGCAAAGATAGGCATAAAAGCAAGGGGGATTTAATCAGCGTTTCCTTAGTGCGCAGCCATCCTCATTTTCTTTTATAACACCAGTATCCTATCAGCTCCTTCGGGACACCTTCCACATTGGGGAAGGTTTTGATGCGGGGGAAGCGGTATTCTCATTTTGTAGTCTTAATCGGTGGCGCTCGGGGCTTTTGCATGACAGCTGAGCAGCCCCTTGAAGAAGGGGCGCGCCGAAGGCGGAGGATGGATCCCCATAGCGGTAAA
>UQRR01000042.1 GCA_900543455.1 uncultured Dialister sp.
ATTATAACTGCTTCCCAATGCGACCGCTTGGATGGAAATCTCCAAAAGATACACTCCATGATTTCATCAAGCACGGTGTAACATATGTTTGACAAACCAACAGAATTTTAACTTTTTTCATCTTTTAGAAAATACGGATTGCATCGAAAAAGCACTCTTGCTATTGCAAGAGTGCTTCGTCTTGGTGACCCAGGAGAGATTCGAACTCACGACCCACCGCTTAGAAGGCGGTTGCTCTATCCAACTGAGCTACTGAGCCATATGGTCGGGGCAGCCGGACTCGAACTGGCGACCCCCTGCTCCCAAAGCAGGTGCGCTACCAACTGCGCTATGCCCCGTTACGATTAAATATTATATAGTATGAAAGAACGTAAGTCAAGAAGAAAATTTTAGAGGTACGATGCAGGAGTAGCGGATTCCCTAGTTCAAAAGAATGGGAGCGGCGAAATCAGTGACTGATAGCTGGTGACTAGGGATTAGGGATTGGGCGCTTCAAGCGGCCAGTCACTTGAATGCTCCTTTCCGGCATCGCCCCCTATGTATCCGCGGAGAAGCCGCCACCTTCATTTCTCGTTCCTCATTCGAGCAGAATTTTCATTCGCAATCGAGGGAGCGACACGCCTCACGGGCTATTCCTAGTCCCTAGTCACCAGCCACTAGTCACCAGCCACAAAAAAGGAGCCCGCTGCGCGGGCTTCTTTCACACTTTTTTATGTCCTACATCTTCCGCTTTGACGATGCCAAGGTAGATGCATCCGATGATCCATGCCACGTAGTCGTCCACCGGCACGGGGACGCTTCGCATCCCCTTGGGGATCAGACGCGCCAGACCTTTGGCAGGGTGGTCTTTCCAGTACCACTGCTCCCCCATTTCCGTCGTGTATTTCTCATCGACGAGCGTGACGGGGATCGCACGTCCGAGCTTCGCAAGAAGGGCTTCCGTCCGCTTCTGCATGACCTCATGGCGCGTGCCATTTCCCATGGCTACCGCGAGGAGGTCTTTCCCTGCGAGGAGCTGCGCCAGCTCCTGCTCATAGTCCGCTGTACGGACGATGCATTTCTTTTCGAGCGTCCCATCCGTATGGACGAGTGCAACGCCTGTCTTATCCCGCCCAGGATCAATGGCGCAGAGGAGACCCTTCATGGACGCAGCACCTCCACATCGATGGCCAGCGGGCCTTTCGTGTAGACATCGCTGTGTGCTGTCACCTTGAGTTCACACTGTCCGCTGCATTCCTTGACCTTCTGAATGACTTCGACAAGCTCCTGTCCGTCCAGGACACCGACCTTTCCGGTGATCGGATCCGGGAGAACCCCCTGCGCCTGCGCGTAGTGATTCAGATCCTGCAGGAAACGCAGCACCTGCATTTCATAGTTTCTGCTGTCTTTGTACTTATCCAGACCGCCTTTATAGATGACCTGTCCCTGTCTGAAGACGAGAAGGTTGTCATGGATGTCGAAATCTACCACGAGGCGTTCCCCTAAGATGAGGTTCTGCGCGGCAACGACACGGACGAGCTTTTTGTATTTGGCGCCTGTGACCTGTGCCACCGACTCATCAAAATCCCTCTGGCTCATGCGGACAAGGTTCACACTCTCATCAGTGATGTTCAGTCTTTCCTTCAGCATGCCGTTGATGTCGGAGAGGACGCTCTTCAAGACCTCTCTGGATTTATTCTCATCCATATCTTCATCGACCACGACGCTTGTCAGCACCTGGCCTGCCTGGAAGACCACCTGTCCTTCACGCAGCGCATAGATATTTTTGATGAGCTGCTCTTTTTCTTCATTCAGTGTCGCAATATTTCCTGTCAGCTCTTCACGGATCTTTTCCAGCTCCGCAATGTCTTCTGCGGACTGCTCGACGCCGGCTTTTGCCTCATCATAAGCCTGCTGCACGGAAGAGAGCTCGCTCTCCATATAGACGCGCTGTCCTTCGACTTCATTCAATCGCCGGGATGTCTCTTCGGCCTTCTGGTTTACGTCTTCATACTCTTTGTTGCGCGCTTCGAGCTGCAGCTTGCCCTTCTCAAGCTCGCGATTCTTGACTTTGATTTCCTGATTCAGATCCTGCATCTCGCTCTGCAGTTTGGAGAGACCGAAAAGGGCGACACGGACATTTTCATTCACGACGGCCAGCACGGCGATGGTGAAGAAGGAAATCAGAATACCGGAAATGATCGTCACGATCACGGAGGTGTACTTCGGACGGAGCCCGAAGAGCGTCATCCGCTTCTTACCGACCTTCGATCCGATCCGATCTCCCAAAAAGGCGATCAGCCCGCCCATGGCAATCAGGATCAGGAACATGAATATGCCGATAAACATAGTAAACCTCCTTTGCGGTGAAAAATGGGTTCAGGGTTAGCCCGTAAGGCCTGCTGCCCCTAGATTACGGTTGAAAGCCCTGCTCGAATGAGGAATTAGGAATGAGGAATGGTGGTGCGGCGCATAAAAATCAGAAGCGCCGCGGAATTTTGATAGAGCTTCGCGCCGTCGTCATCAGAAGCATTGGCGAGAGATCCCTTTGCAGGACAGCCAGTATTCCCCTAACTGCGCTATTGCAATCACCGCTTGCTCCTAATCCCTAGATACTAATCCCTAGATACTAATCCCTAGTCACTAGTCACCAGTCACTAGCCACCAGTCACCAGTCACCAGCCACCAGTCACCAGTCACCAGTCACTAGTCACTAGTGACTTCAAACACTACCGATCTGCTCTTCGGATCAGGAGGCAGCCCATGGCGAGGGCGATGAAGTTTGGCAGCCAGACGGCCCAGAAGGGCGGGAGCATGTGGCCTTTGCCCAGCGCTTCGAGGAATGTCATGATGGCATAGTAGACGAAAATAATGACCACGGAGAGGCCAAAGCCGATGGAGGAAGAGGAGCGCTGCTTCTGCACGCCCAAGGGGGCGCCGACAAGAGCAAAGACGAAGCTGGCCATCGGCAGTGAGAAGCGGCGATAGACCTCCATGATGACGCCGGTCGCATCCGCATGCGCCGCGGTGTAAGCCTTCTGCGTGACGAGGAGTTCGCGGATGGTCATTTCATCCAGCTTTTTCGACTCACGCGGGATTTCTGTCGGCGACATAGCATACGGGATTTCCTGACTCTCGAAATGCATCATGCGTTCCACGCCTTCTCCGGTAAGATCGTAAATGATCCCATCACTCATGCGCCACACGCCATCCCGCCAGACAGCCTTCGGTGCATTCTCGACATGGATGACTTTTTCATTTTCAAATTCCTGCACGGTGATGTTTTCCAGTTCTTTGGTATTCGGATTGTAGCGGCGCGCATAGAGAAGGTGGGCGATCTTGCCGTTCTGCACATCGCGAATGACGACGTGATCCGTCACGCCCGGGTTCAGGTTCTTTTTGATTTCCGTATTCACCACATAGTCATACTCGCGGTTTGTCCACGGCACGACGTATTCATTGAAGGCCACGGCACAGAGGGAAATCAGAAACGCTACCAGAAAGACTGGCAGCGCGAGGCGGAAGAAGCTCTGCCCCGAGGTACGCATGACGATGAGCTCGCTCGCCCCGGATAAGCGGGAAAAGCACATGAGTGAGCCTAAGAGTACAGCCATCGGGAAAGTATAGACGATGATGCGCGGCAGCGCGAGGATGAACACTTTGACTGCCGATATCGCAGACGCCCCATACTGGGAGACAAAGCCAGCAATCTTCAAGAGCGTATCTGCCCCGAGAAAAATCGCCGTGAAGGCGGCAACGCCAAATAAAAAGGGAGCCAAAAATTCTTTTAATACGTACTTGTCCAGAAGTCTCATCAGAACTTTCCTCCCTGTCTTTCTTCTTGAATCATAAGCTGAAATTTTCCCCCAAATAATGTTTCCTTGCTGTGGGGTTCACAGCGATATCATCTGCCTTGCCGGAAAGCAGGATCTTGCCGTCGGAGAGGATGTAGGCGTTGTCTACGATGCGAAGCGTCTCACGGACATTGTGATCCGTGATGAGGATGCCGATGCCGCGTGTCTTGAGGTGCATGACAACACTTTGGATATCCTCGACCGCCAGAGGATCGACACCGGCGAATGGTTCATCCAGCAGGATGAAGGAGGGATCGAGCGTGAGGGAACGCGCGATTTCCACGCGCCGCCGCTCACCACCGGAGAGCGCATCGCCCCGAGTGTCTTTGACATGGGTGATATGGAATTCTTCCAGCAGCGCTTCCGCTTTTTCTACCTTCTCCTTCTCGCTGAGATCCCGGCGGGTCTCCAGGAGAGACATCAGGTTATCCCAGACGGTCATCTTTCGGAATATGGAGGCTTCCTGCGGCAGGTAGCCGATCCCGAACTGGTGGCGCTGGTGGATGGGCATCCCGGAAATGGAACGCCCGTCTACGGTCACATCGCCCTCATCCGGCTGGATGATGCCGACGATCATATAGAAGGTGGTCGTCTTGCCGGCCCCGTTCGGTCCCAGAAGACCGACGATGGAGCCCTGCTCGACTTCTACATTCACATGATCGACGACGGTACGGCTGCCGTAGCGCTTGATCAAATCATGAGTTTCTATCTTCATTTGTTATCCTTGATTTCTAACGGGTTTCCTGCATATTCGGGACGACCGGCGATCGGTGTCGCCTGATTGACCGGCCCCGCGGGAACCGATGGCTGAGGGTCTCCCTCTCCGCCTTCGTCCGACGGGCTCTTGGTATTCGTAATGGTGATGGTGCTGCGGCCTGTCGTCTCGACGACCTTGTCTGCATCACGGAGCACAAGCTCCGGTCCTTCAAAGGTATTGCCATTCTGGTTCACCCAGGCATTGCCGGAAAGCACCATCTTTCCGTCGGTGCCATCCTGTCCGGAACGGGTATAGACAGCCTGATCCCCAAAGCCCACTGCGTTGTTTGCCGTGCTGGTGAGATTCACGCCGCCGGTCGCAACGACCTTGATCTGCTTCAGATTGCCCTCGATATGCGGCGCAGAAAGGCTGCCGTCAGCCGTCTCCAGATAGCCATTGCCTTCGATCTTGCCAAATCCCGTACCCGCATTGTACATCACGTCGTCGCCTCGAAGGACGCGATGCTCTGCATGGTCTACGAAATCCACGCCGCCGATACCGCGGGCGGTCTTGTCTTTATAGAGGTACATTTTCTCTGCGATGAGCGTGCTCTCTTCTTTGACATATTTCACACCGCCTTCCAGAAAAGCACTCCGATCTTCGAAATGATATTCCCCATTCGTGCCTGTGATGGTAGCGCCTTCATTGGCATGAATCACCACATTTCCTTTCGCGCTGACCACCTTGGTCTTGCCGTCGTAGGTCAGTACGTCAGCTGTGATGTCATCGGCCATCGCCGTCCCCATCGCGCCCAGGCTTACGGCTGCCAGCATGAGTGCTGTATAGAAAGTTTTCACTGTGCATCCTCCTTATCTGCCAGTCTCGCATGGCCTTTCGCTGTGATCTTTTCCAGTACGCGATCTGCCGTGAAGCTGTCTGCGGTCAGTACGCGGCCATCCTTTTCTGCCGTAAAGAATTCATCGGTCGAAAGAATGTCTGTATTGCCATCGTAGGTCAGGTTCTTCGCATGAAGCACCATGCCGTCACTTGACGTGCCTTCCACATGCCCCTCGACATGGACCTTCTTCTGCTTCCTGTCGTAGTGCCCCTGATCGGCATTGAGCTTCAGCTCATTGCCATCTTTCAGGAAATACGCTTCGATGCCTTCCATGTCGGCTGAGTTCTTATCCCGGCTCATGGTGACATGCTTCGCCTTGATGCGCCAGACAGATTGTCCATCCTTGTCTTCCTTCATTTCAATGTTGGAAAACTCCATGGCCGGTCCGCCGGACTTGGCGCTTCCCTTTTCCTGATGGTCATCCTTGAAAAGGAAATAGATACCAAGCACTGCCAGAAGGATGACGAGTACGATGAGGATGCTCTTTTTATTTCTGCTCACGACTTGCCTCCTCTGGTTTCATTCCAGTCTTCGCTGATGCCGGGGGCGAAACGCTTTTTCTCTTCCTCCGTCAGCTCCATATACATCTTAATGCGTCCCGGCCGCGTCCAGAAGAGATGCTGGAACCAGAGCCAGTCAGTGGGATGTTCCTTGATGAAATCTTCCATGATCGTCGCCATCTTTTGTGCATTCGTCATGAGATCCCTCTTCGTATCCCCGGTCTCTTCATAATAGAACGGCTTGCCGATACAGATCGTATGCCCCTTCCCGCCTTCATTTCTCACGATGAAGAGCGGCAGGATCGGCGCCTTGAATTTTCTGGCAAAGACGCAGGGTCCCTGCGGGAAGGAGAAGACGCGGTTCATAAAGAGCACGGGAATCCCTGTCTCATCCCCGTCCTTATCGGAGAGAAAGCCCAGGATGTGATTCTTCTTCATCGAGCGCGCCGCTGCGATCATTTCATAGCCGCCCGTCCCGGTGAGGAAGATGTGCTGCCCCGCGCGGGCGCGGTAGTCATTGATGATCCGCATCAGCGCGTCATCGGCCTGCTTCTTGCCGATCGCTGAGGTGTCATAATCATGGAGCGCAAGACCGGCACCGAGCCATTCCCAGTTTCCCATATGCGCCGTCAGACCGACGATGCCCTTCCCTTCGGCATACGCCGCCTCCAGGTACTCCGGATGATCGATCTTCACGTAGTCATCGATATGATCCTTTTCCTTACAGAGGCGCGGCATGTACATCATTTCCATCGCGGACATGCCGATGTGCTCGTACACCCTGTGAAGCAGCTTCTCTGCCTCCTTTCGGCTGATGCCCATGCCCCGCATCATCTGCTCGATCCCGCGGTTTCTCTGCTTGGCTATGCGGTTCATGATGCATGGCCCCAAAACGCGGCCGATGGACAGGATCCGATCATAGGACATCCTGCACAGCAGGTGGCTGATGCCCTTCAAGAGTCCATATCGTACATTGAATAACATGGCTGATTCTTCTTTCCAAATATAAAGGGAATAAAATAGGGTTCAGGGTTAGCCCACGGGGCGTGCTTCCCCTTGATTGCGGATGAAAGCTCTGCGCGAATGAGGAATTAGAAATGAGAAATTAGAAATGGTGGTGGCGGCTTCGCCGCGAATATATATGGGGCGATGCCCGAAGGTCATATTCAAGTCACCAGTCACTAGTCACTAGTCACTCAAGATTCCTAATTCCACAATCGAGCAGCGCTTCTCACTGCACGAGATCTTCCTGATCGATTTCCTGAAAGGAATACACCGCTTCTTCCCAGCGTCCCTGAGATTTCAGGATGCACTCGATGAAATCACGCGCGGCCCCGCGGCCGCCGTTATATGCCGAGACAAAGTCTGCGGCGGACTGGTTTTCCTCGCAGCCGTCTGCCGGACAGCCCGAGAGCCCCACGAAGGAGAAAAGCGGCAGGTCATTCAGGTCATCGCCCATGTACGCCGCCTCATTCCACGAAAGACCTCTCTCTTTCAGGAGCGAATGCATGGCAGAGACCTTGTGCTTGATGCCCATGAGTACGAAATCACAGGCGAGCTCCTTCGCGCGCGCTTCTACGATCGGCGAAGTCCTCCCTGTGATGAAACCGACTGCATAGCCCATGCGGTGGGCGAGAGAAATCGCCAGTCCGTCATGTGCGTTGAAAAGCTTATATGCCTCACCGCCGCTCCCCATGACGAGCGTCCCGTCTGTCAGTGTGCCATCGACATCAAAGGCGATGAGCTTCACCTGTTCCGCGCCGATCATCACATGACCCCCTGCCGCAAAAGATCGGTGATATGTACCATGCCGATCGCCTTGCCTGCCTCATCACAGACGGGAAGCACGGTGATCGGATGCGGCATGTGCTTTTCCATGATGTGCAGGGCTTCGGCCGCCAGCTTCTGCTGCGAGATCACCATCGGTGCCTTCGTCATGACGTCCCTCACGGGGAGAAGCAGGAAATCTTCCCCCTTCTCGAGGCCGCGGCGGACATCACCGTCCGTCATGAGCCCCAGAAGCTGTCCGTCCCCATCCGTCACAGAGACAGCGCCGAGTCCTTTATCTGTCATCACAAAGAGCGCATCCTTGACCGAAGCCAGTTCATTGATCAAAGGATTGTCCTCGCCTTTGTGCATCACCATCTCGACGGTCAGAAGCAAACGCTTGCCGAGGGATCCGCCCGGATGGAAAATCGCAAAATTATCTGCCGTGAAATGATGGCGCTCCATCAAAGAGACAGCAAGCGCATCTCCCAGAGCCAGAGCAGCCGTCGTCGAGCTCGTCGGAGCGAGTCCCAGACTGTCTGCTTCTTTTTCGACGCCTGCATCGAGCACCGCATCCGCATTCCGCGCGAGTGTCGAATTCTTTTTCCCGACGACCGCGATGAGCTTTGCCCCGATGCGCTTCAGAGATGGGAGAATATTCAGTACCTCGCCCGTTTCCCCGCTGTTCGAATACGCGATGACCACATCATCGGCTGTCACCATGCCAAGATCCCCGTGAATACCTTCTGCCGGATGCAGGAAAAAAGCCGGTGTCCCGGTGCTGGCCATGGTTGCTGCCACTTTCCGTGCAATGTGGCCCGATTTCCCCATCCCCGTCAGTACCACGCGCCCCTTGGACGCTTCGATCAGGCAAACGGCTTTTTCAAATTCGCCGTCCAGATGATCCACCAGAGAAAGGACAGCGGCTGCTTCATCCCGAAGCACCCGCGAAGCTGTTTCGATAACTGACATGATGCCTCCTTGGTCAACGCAAAATAAGTTTACACCTTATTATACAATATTCGAGGGAAAATAGTTATATTGAGGTTCAGGGTTAGCCCGTGGGGCGCGCTGCCCCATTGATTGCGAATTTGAATGAGGAATTAGGAATGAGGAATTAGGAATGAAGGTGGCGGCTTCGCCGCAAATATATATGGGGCGATGCCCGAAGGTCGGAGGATAGAAGTCAGATGTCTAATGTCTGATGTCTCCTAGTCTAATCCCTAATCCCTAGCCACTAGTCACCAGTCACTATTTCCCAGCCACGAGCCCCATTTCCTTATCCTTCTTTACGACGTCATTGATCGCGATGAGGTCTTTCAGGAGGCCTTCAAGAGAAGAAAGATAGAGCATATTCGTGGAGTCAGAAAGACCTTCCGGCGGATTATCGTGGACTTCCATGAAGAAGCCGTCGACACCGGATGCCGCCGCCGCTCTTGCGAGGTACGGGATGAATTCACGCTGGCCGCCGGTGGTATTGCCCATACCTCCCGGGAGCTGGACGCTGTGGGTCGCATCGAAAATGACGGGATAGCCGAACTGTCGCATGATGGGGAAGGAACGCATATCGACCACGAGATTGTGATAGCCGAAGGAGGCTCCTCTTTCTGTCAGAGCGAGATTCGGATTTCCTGCCTCTTCCATCTTACCGATGACATTCTTCATATCTTCCGGCGCCATGAACTGGCCCTTCTTCACATTGACAGGCTTGCCCGTCTTTGCCGCGCCGTATACCAGATCGGTCTGGCGGCAGAGGAAGGCCGGGATCTGGAGCATGTCAAGCACCTGGGAAGCCGGTGCGAGCTGGGTCACATCATGCACGTCAGAGAGCACCGGCACCTGAAGCTCTTTCTTGATATCCGCAAGGATTTCGAGGCCCTTCTCGAGCCCCGGGCCACGGAAGGAGTTAAATGAGGAACGATTCGCCTTATCAAAAGACGCTTTGAAGATGTACTGTACACCAAGGCGATCACAGATTTTTTTGATTTCACGGCCGATCATCAGCGTGCGGTCATAGCCTTCAATGACGCAGGGGCCTGCGATCAGAAACAGCTTGCTGCCGTCGATGGTCAGATTTCCGACATGAATGGTTTTCATAGGAAGCTCCTTTGAAGTTAGTTGTTAAATGGCAAATTCACAAATTATGTTTTTTCAGTTCTGAGTTAGGAGTTAGGAGTGAGGAGTGGTGGTGCGGCGCATAAAAATCATATAGCGCCGGACATAAAAAGCAGAAAAACATGACCGAAACAAACTCATCCGACACACATGGGCATCGCTCCATTTTCCTTTTGCGACGCTATATGAATCGTGCGCCGCCCTTTCACTCCCAGCGCCTCACTTATTGTGAAAATATTTGAAAAAATTACATTCCCATTTTTTCAAAATACGCATTGGCCTTCTTCAGGTCTTCTTCGGTATCGATGCCGATATCCTGTGTCTTCACTTCGATGACACCGATCTTGTAGCCCATCTCAAGGGCACGGAGCTGCTCCAGGGACTCGGTCTTTTCGAGCGGGGTCTGCGCCATCTTCGCATAGGCGAGGAGGAAATCTCTCCGATACGCATAGATGCCGACGTGCTTCAGTGCCGGCACTTCGAAATCGTGGCGGGGATATGGGATGAGGGAACGGGAGAAGTAGAGTGCTTCGCCCTTCTGGTTCACGACGACTTTGACCGCGGAAGGATCATCATATTCGTCTTCGTGGAGGGGCGTTGCGACGGTCGCCATATCGAGCTCCGGATGGTCGATGAGGTCCTGCGCCAGACGATCGATCACATCCGGGTCGATCAGCGGTTCATCGCCCTGTACATTGACGATGATCTCATAATCCGGCGTATGGGAAGCCACTTCTGCCAGACGGTCGGTGCCTGTCGGATGGTCGACGGAGGTCATCATGACATGGCCGCCGAAGCTCTTGACTTCCTTCTCAATGTCCTCATGGTCTGTCGCCACGATGACGATATCAGGGAGCTTGGCCTTTATGGCTCTTTCATAGACACGATGCACCAGTGTCTCTCCTGCAATCAGACGGAGCGGCTTTCCCGGAAGACGTGTCGATGCATACCGGGATGGAATGATACAAGCAATTTTCATGATAAACTCCTTTGCGTAGGGACTAGTGACAGGGATCATAGATGAGGAACTTGCGGCTTGGCATGGAGGAATTCTTCCAATACCTCCCTGTCTTCCTCGGGCAATGTCATCGCGATCTCAAGGACGGAAAAGGGAATATCAGACTCGGCGAGGCTGGCAAGGGAGAGCATCTTCACGGCATCTTTTTCTGTCATGACGATGAGCTCGGCGCCCTTGACTTTGGCTTCGGAGATCGCATTCCGCACATCCTCTTCGGTATACCTGTGGTGGTCAGGGAAGGGCATCTCGCCCACCACGCGAAGGCCCGCTTCCTTGGCGGTCTTCTTAAAAGCAGCGGGGTTCCCGATGCCGGAGACCAGGTAGGCTTTCTTCATCCTGACGTCTTCGAGCGCCCCTTCATGAAGGAAGGCTTTCCATTTCTCATACGGCACCACCTTTGACGGCGCATGCGCGGAGGAAAGAATCGGCACGCCCGGTGCAAGACGGGCAAGCTCTTCTCTGATCTCTATCAAATCTGTCAGATGCACCTGATCGCTCTTCGTCAGGATGAAAAGGCTCGCCCGAGAAAGGGCATCGAGCGGCTCCCGGAGCAGACCGCGGGGCAGCCCGTGACCATAGCCGAAGGGATTCGTCGCATCGATGAGAATGATATCTTGATCGCGTCTGAGCTTCCAGTACTGAAAGCCATCATCCAAAAGCAGGATGTCCACTCCCATTTCCTCAGCCCTCTTCACAGAGGCGATGCGGTCTTTCCCGATGAAAATGGGGACGGAGGGAAGTTTTCTCGCCATCATGTAGGGCTCGTCCCCTGCCATCTGCTGGGATACGAGGATGGATTTCCCATCCGATACACAGCCGCCTTCTTTTTCAAGGCCGCTTTTATAGCCTCGGCTGATGATGGCGGGCTTCTTACCGATTGAGCGGAAGAGCTCGGCCAGCATCAGGATGCAGGGGGTCTTGCCCGTCCCGCCTGCCGTGATATTGCCGACACTGATAACGGGTACATGGGCGGAGACCGCAGCGGCCATATCCGCCGCCCTCTTCTTTTCGACCTGAGAGAAATACATTTTTTCCAGCTGCGAAAGGCCTGACAGGACCAGCCTGTCCATGCCCTTCGGCGATGGCTCCTTCATTAAGCCTGTGACATAGGACTCAAGACTCATGACGGCCTCCCAGCTTCACGCCAGCTTCCGCGACCAGCTGCTCGAAAGCCTTGATATTTCTCTCGGTCGCGCCCTGATTCTCATGCACCACGGTCAAAGCTGCCTCTCCCATCCGTTTCATGGTATCGGGGTGGGAGAGAAGGTCCATGAGTGTTTCCTTGAATTCATGCTCTGACTTCGTCATGAGGCACACGCCGCGGCTCTCCAAAAGTTCGAAGATTTCCTGAAAATTGAACATGTAAGGGCCGACGATGACAGGCTTGCCATGCGCCGCCGGCTCCAGAATGTTATGACCGCCGACTTTGACGAAGCTGCCTCCGACAAAGACGACATCCGCCAGACTGTAAAGACGCCCCAGCTCGCCGATGGTATCCAGAATGACCACCTGCGGGCTCGTGCCGTCGTCCTCCTCCGTGCCCATCTTGGAGCGGCGAAGGACGCTATAGCCGTGATGCTTGATGGCAAATTTCACAGACGGCGCTCTCGTGATCTCGCGAACGGCGAGAAGCAGACGCGCATCTGGATATTTTTTCAGAATTTCACCAAAGGTACGGAGTACGATCTCCTCCTCTCCGCTGTGCGTGGAACCGGCGACGATGATCGGGCCCTTCCCGTCGAAGCGGAATTCTTTACGAAGCGCGGCGCGTTCTTCTTCCGACACTTCGGCGTACGTCTGATCGTACTTGGTATTGCCCGTGATGGTGCAGCGCTTCGGCTGAGCTCCCATCGCGATGATGCGCTCCTCGTCGATGCGGGACTGCATGCAGAAGCGCCGGATCTGGCAGAGCATGCGCGTCGTGAAGCGCTTGATCAGCGAATAGCGGCGCATCGAGCGGCTGCTGATGCGGCCATTCATCATCATGACCGGGATCTTTTTGCGGAAAGCGAGACGGAGGAAATTCGGCCACAGCTCCGTTTCGATCAGAATGATCGCCTTTGGATTCACGATGTCTACGATGCGCTCGGTGATGACAGGCAGGTCAAAGGGGAAGAAAATGTGTCCATCCGCCTCGGGGATGATGCGCTGTGCCATGCGGTGACCGGTCGCGGTGACGACAGACACCACCACCATTTCATCCGGGTACTTTTTCTTCAGCTCGCGCACGATCGGGCTCGCAGCGACCACTTCACCGACGGAAGCGGCATGCACCCAGATGGCATTGTGATAGGCGATCTGCTGCAAGGTAGGCGTCGGCATGACGCCCGCACTCTGCTTCAGACGGTCATAGAAGCCTTCTTCGAAGACAAGCCGATAAATCAGGATCGGTATCTGCAGCAGCCAGTAGGCGACAAGACAAATGTTGTAAATCCAGTACAATTTTTTCTCCTTTGATGGTTGTTGGTTGTTTGGTTATTGGGTTCAACGGGTGTTGCGAGTTCAACAGGTTCAACAGGTTCAGCGGGTTCAACGGGGAAGGTGCGACGCATCAAAATTAGTAGCGCCGCGAAGTTTTATATAAAGGGTATTGGGGTGCTTTATGAATTATGCGCCCCTTCCCCACCTTCCCGTCAGAACCCATGGAACCGTTCGACCTACATTCATAGTAAGGGGCTGGCTGCTCACTGGGATAAAATCCTAGTTCCTAGTTCCTAATTCCTAATCCCTAGTCACCAGTCACTAGTCACCAGTCACTAGTCACTATTTCTCTCAGAATCATTCTTCTGCGACATCGTATAGAGCTCATGATACAGCCCTTTCTTTTCCATGAGTTCTTGATGTGTACCGCTTTCTTCGATGACGCCGTGATTCAGGACAAGGATCTGGTCGGCGTTTTTGATGGTCGAGAGGCGGTGGGCGATGACGAAGGAGGTACGGCCGACCATGAGTTTGTCGAGCGCATCCTGCACGATCTTTTCGCTCTCCGTATCGAGCGCGGAAGTCGCTTCGTCGAGGATGAGGATCTTCGGATTCTTCAAGATCGCTCTTGCGATGGCGATGCGCTGGCGCTGACCGCCGGAGAGGACGAGACCGCGATCGCCGACCTTGGTATCGATGCCGCGCGGCAGGCCATGAATGAATTTCTCTGCATTCGCGGCCCGAATGGCATCCCAGACCTCTTCATCCGTCGCATCCAGACGGCCATAGAGAACATTTTCTTTGATGGTGGTATTGAAGAGGAGTGTATCCTGCGGCACAAGGCCGATGTTGTCACGAAGGGAGCCGACTGTCACATCCCGGATGTCGACGCCATCGATGTAGATGGCTCCGCCTGTCACGTCATAGAAACGCGGAAGCAAGTTGGCAATGGTCGTCTTGCCGGCACCGGATGGGCCGACGACGGCGATGGTCTGTCCGGGTTTGGCGATGAAATTCAGATCCGTCAGTACCGGATTGTCTTTTTCGTAGGCAAAAGCCACATGACGCGCTTCGACACAGCCCTCTGTGACTTCGATCGGCTTGGCACCGTTTTTATCCTGGATTTCCGGCTTTTCATCAAGAATCGCAAAGACGCGATCCGCTGCGGCCAGAGACTTCTGGATATTACCGAAGCTTTCTGCCAGACGGCGGGTCGGATTGGCCAGGTTGATGGCGTAAATCAGGAAGGCAATGAGTTCACCGGTGGTCATCACGCCTTCAATGACGGAGACACCGCCATACCAGATGATGGCGCAGACCGCAATAGCGGCGAGGAATTCGACAAGCGGAGTCATCTGGCTCTGCTGGCGGATGGAGCGCACCGTCGCCTTGAAGCTGGCTTCATTGATGTCATTGAAGCGTTTTTCTTCGAAGTCGCCGCGATTGAAGCTGCGCACGATGCGCACGCCCTGAATGGTTTCCTGAAGCATGGACGTCACATCAGCCAGTCGTTCCTGCACGTCGCGGCCGCTCGAGTGGAGCTTTCGCCCAAAGAATTTGATCGTGTAAGAAACGAGCGGTACGATCACAAGGCAGAGCATCGTCAGTTTCCACTGCAGGTAAATCATGGAAACGAAAGAACCAATGAAAATCGCGCCTTCCTGCACCAGCTGGATGAAATTATCCACGATGGCTGTCTGCAGCGCCGCAATGTCATTCGTCAGGTTACTCATGATGTCCCCGGTGCGGCGACGGTCATAGTAGGAAATCGATAATTTCTGCAGATGATGATAGAGCGTATTTCGAAGATCCTTGATGACAGCCTGCCCGATATATCCCATGAGGTAGCGGTGCCCAAAGGTGGTGATTGCGCGGATGAGGAAGGTCACAAGGATCGCCACGATGATGAGGTAGAGCATGGCAAGGTCTTTATCATTCAGCACCTTGTCGATGACATCCTTGATGATCCACGGCACGACCAGGTTCGAGCCCGATACGAGCAGCATGAAGACAACGGAAACCAGAAGCAGCTTCCAATAAGGTTTTAAATAGGATAACAGTCTCATGTAACTGTTCAGTTTACTTGATTTTGTATTCATTCCATTCTCCAGAAATTTTTTGGGGGGGAGAGACTAAAGGTTCAAAGAGTTCAGGTTGATGGGTTCAGGGTTAACTCGTGGGGCGGCTCGTCCACTGATTGTGGATGAAAGCTTTGCTCGCCAGTTAGGAGTTAGGAGTGAGGAGTTAGGAGTGCTGGTGCGGCGCATAAAAATATAGAAGCGCCGCGGAGATTTGAAACTAGCGGTTTCTCGCATCGCAAACCTAATCCCTAGCCACTAATCCCTAGCTACCAGTCACTAGTCACTAGTCACTAGCCACCATTTACTTTTTCCCCGTCCTCACGATGAGCTCTGCCACGCGGCGCACCGCGCCTCCGCCGCCCAGTGCTTTTCTCACTTCTCGGATGCCTTCCACATTCTTTTCCCGCGCGGCAGGCTGAATGAGCCACGGTGTCACGATGCGGGAAATATTCTCCGCTGTCACCGCATCCTGCAGGAGCTCGGGAGTGACCTCACGGTCCAGCAGAAGATTCGGCAGGCCCGCATACTTCACATGGACGAGAAGCTTCGCCAGCATCCATGTCACAGGCGCGAGGCGATAGATCAATACGGTCGGCAGCTCCATGAGCGCCGTTTCCAAGGTCGCCGTCCCCGAAGAGGCGACGCAGGCATCACAGATCTGCATCAGGTCATACTGCCTGCCCTCGGTGATCTCTACGGAAAGCTCCGAAGCCCCGATGAAGGACGAGAGCATCTCCATCGGGATCGTCGAGGCCCGGGGGATGAAGAACTGGCAGTCTGCCTTTTTGGCGAGCTGGCGCGCTGCCTCCAGCATCACGGGCAGAAGCCCCGCGACTTCATTCTTGCGGCTCCCCGGCATGAGAAGGATACGCTTTTTATTCGGATCGCCGTGGAAATAGGCCATCGCAGCCTCCTTCGTCATGGAAGGCTTCACCGTATCCGCCAGCGGATGACCGACGAAGGTCACATGCGCTCCCGCCTTCCGGTATGCGTCCGCTTCAAAAGGAAATATGGACGCCACCTGCTCGACATCGCGGACGATATTCTTCGCCCGTCCCTTGTTCCACGCCCAGATGGTGGGCGCGATATAGTAGACGACAGGGATGCCCAGCTCTTTCGCCACATGGGCGAGCTTCATATTGAATCCGGGGTAATCTACACAGACCAGCACATCCGGCTTTTCCCGCAGCATGGCTTCCTTCAGGAAACTGCGCAGCTTGAAGAAGAGCGGCAGGTGCTTGATGACTTCCACCAGACCGATGATGCCCAGATTTTCTATATCATAGATGATGCGGACGCCGCTCCTTCGCATGTCCGCACCGCCCATCCCGAAGATGTCTGTCCCGGGGTAGAGCTTTTTGATTTCTGCCGCAACGGCTGCGGCATGCATATCGCCAGAGGCCTCTCCGGCAGACATCATGATTTTCATAAGTTAAGTCCTCGTGAATATAAGGGTTCAAGGTTCAGGGTTCAGGGTTCAGGGGTGTGGTGGCGGCTTCGCCGCAGTATAAATATGTCGATGCCCAAAGGTCAACGGATAACCAGCTTCTCATTTGTGGTTTCCTGACATCGACCGCTGAGCCGCGAATGACAAAGATTTCTCGCTTGCGCTCGAAATGACGATACGGGAGTCTGACGTCTCCTAGTCTCTGAGTCACCAGTCACTCGGCGCTCCTAATCCCTAATCCCTAGCTACTAACCACCAGTCACCAGTCACCAGCCACCAGTCACTAGCCACCGGTCACTTCTTTCCTTCCACCGCCAATATCACAATGCCTTTTTTATTGGCTTCCTGAAGCACGGCTTCCTTTTCTGCGAAAAGGGTATGCCAGGCTTCGATGGCAAGGACCGCGCAGCCGCTCTCCTCCATGGAGGAAAGGGTCGTAAGTCCGACCGCTGGCATGTCGAAGCGGGTATCCTGTCCGGGCTTGGCTGTCTTCACGACGACAGCGCCGCCGCGGGCGAGACTGCCGCCACGCTTGATGCAGGCATCCGTGCCCTCAATGGCTTCGACGGCCATGACCGCCTGATCCTTCACGACGACCGTCTGCCCCAGATCGATCGCACCGATCGCCTTCGCCGCCTCGAAACCAAAAGCCACATCGGCCATCTGCGCCTCCGTCGGCTTCTTTTTAGTGAAAACCTGCGGCCCCGGCATGAGCGGCTTCAGATACTTCGTCTGATCCAGGACGGAGATCCCGTCTTTGGCCAGCTCATCCACGATCGCCAGCGTGATCGTATCATCCTTGAAATTCATCTTACGCAGACGATTCAAGAGCCTCACCGCACGCATATCCGGAAGGGTGTGCGACTTGTAGAGCCACTCCTTCGTGACCTTGCCGATCATCGTGACCTCTTTCACATGCTCCTTCACAAGAGTCTTGATGACTTTATCCAGTTTAAAGGCGCTGATATCATAGTACGCATCCGCGATCGCGGCAAGTCTTGCATCGACGCCCGGCGTCACCGCGATACAGACCACGCGATATCCCTGGGGCCGCACTGCTTCGATGAATTCCACCGGCAGCGTCCCGATGCCCGCTAATAAACCAATCGTTTCCATAATGACCTCCATAGCGTCATAATCTCTATTATTTTAGCATTTTTTCACTGGTTACGCATTATAGAAATTTCGATTTGAAGGATGGACAGGGTGGCATAAAAGGTTCAGGGATTGGGAGCCGCGAGTGACGGGGAGACTAAGAAACATCAGACTCCCGCATCGTCATTGAAAGCGTTGCCGAGAACTCTTTGTCATTCGCGGTCAGGCGGTCGATGTGTGAACCCCCCGAACGGGAAACCTGCCATCAAGAGCCCTTCAGGCATCGCCAGTATTTATACTCCGCGGCGCTTTCAATAATTATGCGCCGCACCAGCACTCCTCACCCCTCACTGATGAGAGCAGAGCTTTCATTCACAGTCAAGGGACAGTACGCCCCACGGACTGCCCCTGAACCAGTTTCTCATTTCCCATAAAAAAAGGCGATGTGAAATAACGATCATCTCATTTTCGCGTTCAATCTGCCGCGGGGGATTTGCAGCTCTCATAGGAGTGATCGGGAAACCTTATCCCAGCTGTCTTTCATGCCATAGTCACCCTATCCGCCCCTGCGGGG
>UQRR01000043.1 GCA_900543455.1 uncultured Dialister sp.
ACTCAGTTCTCACTGTTCCGCCTTTACATGATCGAACATCCGACATTTCACTCCGCTCAGGATGACGAAATGCGCCGTGGAGTTTTGATAGCGCTGCGCGCAGTTGTCATCTCGAGCGTAGCCGAGAGATCTTTCTTGCAGAACGGTTAGTATGCAACTGCGCTATTTCAATCACCTCTTGCTCCTAATCCCTAATCCCTAGCCACTAATCCCCAGTCCCTAGTCCCTAATCCCTAGGCATCAGTCACGGATTCTTTATCTCTTTTCCCACATTTTATCTCTTAAATTTCAAATCCATGCAAAGTATTCATAATGATACATTATTTTTTATTTGCGAAGCTCTAATGAAAGTGCTATACTGTATCTAGCCAACTGAGAAGTCCTGTCGGTTGACGGGAGAAAGACAGAAGGAATGCAGAGGAAACACGGTCACTCGCGCAGAACTCCTTCCGGAAAGCTCCTCCTTATCAGGACTATCCATATTTCTATATAAGGAGCGAATCTAAATGAAAAAGATCCTCGCACTGGCTGCTGTAGCAGCACTCACCGCTGGCGTATCCGCTTACGCTGCAAATCCGTTCTCTGATGTTACCCCGGATGACTGGGCATTCCAGGCTGTTTCCGACCTGTCCGCTCAGGGCGTCGTAGAAGGCTATCCGGATGGCTCTTTCAAGGGCGAAAGAAACATGACCCGTTACGAACTGGCTCAGATCATCGCTCGCCTGATGGCTAAAGAAGACCAGCTGAATGCAGAACAGCAGGCTACCCTCGACAAACTCGCTGGCGAATACGCTGACGAACTCGCAAACCTCGGCGTTCGCGTAGCAAACCTCGAAAAGAAAGTCGGCAACATCTCCTGGTCCGGCGATGCTCGTATGCAGTATCACCATGAACTCGATGGTGCTACAAAGCATGCAGATAACTGGAATGGCCGTATGAGAATCAACGTACAGGGTCAGGTCAATGATGAAGTCACTGTCAACGGCCGTTTTGTAACCAACATGTACTTCAAAGATGCAAAAGATGATGATGGAAACACCACCATGGATCGCATCAACGTAAAATGGACTCCGAATGATGCGACCTACGTCACCATCGGCCGTCAGGGCGTAGCTCTCGACGTGACCGGCACCTTCTGGGATGAAGACGGCATGTATGATGGCGTAACCGCTGGTTGGGATAATGGAAAAATTGGCATCGATGCAGGCTATGGCTATGTAGCTACGCCTTGGGATGACGCCAATCTCAATGTAGCTTATGCAAAGAAAGCTGACACTGAAAACTGGTTCGCAAAACTGACTGGACATATTGGTGAAACCGCTGACGTTTCTGCATTCTATCAGAGCTATGGCAAAACCTTCAACAAATTCGATACGATTAAAGGCGATGACAAGGCTAAAGTATGGGGCGTAGGCACCTCTATTAATCTGGGAAGCAGCTTCGTCCTGGATGGTGACTATGTACAGACTCAGCTGAGCGGCACCTATGATGACACTGTTAAGGTTGATAACCCAGCTCTGTGGACCGCTGGTCTGACCTACGGCGAAGTCGATACCGACAAAGTCGGCTCTTGGTCTCTCGGTGTTCATTATGTAAATGCTGATCAGGGCTCCACGCTTCTCGGCAACACCGCTCTGGACATGGGCGATCAGCTGAGCTTCGCTAATACAGCGGATTACACAAAGGTTAAGTTCTGGGTCGCTAAAGCAGGCGTAGCTGTACAGAAGAATGTCGAACTCGACGCTTACTACAACTTCGCAGCGAAGGCATCCGGCAACGTAGAAGATCCGGACGATACCTGGGGCATCGAACTCAACTACGCATTCTAATCTCACCTCTGAGACTAAAAAAGAACTCCTTCGGGAGTTCTTTTTTTATGGGAGATTCACGTGTGCGTCGCGTCGAGGCTCTTTATATATCGCTTCAGGAGGAAGGCGCAGAAGTATGGGAAGGTATAGATGTTTTCCCGGCACCCGATATTCCCGCGGACGAGCTTGATGCCGCGATGGATATCGCCGTAGTTCGGGTTCTTGATGAGCTGGCGGAGGGAGGCGGCCGCGCCATTTCCTGCTTTCACTTCCAGCGGGATGAGTTCATGCTGGCTACGGATGAAGAAATCTTCTTCCAAGCTGGAATTTTCTTTCTTATAGTAGAAAAGGGGAAGCCCTGCTTTGAAGAGTGCTTCGGCGATCATATTCTCATAGAGCGCTCCCTTGTATACGCCAAGGTTTTGGTTGGCACGGAGGTCTTCTTGCGCTTCTTCGTCCAGAGAGGCGATGAGCAGGCCGGTGTCTTTGAAATAAATCTTGAAGCGGGAGCGATCCCCATTCCCTTTGAGTGGAAGCTCCGGGAAGTTCAGGCAGTAGCAGAGGTTCACCATGCCGGCATCATTCAGCCACTCGATGGCGTCCATGTAGCGCGAGAGGCGCGCACCACGAGCGACTTTTGTGATTTGGAATTTCTTGTTTTCCTTGGCGAGCTGAGCCGGGATGCTGCGGAAGATAGAGAGGACCTTCGTCTGCTCCAGACCCGGGAGGTACTTGCGGATGTCTTCCTCATAGTCCAGAAGCAGCTGGCGCTGTTTGGGGAGAATTTGTGAGAAGTGCCCCTGCTCGATGTAGGTTTTCACGACTTCGGGCATGCCGCCCAGGAGACAGTAGTCCAGAAAGAGCGCTTCGCATTGGTCTATTTCCAGCTGGGAAAAAGGGGTGAGGCTTTGCATGTGGGAGAGCATGTCTGTGGTGAGACTTTCTCCATAGCCCTTTGCCCAAAGAAATTCCTCAAAGTCCATGGAGGTCATCTCAAAGTCTTCCTTGTAGCCGACACTGTTGCTCTCGATCCTGCGGTAGTTCAGTCCCAGCATGGAGCCGCTCAGTATGACATCGTAATTTCCTTTTAGCTTGAAAAACTTCAGACTGGTGGCGATGTCAGGAAATTCCTGGATTTCATCAAAAACGAGAAGCGTCTCGTGCGGAATCAGCGCTGCCTCTGGTGAGAGGATGGAAATATTGCGGAGAATGTTTTCCTCGCTGTAGCCGTCAGATAGGATCTGTTTGAATTTGGGCTCTTCGACGAAATTGATGTAGAGAATATGCGGATAGTGGGATCTTGCAAAGTGCAGGATGGACTCCGTCTTCCCGACCTGCCGCGGGCCTTTGATGATGAGTGGTTTGCGATCATTTGATGCTTTCCATTCTTCCAGAAAAGCATCTATTTTTCTTCGTAGATACATGGTATCACCTCATGCGATAAAATCAGGGAATTTCATCTCATTGTACAATTTTATGGGGTATTTTTCAATGTGGTTGTACAATTTTATGAGGGTGTTTTCAGGATAGAATGTCAATTTTATGAGCGTATTTTCGGTGCTCGTGTACAATTTCATGTAAATGTCAGGCACGGGCTTGGTACATTCGAGGCTGACTGCGGCATGGAGGCGCCGGGACTTCGATGTTCCTTGCTGTAGTCAGTCCCGTATGAGTAATGCTATTAAGTTAAGCGGCAGAACGTTCTTGGCTCCCCATCGGGGGAGCTGCCCGAAGGGCTTGTGCAAGCAAACTGGATTTTTAGGAGTGAAGCGACGCGAAAATCCAGTGAGACGCCATTTCGAACGAAGTGAGATGAGGGGGCTACGTAGCGGTATTGCATGAAAGTGTTGGAATATCGATAGCATCGGACTATTCAACATAGCACGCTATACCGCTAGCATGCCCCTATTGCCTTCGGCACTTCCCCCGAAGGGGGAAGCAAGACGTTACGTAGCTAACGATTTCCTTAACTTAATAGCATTGCTACGCGGCCGGGGGCTCTCTCTTACTTCGTGAGTTCTTTTTCTATTTTTTCGAGCGCCATTTCGAGCGTATGCCAGCCTAAGGTCGCGCACTTGACGCGGACGGGCATCTTGGAAATATCCTTCAACGTGATGGCGGCTTCGAGCTCTTCGAGCTCTCTTTCCTCCGTCACTTTGCCGCGGATCATGTCGAGGAAGAGGCGGCAGAGGCGCAGGGCTTCTTCTACAGTGCGTCCCTGCAGGAGCTCTGCCATCATCGCGGTCGATGCCTGGCTGATGGCACAGCCGCTGCCGGTGTAGGCGAGGTCTTCGATGACGCCGTCCTTGATCTTGACCTCGATATCGATGTCATCGCCGCAGCTCGGGTTATGTCCGTGCTCATGGACAGTCGGGCATTCGATCTTGCGTTTGTTGCTCTTATCCTTGTTGTATTCGAGGATGAGGTCTGTATAAAGCTGTTTGAGTTCCATCAGTCGTCATACCCCATGACTTTCCGGACATCCTTGAGTTTTTCGAGGAAGTAGTCCACTTCTTCTTCCGTGTTGTAGAAATAGAAGCTGGCACGGCAGGAGGCATTGATGCCAAGGTAGATATGGAGCGGCTGGGCGCAGTGGTGTCCGGTGCGGATGCAGATGCCTTCCGCAGAGAGGATCTGTGCGACGTCATGCGGATGGACACCTTCGACTTCGAAAGCGACGAGCCCTTCTTTTTCTTCCGGATCCGTCGGTCCGATGATGTGAATGAAGGGGAGCTTCTTCATGCCTTCCAGACAGCGGGTGACGAGGCGTTTTTCCTGTGCGCGGATCTCGTCAAAGCCGATGGCCTGTATATAACGGATGGCTGCGACAAGGCTGACAGCGCCTTCGACATACTGTGTGCCGGCTTCGAATTTGGCTGGAAGCTCGGCGTAGGTGGTTTCCTGCTCATGGACATCTTCGATCATGTCGCCGCCCATCAGGAATGGCTCCATGTCGTTCAAGAGCTCTTCCTTGCCATAGAGGACGCCGATGCCGCCCATCGAGCACATTTTGTGCCCGGAGAAGGCGAAGAAGTCGCAGTCTAAGTCCTGCACGTCGACGATCTTGTGCGGCGTGGACTGCGCACCGTCTAAGACGACGATCGCACCATGCGCGTGGGCTCTCTGGATGAGGGGCTTCGGATCGAAGTCGATGCCAAGGACGTTCGATACTTCGGCGAAGGCGAAGAGTTTCACTCTCGGATCGTCGATCTTTTTCAGCTCTTCTTCCGGGAAATGTCCGGTTTCCTTGTCGACGTAGATGTAGTCCAGTGTCGCGCCGGTCTTCTTGGCGACGCGCTGCCAGGTGACAAGGTTTGAGTGGTGTTCTGCGATGGTGATCAGGATATGATCGCCCGCCTTGAGATGCGTCTCGCCGTAGGAGCGAGCTACGAGGTTCAAGGATTCGCTGGTATTTCTGGTGTAGATGATTTCCTTTTCGCTTCTGGCGTGGATGAAGTCACGGACGACCTCCTTCGAAGTGTCATAGGCTTCCGAGGCGGAAATCGCAAAGATGTGTGCGCCTCTGTGCGGATTCCCATTTTCATGGGTGGTGTAGTCTAAGACCGCATTGACGACGGGAAGCGGGCGCTGCGTGGTGGCAGCATTATCAAAATAGACGATCTGATGACCGCCGACTTTGGTCTTCAAAATAGGAAAATCATTTCGAATAAGTTCGCTGTTCATGATTCCTCCAAATATATGTGTAGCACCTGATTCAAACATTTCATGCAAGTGCCTTAGGGTTCAGGGTTCAGGGTTGTAGTGGCAGCTTCGCTGCAAAATATATATTTGCGGCGAAGCCGCCACCTTCATTCCTCATTTAAAGCGAGCCCTGAAGTTTGAAAGCAGGGATGAGTAACTAGGGATTAGGAGTCTCAAGTGACTGGTGACTAGTGACTGGTGACTGGCATGCCAGCTCATAGCATCGCCATTATTTATACTTCGCGGCGCTTCCATATTTTTATGCGCCGCACCACCATTTCGCATTTCTCATTTCTAATTTCTCATTCAATCGAAGCTTTCAAACATAATCAAGGGGCGAGCCGCCCCAGAGGCTAACCCTTTATTCTCTGTCAAGCTTCTCTCTGACAGCCGTCAGGACTTCTTCTCGGATCGTCTCATCCATACCGTCGATGATGGGACGGATCAGGGCTTCGACCACGATGCGGCGGGCTTCTTTCAGGGTGAAGCCGCGGCTCATCAGGAAGTAGATGGTATTCTGGTCAAGCTGTCCGGCGCTCGACGCGTGATTTCCCTGAACGTCGTCCTCGGTACAGAGGAGCAGCGGGAGGGAAATGTTTTTCGTCTTCGGATCGAGCTGGATGGCGAAATCGCCTTCGTCGCCCACGGATCCGGCGCAGCCGCGCTTGAAGTCGAGCGTGCCGCGGAAAATCTTCTTCGACTCATCCGCCAGTGCGCCTTTGAGGTCGATCTCTGCCTTCGTCTTTTTCCCCACATGGTCGATGTGATAGAAGAAGTCGAGGTGCTGCCGGCCGCGGCCGGCATAGATGGCTCTTTCATTCATCTCGGACGCATCACCGGAGAGCTTCCCATAGCTGTGAACGATGATTTTCTCTCCGCCGAGCTCGGCCGCATAGAAATCGGCGCGGGCACGAGCGGCGAGTACGCTGTGACGCTGGTCATAGATGACGGTCTTGGTGAGGCCGCTTTCCAGGCGCGATACATGGAGCTTCGCGTCTTCCGCAAGCTCATAGTACGCGGCAAGGACGCAGGTGCCCTCTTCCTCTCCGCCAGAAAGTTTCCATGTGAGAGACAGGGACGCCCCTTTTTCAAGATGGAAAAGGAACGCAGCCGCCGCATCCGACGCAGTCTTCACGTCGATGGTGAGCTGGGCACTCGCCCCTTCCGGGATGGTGATGGTATAGTGACTGCCTTTTTCTGCAGCGAGCACGGTTTCCTTCGATGCGCCATCGAAATCTACAGGGAGCGCGCCGCCTTCTCTGACATGGGTCATATCGGAAAAGGTAAAGCTGCCTGCCCCTTTCGGCGTTTCAAAGGAAAGCGGCGTATCATTCGTATGCAAATACCGATAGGTGAGAAGCGGCAGACGGTTGACTCTGATTTCTTCCATGTTGCCCTCCTTAACCAATCGCGCCTTCGAATTCAAGATCGATGAGGCGGTTCATTTCTACCGCGTATTCCAGCGGCAGTTCTTTGGAAATCGGCTCTGCGAAGCCGCGAACCAGCATGGCTTTGGCGTCTTCTTCGGAGAGGCCGCGGCTCATGAGGTAGTAAATGTCTTCGTCCGGGATGCGGCCGATCTTGGCTTCATGCCCGAGATCGATGTCATCATTCTCGATGATGATGTCCGGGATCGTATCCGAGCGGGACTCATTGTCGAGCATCAGGGACTCGCAGCTGATAGAGCCCTTCGTCCCCGTAGCTTTCGGCCCGATGTAGACGACGCCTCGATAGATGGCCGTGCCGCCCCCCTTAGAGATCGACTTCGAATTCACGGTGAGAGAGGTATCCTTCCCGAGGGCTTCGACTTTAGAGCCGGTATCGAGGTACTGTCCCTTGCCGGCAAAGGTGATGCCGGTGAATTCACAGGTCGCACGGTCGCCCCGGAGTACCGTATCCGGATACAGGCAAGAGGTATGAGAGCCGAAGGAGCCGGATACCCAGATCATGTGTCCGTCTTCATCGATGAGAGACTTCTTCGTGTTCAGGTTGTACATGTTCTTCGACCAGTTTTCAATGGTCGAGTAGCGCAGCGTCGCACCTTTTTTCACGTATAGCTCGACAGCACCGGCGTGGAGATTGGCCACATTGTAACGGGGTGCCGAGCAGCCTTCGATGAAGTGGCAGTCTGCCCCCTCTTCGACGATGATGAGCGTATGCTCGAACTGTCCTGCGCCCGGTGCATTCAGGCGGAAATAACTCTGGAGCGGCATCTTCACATGGACGCCCTTCGGCACATAGACGAAGGAGCCGCCGGACCAGACCGCGTAGTGCAGCGCCGCAAATTTATGATAATTCGGTGTGATCAGTTTCCCGAAGTACGGCTTGATGAGCTCCGGGTATTTCTTCACAGCCGTCTCAAAGTCGACATAGATGACGCCCTGCTCTTCCAGCTCTTTCTGGATATTGTGATAAACCACTTCCGAGTCGTACTGCGCGCCGACACCGGCGAGCGATTTTTTCTCCGCTTCCGGGATGCCGAGGCGGTCGAAAGTGTCACGGATATTCTCAGGAAGATCCTCCCAGCTGGCTTTCATGTCCGTCTTCGGACGCACATAGGTATCGATGTGCTGCATATCCAGCTCGGAAATATCCGGCCCCCATGGCGGGAAGTCCAGTTGATTGTAAATCGCAAGAGCCTTTAACCGTTTCTCGAGCATCCATTCCGGTTCTTCCTTTTTGGCCGAGATCTCGCGGATGATCTCTTCCGTAAGACCTGTCTCTGCTTTATAGGAAAATTCCACCTTGTCCTTGACGTCATAGATGCTGCGATTGATATCTTCGACCTGGCTTCTGACTTTCTCTTCTGCCATAGTCACACCTCGCTGCGATAGACGTCGAAGCCATTGGTCTCGATCTCATCCACGAGCTCGGGGCCGCCTTCTTTCACGATCCTGCCATCGATCAGGACGTGGACGAATTCCGGCTGGATAAATTTCAGGATCTGGTTCAGATGGGTGATGAGAAGGATCGCATTTCCTTCATTGTGGTATTCAGAAATATTCTTCGATACGATGCGGACAGCATCGACATCGAGTCCCGAGTCTGTTTCATCGAGCATCGCGAGCTTCGGATCGAGGATCCTAAGCTGCAGGATCTCGCTCTTCTTGCGTTCCCCGCCGGAGAAGCCGTCATTCAGGTAGCGGTCTGCATAGGACGGATCCATGGCGAGGTCTTCCATGCGCTGACGCATGAGACGCTTGAACGGGAAAAGGCGCTGCTGCTTCCCGGAAATCGTCGTCTTCGCGGTACGGATGAAATTTTCCATCGTGATGCCGGCGACCGAGATCGGGTTCTGGAAAGACAGAAAGATACCGAGCTTCGCTCTCTTATCGACAGAAAGCTGTGTGATATCCTCTCCTTCGAAGTATATATGACCCTCAGTGATCTGATAGACAGGATTTCCCATGATGGCGTGAAGCAGCGTCGACTTGCCTGCCCCATTGACACCCATAATGACATGGACTTCTCCCTGATTCACGGTGAGGTTAATGCCGTGAAGGAGCTCTTTCCCGCCTACAGATACGTGGAGATTCTCCACGCGAAGTAATTCACTCATTTGATCACCTCATGATATATTGTAAACTTGTATGCGTATTTCTTCGTATACAATTGATAACTTATTTCATTATATTCGATTTAGGCAGGGATTACAATGGGGAAATGAATAGGGTTCGGGGTTCCAGAAAATCTGGACTGCGGAATGAGGAAGGTGGCGGCTTCTCCGCCAATTTGAAAAACAGGATAAATGACTAGGGACTAGGGACTTGTGACTGGTGACTAAAAGACTAGGAGACTTGGAAACATCAGACTTCCGTATCGTCATTTCGAGCGCAGCGAGAAATCTTCCTTGCAGACCGACAAACGACGCCTATGTGAACGCAAAAACACGCAGCAACAAGGCATCGTTTCCCTGCCAGTGCTTATGTGATACTGACCGCAGTGCAAGAAAGATCCCTCGGCTGCGCTCGGGATGACGATACGAGGAATGGCTACCCCAAAAAGCTTGAAAGCAGGGATGAGTGGCTAGCAGCTAGTGACTTGTGACTTGTGACTGGTAGCCAGGGATTAGTAGCTAGGGATTAGGTTTGCGATACGAGAAAACCGCTATTTTCAAACCCTCGCGGCGCCTCTGCTTTTTATGCGCCGCACCAACCCCTTTGAACCTCTTGAACCTATAGAACCCGCTGAACCTCTTTCTCACACAATCAAGAGACAGCACGCCCACGGGCTAACCCTAAGCCCAGCAAAAAAGGATTCCCTCGTCATGAGAGAATCCTTTTCACGCTTACCTATTTCTTCACATCCGGTTCTTTTTCGAAATTCGTATCCGCGAACCATTTGTCATAAATCTTATCATATTCTCCATTATTCATGAGCTTGCCCAGTGCTTCATTCACTTCTTTCTGCAGCGCAGGGTCCTTCTTATTGAGCAACATGACGAAGCCGCCGCTGCCGGAAATGATGCCGGCAGCGCGGAGCTTGTCCGCTGCCCCATGCGTCATGTAGAAGAGAGCGACAGGCTTATCGAGGATAAGCGCATCAGCCTCCTTGCTTTCCACGGCCTGAATGAGCTGGTCATGATAGTCATACTCCTTCACTGTCGCGCCGAGCTGCTTGGCCGTCGTCACATAGACGGTGCCTTTTTCGACAGCGACCGTCTTGCCGACAAGATCCTGCGAGCCGTGGATGCGTTCATCATCCTTACGAGACAGGATAGACACGCTTTCCTTATTGTAGTAAATCGAGGAGAAATTCACCTTATCTGCGCGATCCTGCGTCATATCACAGGCTGCTACGGCGATGTCAGCCTTATTGTCTGCGACCGCCTGCACGATCTGGTCAAAAGGCATGCTCTTGTACTCGGTCTTCGCCCCCATTTCTTTGGCGACCGCATTCGTGATATCCACATCGAAGCCGATGATCTTATCTTCTTTATCCTTATAGACAAAGGGCGGATATGTCGCGATGCAGGCGACCTTCAGTGTCCGTTCCGCGGCTCCTGATGCCGCTACTTTCTCCGGGCTGCTCTTTGCGGGCGCTCCCCCGCAGCCAGCCGTGACTCCCAATGCTGCCAAAGTGAGAAGGGCAGCTCCTGCTTTCATCCATTGACGATTCATTCAAACGCCTCCTTGAAAGACTGTAGGATACATCAACCCATTTTCTTCATTATAAAAGCTGGAAGAGAAATAGGCAAGGGAATTTAGGGTTCAGGGTTCAGGGTTCAGGGCTCGAGTTGAATTAGAAATTAGAAATACGAAATGGCGGTGGCGGCTTCGCCGCAATTTTGACAGCGCTTCGCGCCGTCGTCATTTCGAGCGTAGCCGAGAAATCTATATTGCAGAACGTTCATTGCCTGATGTGAGGCAGCACCAGGACATCGTTTCCCCTCAGCGCATACACGCTGATTCCCACAGTGCAGTAAAGATCCCTCGGCTACGCTCGGGATGACGATGCTGGAGAATCCCAGTCACCAATCACCAGTCACTAGTCACTCCTAATCCCCAATCCCTAATCCCTAGCTACTTGTCCCCGCTTTCAAACTTCGAGTTGAATTAGAAATACGAAATGGCAGTGGCGGCTTCGCCGCAATTTTGATAGCGCTCCGCGTGCATCGTCATTTCGAGCGTAGCCCTCAATCTTTATTGCAGAACGCTCAACGCCTGTTGTGAGGCAGCACCAGGGCATCGTTTCCCCTCAGCGCCTACACGCTGATTCCCACAGTGCAGTAAAGATCCCTCGGCTACGCTCGGGATGACGATACCAGAGAATCCCAGTCACTAGTGCCAAGACAACAACCAACCAACTTCCCCCAAAAAGAAAAAGCCCGCCGGATGAGTCATATCCAGCGGGCATAAAAGGAGGAGATTATTTCTTATTATTATATTTTACTAATATATCTTTATTAGTTCGGGAAGAATGGCCATACGATCGGGATGACGATGACAGATACGATCAGGCAGACCACCACGAGGCCGGAACCGGATTTGACATAGTCCATGAAGGAATACTTGCCTGGTCCAAGTACCAAGGTGTTTGGCGGAGTGCCGACAGGGGTAGCAAAGGCACAAGAGGACGCGATCAGGATCGCCATGAGGACTGCTCTCGGGGAAGCGCCGACCTGGGTAGCCAGAGCGATACCTACCGGGCAAAGCAGAGCCTTGGAGGCGGTGTTACTCATGAACTGGGTCAGGATGACTGCGAGGACGAAAAGAACAGCGGTGATGAGATAAGGAGACGGGTTACCGCCCATAGCTGCGACAGTGAAGGACGCGATCATCTTGCCTGCGCCGGAGGTATTCATGGCAGTAGCCATCGGGATCATGCCGGCGAAGAGGAAAATGGTGACCCAGTCAATGGAGTCATAGGCCTGACGTTCTGTAAGGCAGCCGGTAACAACGCAGAGGAGTGCGCCGATGACAGCTGCGATTTCCAGCGGAACAAGGTCCGTCGCCATGGTGACGATGACGCCGAGCATGATGACACCGCAGATGATCTTCTTGGTCTTGGTGGTTTCGTTCGCTTCGATCTCCTGTTCGACTTCTGCCGTCTTTGCGAAGGAGTCATCCACCTTCACTTCCGGAAGGATGTGACGACCGATGAGCAGCATATAGATGATGCCGCAAACGGTGATCGGAATACCGATATATGCATATTCAAAGAAGGAGAACTGCAGCTCAGGCATACCAGCGGTTTTCAGAGCCACGTTTGCAATGATGTTTGGCGGCGTACCGATCAGTGTGCAGGTACCGCCGAGGCCAGCAGCGAATGCCAGCGGCATGAGGATACGGGATGGCGACAGATTGGCTTCTTTGCAGACGCCGATGATGACTGGAATGAGGCAGGCTGTGGTACCGGTATTCGAGAGGAATGCCGACATGACAGCTGCGATGATCATGACGCCGATCATCAGCTTCGTCTCACTGGTGCCGAAGACTTTGACGATACGGGCGCCGATATCCTGCGCCAGGCCCGTATAGAACATCGCAGCCCCGACGACGAACATGCCGCCGAAAAGTACGACGGTAGAATCAGCGAGGCCAAGGAATACTTCCTTCAGCGGTACCAGCCCGAGCAGCCAGCAGCAAACAGCAGAAGCGATCGAAGTGACCGCCAGCGGAATCTTTTCGGTGACGAAAAGAATAGCGACGACAAGCAGAAGCAGCAGACATTTCACTGCTGGATCCATCGCGATTAAGAAATCCATAACGTTCTTACATCCTCCTATGGGTGTGAATTTGGGGAAGGAATCTAGGGAAACACTGATTCAATCGTTATCGGATTTCATTCTTGGATTTTTATAAAGAGCGAGGAGACATTCGACGCGAATAGCGAGCTATTTAAGGAGGATGTCGACGACGCTATGTATAAAAACCCATATGAAATCTGATTCTGTGATTTAATCAGCGTTTCCCTATATCCTTCTAAGAAATGTATGTGGAGAGTTGCTCTTCAAAATTCTCATTACGTTTTCCCCTTTTTTATGAAGCGGGATTCTTTTTCGGGATACACAATGCTGACCGGCTGCCAATCTTCATAGTGACCATAGGTACTGATGAGTCCGAAATTTGATTGATCTGTCTCTATGAAGCGGAAATAGTAATTTTTATCCCATTCCTTCATGAGTGGCAACAGGTCCAATCCGGTGTTCCCTTTTTGTTCTGTCACGTGAACCTCCTTTCTGAAAAACCAACAAGAACAACTGACAGGGAAAGCATAGCATTTATGTGAGTAAATTAAAAATATATGATAGGAATTTTAAGTGCTCCTATTTATCTTCTCATTCCAGTTGGTTTGGTAGTTCATCTTTCTGTCGCATTTATGCCTGCGCGGAATATGTTATTGCTCTTGCTGCGCAGATGCGACACCGACCAATGAGCCCCCGGGCGGCTTTTCCGCTGACGAGCCTTGTTTCTCCGCCAATGAAAAGATCTCTCGCTTTCATTTTGTCATGCCCCCACGAGAGTAATGCTATTAAGCTAAGCGGCAGAACGTCTTGGCTCCCCATCGGGGGAGCTCCCCGAAGGGGAGAGGGGGGCTACGTAGCGGTATTGCATGAAAGTGTTGGAATATCGATACCATCGAACTATTCAACATAGCACGCTATACCGCTAGCATGCCCCATCTCGCTCTTCTCGAAATGGCGTCTCACTGGATTTTAGCGTCGCTTCGCTCCTAAAAATCCAGTTCGCTTGCACATATTGCCTTCGGCACTTCCCCCGAAGGGGGAAGCAAGACATTACGTAGCTAACGATTTCCTTAACTTAATAGCATTGCCCACGAGAGGGATCATCGGCTACCAGGCGGTATCTCCCATACCCCATCCCATAAAAAAAGGACCCGCCGCTGAACGGGTCCTTTAGGCAAGCCATCTTGCATTCAAACTGAGGAAGGTAACAGGATGAAATACATTATAGTGAGACAGCTTTCAAACAAAGGGAAGATGATGGGCTGTAGGCGATCTGTCCTGCGCCCATGTATATTTTAATGAAGGTGAGCGATGAAGCTCAGTTTTCTTCTGTGCAATGTTTCAAGCTGAGACAGAGTCAGCTCATTGCCCTGAATGGTATCGGTGAACTGACGAGTCTGTTCCTTATCATGAAGATACTGGCTGGCTGCATCAAGCCGATGGGTAAAAATTCTGTCAAATGGGGTTGTGTGTTTTGCTAACATTTTCCATCACTCCTTTATGAAATTGGCCTTGCGGCGTTTTCCTGTCCTGGCAGACATGGGATTTAACTTGACTATATGATACAAAATTTATCGTAAAATTAAAAATATCTGATAGGAATTTTAGTTATCCGAAGAAAATCATTGATACTTACAGGAATGAAAGTCATGCAAATCTGAAAATGACAGCACGCCTCCTCATATTTGCTATTCATTAGCGTTTATGATTGCACTTATTAGTTATTTCTTATATAATATATAGGACCATGATTCCTATGTGCATTCTTTTCCTATCCTGGCAGACATGATCTGAATGCAAAGGAGATTTATATGGAAATTGATAATTACAGAAATTTTCTCGCCATCGTCGAAGCGGGCAGCATGACGGCCGCCTCAGAATATATCCACATCGCGCAGCCTGCACTCTCGAAGCAGGTGAAGTCGCTGGAGAATTATTTCGGCACGAAGCTCATCATCACGACACGCGGCAGCAAGCACCTCATCCTGACCGATGCAGGCCGCATTCTCTACCACAAAGCGAAATACATCTGTTCTCTGGAAGATATGGCCAAGAATGAGATAGGAGATGTCAGCGACGGCAGCAAGGGGACGCTGCGCTTCACGGTTGCCAATTCCAGAGCGGCTGTCTTCATCAAGGAATGTCTCGAGCCTTTTCATCGCCTCTTCCCTCTCATCAATTATGAGATCCATGAAGGCGGCATTACGGAGCAGTCGCAGCAGCTTCTCTCCGGCATTGCAGAGCTCGGGATCCTTTCGGTTCCCCCGATCCACCAGAATAACTTTGACGTCCTGTTCCGCCGCAAAGAAAAGATCGTCTGTGTGACCGCAGAAAATTCCATTTTTCTGAAAGGGATCACCACACCGACGCTGCCGGAGCTTGCGGAATGTCCGCTCTGTCTCTCCACCGGCTGTCATCTCATGATGTCGAAGATCTTCGCGGAGAAATCCATCCGCCCACAGGTCCTTTCCATCTGTACCACGCGTACCACCGCTCTCCGCTGGGCAGAAGATGACTGCGGCGTCAGCATCGTCCCTATGGAGCCAAAAGAGAAGCTCCCAGAGGGGCTCATTGCCAAAGCCATCACAGGGGTCGATACGGATCTGTACAAGACCGTCGTCCGCGTCAAGGGCCGCCCACTCTCTGTGGTCGCGAAAAAGTTCCTGCAGTTTTACAGCGATGTCCGTGATTCGGAACGCATGATCAAGATCAAAGATCTGTGATCCGAGATCGGTGAGGAGCATGGATCGATCAGTTTCGCATATATCCTGTTCTAAAAATGAAAGTTATAACACATGGGCATATGCTATGGACGAAGATCCGCTTATCTCTTATAATGAAATCATAAGAATTCCGAAAGCAGATACTCATACAGTAGGTGCGGAAACGATGTGCAAACAGACGGAACTACGCTTCCCATCGCTTACGCCATAGCACCTCAAGAGGTCTCGGCTTTCTATTCCGCTGCCGCAGCAGCGAAGGAGGATACCATCATGGGCAGTTTATATGACACCACAATGAAGCGCGAGAAAATGATCCATGACTTCGAGCAGCTGCTCGCTCAGTACAGAGCCTACTTCAAGGATGCCGGGATCGACATCGATGGCGACGCGCCTGAACTGATGCTCTACAAAGAAGCTCTCCGTATCTATACCTCTCTTCCGCGGATGAAGAATCTCGATCCGCTCTGCATGCTGGAAGGCGAATATGATCTTCTTCGCTCTATTTTGTCGGATATGCAGACAGGAAACTGGATGACATCTCCCTACTATAAAAAAGATGCCATCTGATACAAAAAAGGGTGTGACCTAGGCCACACCCTTTTTTATGTATGAGAAAAACAAGAGCTTTCCTTTTCCCTCACTCATACATCCCATTATTTTCAGACATGGCATCTGCCCTCTTCAGGCTTTTCTTCACCAAGTGCTGCAAACCCGCCGATGTCTCTGCCATGATCTCCGGCATCTGGATGGAGTCATGACGGTACTGTCTTCCTGAAATCACGCCAAGGCCATCATTTTCTTTCAGCATTTCCGCCCTCTTTAAGCTTTTTTCTTCCCAATACCCTGCTTCATTCATTTTTTTCTCGTTCATGTATATTCCTCCTTGTATCACTGGGGAAAGCGGATGATTTTCCGCAGATCCGCCAAAGAAACTAAACAAATCATGGAAACACGAATCGTTCGATCACAAATACCAGAAATATATATAGACAGCCGAGATCGCGATCGAAAGCAGCATCATCGGCAACCCGTAGCGAGTATATCCGGCAAACGTCATCTTGATCCCATGCGCCTGGGCCAGAGAAGCCACCACCACATTGGCACTCGCACCGATCAAGGTCCCGTTACCGCCGAGGCAGGCGCCAAGAGATAAGGCCCACCAAAGAGGATCCAGATTCGTGATCCCCATATTTCCCATATCCTTAATGAGAGGGATCATGGTCGCAACAAAAGGAATATTATCAATGAAAGCAGAGGCAAATGCACTGAGCCACAGGACAAGCATGGTAGTCATCGTCATATTCCCGCCTGTCGCATGCATAGCCGCTTTGGCAAGCGCAGTAATGACGCCTGTCTCCACCAATCCGCCTATGATAATGAAGAGTCCAAGAAAGAAGAAAATGGCCACCCATTCCACGCCAGCAAGGGCGCTGCCAATGGATTTCTCATCTTTCCTCATAGTCCAAAGCATCAAAAGCGCGGCGCCGCAAAGAGCGATGCTGGCATTATCCGCGTGAAGGAGATCATGGAGAATAAAACCGGCTATCACGAGGGCAAGAACGACGAGGCAGCGTTTCAATAGCGGCGCATTCGTAATTTCCGCGCCTGCATCCATCTTCATGACTTCCTCGCGAAGCTCTTCTGTCGTCATCAGCTGTTTATGATAGAGCCGCATAAAAATCGCAACCGTCACGATCAGAATACAGAGACAGACGATCCCCAAATGAGTCAGAAAGGCGACGAAGTTGAGTTGCGGAACCGCACTGCTCAGCATGATATTCGGAGGATCACCGATCATGGTCGCTGTCCCCCCGATATTAGAAGCCATGATCTGTACCAGTAAGAATGGATAAACTGAGATCTTCAATTTTTTACAAATTGAAAATGTCACCGGTACAGTCAGCAATACCGTCGTCACATTATCCAGAAATCCGGAGCAGACCGCAGTCAGAAAAGCGAGCGCTCCCATGAGGTAAAGCGGCCTGGCCTTGACCTTCTGTGCAGACCACAAGGCCATATAGTTAAATACACCTGTCTCTGCCGTGATACTTACGATGAGCATCATCCCGACCAAAAGACCGATCGTATTGAAATCCACATAACTGATGGCTTTGCTCTGCGTCAATATACCTGACATGATCATGACAGCAGCGCCTAAAAGAGCGATGATCGTTCGATGAACGATCTCAGAGATGATAAAAAAATAAACAACCACAAAAATGGAAAGTGCCAGGATCTCAAGAGTATTCAGTGACACGTAAGTCAACTCCTTCGCATTTCAGACATGGGCAGACGCTCTTCTCTCTTGGATCCAGAGCTTCTCTGCCGTAAACTATTCTGCCTATATGCCAGATCATGAACTTCCAAACAAATACCACATCACGAGCTGCGCCTCCTATCCATTGCTCTTGATGGGTAAATTATATCTCTTTATTTATCATTTGTAACATATTTATCAGGATACAATTATATATTTTATTAGAATAGATGATTGATCCTTTGAAATGAAATACGTCTCTATAGAATAAAGGCAGGCATTCCCATAAGAAATAGACAAAATATCTATGCCGTTTGAATACTTTCTCCAGAAAATCGCTGCCTACCGGTCTACGGACAGGGAAGAGGCCGGGCCTCTTCCCTGTCCATCCCTATAGCTCCTCCCACGCAAAAAGGCGATGTGAAATAACGATCATCTCATTTTCGCGTTCCATCTGCCGCGGGGGACTTGCAGCTCTCATAGGAGTGACCGGGAAAC
>UQRR01000044.1 GCA_900543455.1 uncultured Dialister sp.
TTTATGCGCCGCACCACCACTCCTCACTCCTAACTCCTCACTCCTAACTGGCGAGTAGAGCTTTCACACGCAATCAAAGGGTGGCACGCCCATGGGCTAACCCTGAACCCTGAACCCGTTTTTCCTTTTTAGAAAAATTTAATCCCCACACGCTTGCCTTCCGTAGTATAATACAGATAGGAAATAATCTATGTGTACAGGATGGGAGGTCTTTCATATGTATACTCTTTCGAATGAAGAATTTAATGGGAAAATTCCGCAGATTGACCCGAATGCATTTGTGGCTCCGCAGGTATTCCTTTCCGGCGATGTCCGAATCGGAAAGCACGCGAGCGTCTGGCCGGGTGTCGTAGCCAGAGGCGATGTGAACTACATCTCCATCGGGGAATGTACGAATGTACAGGACTTGGTCTGCCTGCATGTGGCAGATGACGATCCCTGCATCATCGGCGACTATGTCACCATCGGGCACAGCGCCTGCATCCACGCCTGCACCATTGAGGATCATGTCCTCATCGGCATGCATGCGACTGTTTTGACTGGTGCCAAGATCGGCCGCGGCTCCATCATCGCTGCCGGTGCGCTGGTACTGGAAAATCAGGTCATCCCGCCGAATTCCCTCGTCGTAGGCGTCCCGGCGAAAGTTGTCAAGACCATCGACCGCGTGAAGAACATTCACGCGCAGGCTCTCAAGTATAAATGTGAATGGGCCATCGGCTATGGTGTGAAACCGGATATCGATGGAGAACTGTATCACGGCGAACCGATCGTGTAATGGATGGATAGAAGAAACCCTCTGCTCAGCTTTTGGGCAGAGGGTTTTGTATTGGGGGCGCTCCTTGATTGCGAAGGAAAGCCTCGAGCTCCCAAGGGAAACGCTGATTAAATCGCAGAATCAGATTTCATATGGATTTTTATACATAGCTTTGTCATTATCTTCCTTAAATAGCTCGCTATTCGCGTCAGATGATTCCTTGCTCTGTATAAAAATCCAAGAATGAAATCTGACAACGATTTAATCAGTGTTTCCCTAGGAAACGGTGGCTCGCCGCCTTCGCTGCTTTCCTTGCTGAAGGCGCTGAACTCGTGAGCCCTTTACACCGGATACGCTTGAAATTTTCAAGCGTATTTTTTTATTCGATTTTTTCTATGCAAACCTTGCCGTTTCATGCTATAATGACATCATAAAATGATACGTGCAAAGAGACCTGTCTTTGCATGAGTGAATTTCTCGACAAGTGAAAGCTTAGCGAGCTGAAACGCCAGTATCTTTTGCGGCGGATGATTCATTCATGCGGAGGCAGGTTTTTTGATGGCATCGATCAAAAGCTGTTTTTGCTGAGGAGGAATCATCATGGCAAACGAAGTGACTATGGAATTTGTACAGGGTATGCCGAAGGCAGAGCTGCACCTGCACATCGAAGGAAGTCTGGAACCGGAGCTGAAGCTCGCGCTCGCCCAGAAGAACCATGTGGATATCGGACAGTCCACCATTGAAGAAGTCAGAAAATCTTATCAGTATGACGATCTGGCTTCCTTCCTCGCTGTGTACTATCCGGCGATGAATGTGCTTCAGACGGAAGATGATTTCTACGATCTGGCGATGGCGTACCTGAAACATGCGAAGGAAGAGAATGTCCGTCATGTGGAAATTTTCTTCGACCCGCAGGCACACACCAGCCGCGGCATCGCATTTGAAACTTTCATCAAAGGTCTCTACCGTGCGACGGTCGATGCGCGTGCGATGAACATTGATGCTCGTCTCATCATGTGTTTCCTGCGCGACCTCTCCAGAGAGTCTGCCAGAAAGACGCTCGAAGAAGCCCTGCCGTACAAGGATATGTTCATCGGTGTCGGCCTCGATTCGGATGAGCACAACAATCCTCCGATGAAATTTTTCCCTGTCTTCGTCGAAGCGGAAAAGGCCGGACTGCGTCTCACAGCCCATGCGGATATCGACCAGAAGGACTTCATCGAGCATATCCGTGACCTTTTGGAAGTCATCGGCGTAGAACGTATCGATCACGGCACGAACATTGTCGAAGATCCGGATCTCGTCGACTATGCCGTGAAGCATCAGATCGGCTTCACCTCCTGCCCGCTGTCGAATTCCTTCGTTCGTCCGGAAATGAAGGGCCCAGAAATCAAAGAACTCCTCGAAAAGGGAGCGAAGATCTGCATCAATTCGGATGACCCGGCATACTTCGGCGGCTACATCAGCAAGAACTACTATGAGCTGGCCCGCCAGTTTGACCTCACCAAAGAACAGGTCGTTCAGCTTGCCAGAAATTCCTTCGAAGCCAGCTGGATCAGCGAAGAGCAGAAAGCGATCTATATCGCTGAGCTTGAAGAATACGCGAGAACACACTAAGAAATGAGGATTGGGGGATGACTATCCTCCCCCCTTCCGTAACAATGCTATTAAGTTAAGCAGCAGAACGTTCTTGGCTCCCCATCGGGGGAGCTCCCCGAAGGGGTGAGGGGGCTACGTAGCGGTATTACATGAAAGTGTTGGAATATCGATAGCGTCGGACTATTCAACATAGCACGCTATACCGCTAGCATGCCCCTATTGCCTTCGGCACTTCCCCCGAAGGGGGAAGCAAGACGTTACGTAGCTAACGATTTCCTTAACTTAATAGCATTCCCCAAGAGGCTAACCCTGAATCTTGAACCTTTATTTTCAAAGGACGATTTCCATGAAAAAATTATTATTCACTTTACTTCTGTTGCTTATTGTTTGCGGCTGCGGGCTGGGCGCGCTCATCTGGGTGACACCGCCGCCGCCTACACCGCCGATGATCGCGCCGCCTCCTCCTTCGAAGGCAGTCTCGGCTGCGCTGATCGATGGGAATACGGGGGATGTGCTGGCGGATAAGGAAGGAAGTCTGCGTATCTATCCGGCAAGTACGACGAAGATCCTGACCTGTATCATTGCGCTCGAAGAGGGCAAGGCGAAGCTCACCCAGAATGCGGTGATTTCTCCGCGCGCGATGGCGCAGGATGGCACGAACATCGGTCTTAGGCCGGATATGCCGCTCTCGCTTCACCAGCTGCTGTATGGGATGATGCTGATCTCCGGGAATGATGCGGCTGTGTCTGTCGCAGAGACGGTGGGCGGCTCGTATGGTCGTTTCATCGAGATGATGAATGAAAAGGCCGCTTCTATCGGTGTGCATGATTCCCATTTCGCGAATCCGAATGGTCTTACGAATCCGAACCACTATACGACGGCCTATGATATGGCGAAGATCGCGGCGTATGCGATGAAGAATCCTGATTTCCGTGACATCGTGAAGCGTCCTGTGTATCCGATGACTTATCGGAATGGGGTCTATCGCAATGTGGAAAACCGCAATGAATTTCTGACGAGCCACTATGAGGGGGCGAATGGCGTGAAGACGGGCATGACGGAAGCGGCGGGTGATTGTCTCGTCGCTTCCGCGGAGCGCGATGGCCGTCTCATGATCGTGGCACTCTACGATGATACGGATCGCTGGAAGGAAGCCCGGACATGGCTGGACTATGGCTTTGCGGAAGCGGAGAAGAAGGCGGAGTATGAAAGAAAGCTCGCTGCAGAGCCGAAGGTGTACAAGCTGGTGAACCAGCTCTTAGGGAGGGAGCCTCGTGACTAGGAGAAGGAAACCGCCGTTTCTGGTGCGGCTTTTCCCGCACAGCCCGATCCTGCGTGTTCTTTTCGTCGTCATGCTCCTTTTCTCGCTCTGCATTGTCTTCCGCAGCGGGTACCATTTCTATCAGATCCGCCAGCAGGAGGCGCTGCTTCTGGAGGAGAAGGAGAGACTGTCCAGGGAGAAGGCGGAGCTCTCAAAGAAGCGGGAGGATCTCAAGGATGACGGACAGCTGGAAAAGAAGGCGCGTCAGGAGCTCGGCCTCGTCAAGCCCGGAGAAGTGCCTTATGTGAGATGAGGCTGTCTGGTGGCTGGTATTGCGTTTTCTAAATAGCTGGCATTTAAGTCAACTTCCGAGTTAAGTTAGGAGTTAGGAGTTAGGAGTTAGGAGTGAAGGTACGGCGCATAAAATTAGGAAGCGCCGTGGAGTTTTATATAAATGATGAACAGGCTAGGCTGTTTTATATAATGAGGGGTATTGGGGCGCTATATGAATTGTGCGCCACTTCCGCTACTTCTCGCTTCACACTTCTCATTTCTCACTAAGTCCATAAGTTGACAAATCGAAATACTAGTCACCAGTCACCAGTCCCTAGTCACCAGTTATCCCTCATCTCTCTTCAATCTTCTTGCTATTCCTTAAAAAATCACGTATAATTTAAATCGTATTTGTTTCGAGGAATTTGGAGAGGGCGAGCGCCTTCCCAAGGAAGGATTTTTTTGTTAGATGGCTTTAGAAGTCGGAAGTATTGTGGAAGGAACCGTTTCAGGGATCGCGAAATTTGGTGCGTTTGTGGAGCTGCCGGAAAACAAGGTGGGTCTGGTTCATATTTCAGAAGTCGCCAATGAATACGTGAGCGATGTGGCTCAGTATCTCAAGGTGAAGGATACGGTGAAGGTGAAGGTCATCTCCATCGATGCGAAGGGCAAGATCGCGCTTTCTGTCAAGCAGGCGCAGCCGAAGACGGAGGAAAAGAAGGAGGCCCGTTTCCCGAAGAAGGAAGGAAGCGAGCATCGTTTTCAGAGAAAAGAAGGCTTCGAGGGAAGAGCTCCTCTGCACGAAGCACCGCGTATGCCCGAGCGCCGTCCGTTTGCCGGCGGTTATCGTTCGCCGCGTCATGAGGCGCCCGCTTCTTTTGAAGACAAGCTGAACCGTTTCCTGAAAGACAGCGATGAACGGCTTCTGGATCTGAAGAGAAATGTAGAATCCAAACGTGGTGGCCGTGGCGGCCGCCATTCTGACTGAGCATGAGAGGGGATGTAACGGGATGAGTTATGTCTCCTTTTTGCGTGACGAGAGTGTCTAACATCTCTCGTTGACCGAATGCCACAAAGTGAGAAGTGAGAAGTGAGGAGTTAGGAGTGGTGGTGCGGCGCAAAATAATAGAAAGCGCCGCGAGTAGGAATCCGATTTTTCTAAATTTCGCGGCGCTTCTTTATTTGTGCGCCGCTCCTTCACTTCTCACTTCTCACTTCTCACTCCTAACTCCTCACTTTACGTAAAGTTTTGAAAGACAGATGAAAGAAGTGCTTGCTGCACCATTTCAAGGAGGCTCTTATGCGCGCGATCATTGATATCGGAACGAATTCGGTCCGTCTTTTGATGGCAGAGAAGGATGAAAAAGGAGAGTGGAAGACCCTTCGGAAAGAACTTCGCAGCACTCGGCTGGGAGAAGGCATGACGGATAAGGCGACCATCGGTCAGGGGGCGAAGGAAAGGACGCTCTCTGCCGTGGGGGAATTTACCGCCATGGCCAAGCTCGAAGGGGCTGAGGATATCTTCGCCTATGGTACGTCCATCATGCGCGATGCGTCGAATGGGGAGGAATTCGCGGATGAAGTGACGGCGGCCTCCGGTGTCCCTGTCCGCATTCTTTCGGGGAAGGAAGAGGCGTACTACAGCTACATCGGCGCGGCTGGGACGTCTGGCGTTATCACGTCCGTCGTCGATATCGGCGGTGGTTCGACAGAGATCTGTGTGGGATTCGGCACCGACGTCGGCGCGCGGCACAGTTTCCGCCTCGGATGTGTGCGCTGCTCGAAGCAGTTCGATACCACCACAGCCAGAGGACGCGCGGAGCTGAAGAAGCATTGCTTCACGCTTTTCCGTGAGACGGATCTCATGGAGTCCATGCGGAATGTCAAGCGCTGGATCGGTGTCGGCGGGACTGTCACCTCGCTGGCTTCGATGCTGCAGGAGCTCGAAGTGTATGATTCATCGAAGGTACAGGACTACGTGATCCATCCGGAAGACGTGTCAAAGATCCTCGAGAAATTATCTAAAATGTCCTATGATGACAAGTGCCATATGAAAGGCCTCTTGCCATCCCGCGCCGACATCATCGTGGCTGGCGTCGTCATCTTGGACAGCCTCATGGAGTACTTCGCTCTCTCGGAAATCACCGTGAGCGACCGCGATCTCTCTGAAGGATTGCTCGACGCGGATGTCATCTCACCGACGGAAAAGTAAGGGCTAGTGACTGGTGACTGGTGACTAGTGACTGGGGATTAGACTAGGAGACTGGGAGACTTGGAGACATCAGACTCTTGCGTTGTCATTTCGAGCATAGCGAGAAATCTTTCTTGCAGACCGATAAACGATGGATGTGCGAAAGCAGGGATGAGATACCTCAAGTGACTGATGACTTGAATACTGCTTTCGGGCATCGCCATTTACAAGAATCGGCGCTCGGGGGCTCGCCTGCTAGAGACGTATTTCCCCGCGCTCTTTCATACCGCCAGTGCCCTATCCGCCCCTTCGGGGCACCTTCCCCTTGAGGGGAAGGCTATTAAGTTAAGGAAATCGTTAGCTGCGTAACGTCTTGCTTCCCCCTTCGGGGGAAGTGCCGAAGGCAATAGGGGCATGCCAGCGGTATAGCGTACTATGTTGAATAGTCCGACGCTATCGATATTCCAACACTTTCATGCAATACCGCTACGTAGCCCCCTCACCCCTTCGGGGAGCTCCCCCGATGGGGAGCCAAGAACGTTCTGCCGCGCTGCGGTTTCCTTTCTCCATGCAGGGAAGGCTTAGGCGGAGCGACGCTTCGCGTCGATCTTGATAAAGGGCGATGCCCGAAGGCTGGAGGATAGAAGTCAGATGTCTGGCGTCTGATATCTGATGTCTCCCAGTCTCCTAGTCTAATCCCTAGCCACTCATCCCCAGTCACCATTTCTTGAACTTCATCGCTTCGCCTTTCGCAAGGGTGTCGCACATTTCGTTGTACTTGGTCCCGACATGGCCTTTGACCCATTCGAAGGTGAGGCGGTGGGGTGTCATGACGCGGTCCAGCGCTTTCCAGAGGTCCTGATTGGAGACGGGGGTCTTGGCGGCGGTGAGCCAGCCGTTGCGTTTCCAGTTGTAGAGCCAGCGGTTGGCGATGGCTTTCTGCAGGTACTTGCTGTCGGTGTGGAAGGTGATGGTGCGGCGGATGCCGTCATCCAGGAGCTTCAGTGCTTCGTAGGCGGCGCGGAGCTCCATGCGGTTGTTCGTAGAGGCGGGTTCGCCGCCGGAGAGGGTGAGGAGCTCGCTGCCGTCGGCAGTGAGGAAGACGGCGGCAAATCCGCCGGGCCCATTGGGGTTCACGAGGCAGGAGCCGTCGGTATAGATGATGAGTGTCTCGGGGAGGATGATGCGCTCGGTCTTGCCGTCGTAGGAGATGCAGCTGATGTCCATGGGTTCGGCGTAGGCGGGGTATTTCTTCTCGAGTGTTTCGATCGTTGGTGCGGGCTTTTTGGGAATGGCCGCATGGGCAGCGGCTTTCGGCGGCGGGGCGATGGGCTTGCCGTACCAGGCTTCGGCTTCGGCTTGGGTGGCAAAGCCTTTGTAGATGGCTCCGGGAAATCCGGTGACTTCTTTCTGGCAGTCGCTCCAGCTGTAGTAGACGCCCGCATGGTGTCCGCGCTTGACGACGTAGTATTTCTTGGGCATGGGGTTCCTTTCAGGGAAATGGAGAGCGGGGGCAAGGGGGCGCGCCCTTTTCCGTTTCATGAAAATGCGGCGCTCTGTGAAGGGGCGCCGCTTGATGATCTCTTATTCTATGCAGATGCTTCCGTCTTCGACCATTTTCCAGAAGCAGTAGAGGGTGGCTTTCGTATCAGCGAGGCTGTCGTGCCAGCCTTCCTCGGAGTAGCCGTAGTATTTCGCGCAGGTGATGAGTTTCTGGTATTTATATTTTCCCGGATAGCGGATACTCGGCTCGCCATAGGTCTTGGCGAAAGGCTTCATGAGGTCCAGATAGCGGACTTTGGAACGGCTCGGGATGTAGATGCCGTTTTGAATGAGCATCTTCTGGTCGTAGGGGAGGTTGTAGCCGGAGATGATCTTGGCGGCGTGAAGGATCTTCTCGATGCCCAATTTCCTTTCGCTGATGAGGGGCTTGCCTGCGACCATGGCAGGGGAGATGTGATTCACCGCTTCGGCGCCGGGCCAGCAGGTGGCGAGGGCAGGGCGGAAATATTCGTTCATCACGATCTCGCCCAGTCCATTTACGATGGAGAGCTGCAGGATCTCGGCTGATGGGCCGAAACCGGTGGTCTCGGTGTCGAGGACGAGGATGTCTTCTTTATTGATCATAGTAAGACGCTTTCCTTGATAGATAATAGTTGGTATGAGTGGTTAGGCATTGGAGGTTAGGAGTGACTAGTGACTGGAAGATCAGGAGGCTTTAGACCCTCTCGCGCGGTCATTTCGAGTGGAGCGAGAAATCTTTGTCATTCGCGGTCAGACGTACTATGTTAGGAAACATCAAACGGGAAACCTGCTTTACGACGACCTTCGGGCATCGCCCTATTTATACTCCACGGCGCTTCTGATTTTTATGCGCCGCACCACCATTCCTCATTCCTCATTTTGAGGCAGTCGGCAGATGGTTCATGTGAGGTGGCGTCATACCGCTAGTCTACTCTTCCCACGAGGTTTCTTTTTTGTAAGCGCCGCCGTCAGCGATGTCTTGCTTTCTGCTGTGGCGGAGCTTGCGGTTCAGGGCGATGCGGATCTTTTTCTTGTCGCCTTTTTTGCCGGTGAGGCTTTCTGTCTCGTAGGCTTCGTCCCACTGCTTTTCGAATTTTTCTTTGCCGTACATTTTACGGGCGTACTGGTTCAGCCGGCTTTCCGGGGTCACTTTCTGCGGTCGTTTCATAGTGCTTCCTTCCCTTTGGAGATATGTTCCTATGGTATCATTATTGGGCGATGAATGCTAGAGGCAATGTGGTCAGGTCGTGGGGCGCGCCTTGAAGCTTGAAAGCAGGGATTAGACTAGGAGACTGGGGGACATCAGATATCAGACATCTGACTTCTATCCTTCAGCCTTCGGGCATCGCCCTTTATAAAAATCGACGCGGAGCGCCATACCTCTTAGCCTTCCCCATGCGGGGAAGGCTATTCATGCATAGCGGCGAAGCCGCCACTGGAATCCTTGCCGACTCTCTTGCATCTCTCGCTCTTCCTGCTTATAATAGTTCACATAAAATTTTACCTATGAGTATAAAGGAAGGAACTCCTATGAAAAGTACATTTTTCCCTCATTTCACGATCGGCGTCGATGCGTACGATGCTGTCCCGGAGATCTGCTCAGACTACGGCAAGACGGCGGTCATTGTGGGCGGTGAGAAGTCGAGAGCGGCAGCAGAGCCGCTGATTCGCAAGGCCTGTGAAGGGCATATTGAGATCCTCGGCAGTTTCCAGTATGGTGATGATGCGACTTTTGAAAATGCAGAGGCGCTGACGAGAATCCCTGAGATCCGCGAGGCGGACATGGTTTTTGCAGTCGGCGGCGGCCGCGCGACGGATACGGCGAAGTGGGCGACGCATCTTCTGAAGAAGCCGCTCTTCACGTTCCCGACGCTGGCGTCGAATTGTGCGTCCGTCACGGCGGTCTGCATCATGTACCATCCGGATCACAGCTTCAAGGGCTCGATCTATCGCGACCGCAATGCGTATCACACGTTCATCAATACGGAGGTCATCGCACATTCGCCGCGTGAATATTTCTGGGCCGGTCTCGGCGATGCGCTGGCGAAGCAGTACGAGGTGCCGTTCTCCGCGCGCGGCATGGATCTCACATGGGTGCAGGAGACAGGCGTCAGAAACGCGCAGAATGTAGCGCCCGGCATCCTGAAGTACGGCAAGGCGGCGCTCGAGGCGGTGGACAAGGGCATCGTGACGGAGGCGCTGGAACCGGCGATCCTTTCCATCATCGTGGCGCCGGGGATGGCGTCTGTATGCATCGAGGATGATCTGGACTCGAGCCTGGCGCATGCGATCTACAACAGCCATACCCGCACGCCGCACAAGGGAAATCATCTGCACGGCGCGGTCGTGAATTACGGCCTGCAGGTCATGCTGACGATGGATGGTCAGATCGAAGAGCGGGATAAGATCTATCGCTTTGCCAAGTCCATCGGTCTTCCGCATTGTCTTTCCGACATCGGCATCGATCCTGCGCATCCGGATGAGCTGGTAGAGAATTGCCTGCATACGAAGGATATGCGTGTGAAGCCGTATGATATCACCTTCGACATGGTGTACAAGGCGATGATGGAAGTAGAGAAATTGAAATAAGGAAAGGGGCTGTGAAGAAATGAATCCTCATTTCTTCACAGCCCCTTTTTACTTTGCTTTCATTTGGTTCAAGGTTCAGGGTTCAAGGTTCAGGTTGCGGCTTCGCCGCCTTTTTAGAAGATGGTATTCTCGTATCGCAGCCTTCCCCTCTAGGGGAAGGTGCCCCGTAGGGGCGGATAGGGTGACTATGGCATGAAAGACAGCTGGGATAAGGTTTCCCGGTCACTTCTATGAGAGCTGCAAGTCCCCCGCGGCAGATTGAACGTGAAAATGAGATGTTCGTTATTTCACATCCCCTTTTTTGATTGATCGTGAATGCTGATCACTTCTTACTTTTCTTCGTATACCACCAGATCCCCGCATAAATGATAGCGACAGCGATGATGATGATTGTCAGGCGCAGCGAATTATCACCGAAGTTCACCACATCATGCCCTAGAATGACTTCGAGTGCCACAGAGGGGAATTTCCCGATAAGACAGCCCAGCGCGTAGTGATAGAAGGACATATTCGAAAGAGCGCCCACCGCCGTGACGAGGCCATTCGGCATATAGGGGATCGCACGCGCGATCGCCATAGCCTGCCAGGAATCATAGGAATCGAGCTTCGTCAGCGTCTTACTCTGCGCGATCACCTGCTTTGCCATCCCGCGGAAGAGCGTGCGCATCATGTAGAAGGAGATGAGGACGCCCACCGTTTCAGCCAGCCAGGAAATGATCGTCCCCCAGAAGAGACCGAAGATAAGCCCATTCGCGGTCGAAATGAAGATGGAAGGAAGGAATCCGACCACATTGATCACGACATCGATGAAGAAACTCATGAAGGCCGCATACACGCCGAAGGTTTTGAGGTAGGCGATAGTACCTTTGAGATCCCCATCCATGGAGAGCTGGTAAATCGTCGGATAGAAAGAGGGATCCACCAAGTGCACGCCCACCAGCACGAGCAGCAGCACCACAAAGAGCGCGATGCGGAAACGCCGCTCCGCTCTTTCATCCCCATTTCTTTGTATCATAGAATCAGACCTCTTTTTGTTATTTCTTATTGGTTGCTATCGGCTTGGCAAAAGCGATCCCCGAAGATGGCACCCCTTCTGTTCGCCAGTCACTCCTGCTCCCCAGCTACCAGTGATTAGTCACTAGTCACCAGCCACTAGTCCTTCTCACAAATCTCGTCCACATACGTTTCGATCGCCTCTGCCATCTCCGTGCGATCGACCACATCTGTGAATCGTTTCTCTCTGTTTTCAAGCTCGCCGAGCTGTCTGGGGATCGCGATGCCTGTCTTTTCTGCGATCATACGAAGGGTATCATACGGATTGTCCTTCGGCGTAAGGCCGAGCGACTTTGCCACGATGCCGGGGAATTTATAGGGATGCGCCGTAGAGACAATGACGGTATGGGTATGACGCGGGATCTCTCCCTTTCTCTTCATTTCATCATAGACCGCATAGGCGACAGCCGTATGCGGATCCATGAGGTAGTCATACTTGTCGTAGACATTCGTCATCGCTTCTTCCATGGCCTTTGGCGATGCCCAGCCGCCCTTCATCTCGCCAGTGACCTTTTCCATGGCCTCTTTCGAAAGAGAGTAAATACCGGTATCTTTCAGTGCCTGCATGTCAGATGCCACAGTTTCCTGCGAGCCGGTCATGAAGTACAGGAAGCGCTCGAAATTCGAAGAAATCAGGATATCCATCGACGGAGCTTCGGTCAGGTGGAAGTCGCGGTTAATATCATAGGTACCCGTCTTAAAGAAATCGGCAAGGACCTTATTTTCATTGGAGGCGCAGATAAGCTCGCCGATCGGCGTACCGATCTGTTTGGCGATCCACGCCGCAAGGATATTTCCGAAATTGCCAGTCGGGACGACGACATTGAAAGTCTCCTTCGGCCCGATGGAGTTCTGCTTCAAAAGCGAGAGCCACATCCAGACATAGTACACCACCTGCGGGAAGAGACGTCCGATATTGATGGAATTCGCGCTGGAGAAAAGCACCCCCTTCTCCGCAGATTTCTCACGCAGCGCACTGCCGAATACTTTTTTCAGCGTACTCTGTGCGTCATCGAAATTCCCTTCAATGCCGACGACCTTCACATTATTTCCGAGCTGCTTCTGCATCTGATCCTGCTGCAGCGGGCTGACACCGTGAGACGGATAGAAGACCATGATGTGTACGCCCGGCACATCGCGGAAGCCTTCCAGCGCCGCTTTGCCGGTATCCCCGGAAGTCGCGGTCAGGATCAGCACCTCCCTCTCATCCTTCTGCTGCTTCTTGGCATAGACCAGAAGGTACGGGAAGAGAGAGAGTGCGAGATCCTTGAATGCACAGGTCCTTCCATGGAACATCTCTGCCATGGAGAAGGACTCCGACATCGTCTTCACCGGCACGATCTCCGGTGTCTCGAATGTCCCGGTGTAGGCATCATGCGTCAGTTTCTTCATATCCTCTTCCGGGATATCGGTGAAGAAATGGGACAGCACATAAGCCGCCAACTCTTCGTAGGAAAGATGCATCAGATCATCAGCTGTCAGAAAAGGCGCCGGCAGCGCCGCTGGCACATAGAGCCCGCCGTCACTCGCCAGCCCTTTCACCAGCGCTTCCAGTGCGGTCACGGTCTCACTGCTTCTTGTACTTCTATATTTCATAGGACACCTCCATCGAGATAAACTTAACTTTATTGTAACATAGACGGGAATGGGATGCTACAAATTTAGAGGGTTCAGGGTTAGCCCGTGGGGCGGGGCGTCCCTTGATTGCGGATGAAAGCCTTGCTCGAATGAGGAGTGAGGAGTGAGGAGTGAGGAGTGAAGGTGGCGGCTTCGCCGCAAATATATATGGGGCGATGCCTGAAGGTAATATTCAAGTCACCAGTCACTTGAGAAACCTAATCCCTAGCCACTAATCCCTAGCTACTCATCCCTGCTTTCAAACTTCAGTGTTCGGGGTTCAGGGTTTCAAAAAATTAGGAATTAGGAATGGTGGTGGCGGCTTCGCCGCGAATATATAGGGGCGCGATGCCCGAAAGTAGTATTTAAGTCACCAGCCACTAGTCACTCAAAGCTCCTCATCCCCGCTTTCAAACTTCAGTGTACAACGAGGATAGTGTGGCGCAACGCGCCGAATAATAAATTGCGGCGAAGCTGCTACCACCATTTCGCATTTCGCATTTCTCACGAAAAATCCCGCCGCAAGAAATGTCTCACGGCGGGATCGATTTCTACTCACCCTACATAGCCCAGCCAGTGCCAATAGGTGGCCGAGAAGACGAGGATCATCGCATAGGCAATGATGGTGAAAGGAATGCCTGTCCTCAAGAAATCTTTGGACGTGATATAGCCCGTACTGTAGGCGATCATGTTCTGCGGCGCATTGACCGGCAGGATGTAGCCGAAGCAGATGGTATACTGCAGGATCATGGTCATGCCAAGCACGTTGATTCCGGGAGTTTCCACACTCTGAAGGACAGCTATGACGATCGGGATCATGGCTGCAGCGAGGCCTGTCGCGCTCGCAAAACCCAGGTGGATGACCGTCAGGAAGAAGGCCAGCACCGCGATGACCATAAGTGGCGACATGGTCTCCATGCCAAAGAGGGAGACGAAATGGTTTGCAAGCCAGATGGCTGCCCCTGATTTCAGAAGCGCCGCGCCAAGGCTAATGCCGACGCCGAAGAGTGCTACCGTGCCCCAATTGATATGCGGCACCGCATCCTTCCATGTCATGAAGCCGATCTTCGGCAGCATCATGAGCATGATACCGGCGATGGTGACAGTCGTCGTATCAAAGGGATGCAGCTTCTTCTCTGTGACCCAGAAAAAGAGCAGCGCGAGCGAGATGCAGAGGAGCTTCTTTTCGGGCAGGGTGATGGGGCCCATTTCCTTCAGCATCTTATCGATTGCTTCCTTCCCGCCGGGCATTTCTTTTACCTCCGGCGGCATGACATGGATCAGGAGGAAATATAGAATGATCGACATGATGGCTGCGTACGGAGCGGCTGCGATGAACCATTCCAGCCAGCTGATGTCCTGCCCTAAGACCTGCTGGATGAAACCGATGGCGACCATATTCTGCGCCGCCGCAGTCTTGATCCCGATATTCCAAAGGCTGTCCGCCTGTGCGACGGCCATCATGAGGACGCCCGCGAAGGTACTTCCTTTCTCAAGGCCGAACGCGCGGATGATACCGATGACGATCGGTACCATGCAGGAAACGCGCGCCGTCGTCGACGGAACGAAGAAGCTCAGAAGGAAGCCGACAAAAATAACACCGATCACAAGCCGGTTCGACTTGACGCCGATATGCGACATGACGATGAGCGCGATACGCTTATCCAGTCCTGTCATCATCATGCCGGCGGAGAGAAACATCGCTCCTGCGACCAGTGCCCATGCCGTGGTAGAAAAACCGGCAAGTCCCATTTTGAGGGCATTCGCTGTCCCCAAGATGGCTCCGGGCTTTGCCGGATTCGGCGAGAGACCCAGTGCAAAAGACATGAATGTCACAATCACAAAGGCGCTCACAGGATAAGAAACGCCCTCTGTCATCCAGATGATGACGGCAAATACAAGGATAGCGATCAGCCGGTGTCCTTCTGTCGGCAGATCAGCCGGTGTCGGAAACAGACAGACCAGTGCCATGCCAATGAGCGATAGCCACAGGCCGTACTTCTTGCCAAATCCTTCCGGTTTATCCATGATACTCCCCCCTTATGAAATTTTCCGGGCGCCTTTTGATATATGATGAGTTCTGAATTCCTATCGCGCCCATTCATGCAAAAAGCTCACTTACCCCGAAGGGAAGTGAGCTTCTTTGCACTTTTGTTAATATGTATACAGTGTACTCGCAGAAATGGGGTTTGTCAATGGGGTGAAGGTTGGCGGGTTCAGGTTGATGGGTTCAGGGTTGTGGTGCGGTGCATCATAATGTGAAAGCGCCGCGATTTTTGAATATGACTTCGCGTATTGCAAAGCCCCTTCCCCTCGGGAAGGGGCCGCCCGAAGGGCGGGGGATAGGGAGACAAATGCGCAGACAGTCATTCAGCACATGTGGGGCTAACTACGAATTGCGCTCATACGAGCAAACGTAGATTAACGCCCTATCCCCCGGCGCCAAGGCGCCGACCCCTTTCTGAGAAAGGGGTTTTCGATACGCGCGCAGCGCTATCTAACATTTCGCGGCGCTTCTATTATATGCTGCGCCGCACCGCCCCCGTTGCACCTTCTGAACCCTTAGAACCCGTTGAATCCATCCCCCACTAAAAAAATCCCAAGACCATAGTCTTGGGATTTTCCGCTTTTGATTAGTCAGCGCTGAAAGGAAGCAGAGCGATGGCTCTTGCTCTCTTGATAGCGAGATTGATCTTACGCTGATGTTTAGCGCATGTGCCGGTTACGCGGCGAGGAAGGATCTTACCTCTTTCGGAAACGAAACGGCGAAGTGCGGCAATGTTTTTGTAATCAATGGTGTCTACGTGATCTACGCAGCACTGGCAGACCTTTCTTCTCGGTCTTCTTACTCTATCTCTTCTGATCATGCTAGTTTATCCTCCAAAATCAATGTATCTCAGAACGGAATGTCTTCATCTTTGGAAGCCTGTCCGAACTGACCAAAACTGCTTTTCGGCTGGCTCTGTGGTTGGCTCTGGCCGAACTGGGAAGCCCCGTTATTGAAGCCGCCATTGTTTGCGCCATATCCGCCATTGGTGTTATATCCACCATTGGCACCATAACCACCATTTCCACCAAAAGCATTACCCTGAGACTGCTGATGAGAAGGTGCACCAATCGGAATGGCAACAAAGTTAGCATTCACTTCACTGATCCATCTTCTCTGTCCATCTGGTGTGTCGTAGGAACGAGTGGTATAACGGCCCTCCACGAAAACGCGGCTGCCTTTTTTCAGCTGATTTCCTACAGCTTCTGCCAGATTGCCCCAAGCCACAACGTTAATCCAGTCAGTGATCTCTTTCTGTTCGCCCTGTGGTGTCGTATACATACGGCTGACAGCGACACTAAAAGATGCAACGGCGCGGCCGGTCTTTGTTGCACGCATAACCGGATCCCGCCCCAAATTACCCATGATTTGAACTGAATTCATTGTGCTACCTCTTAGTCATCCTGTTTTACAATGATGTGACGGATAATTTCTTCATGAATCTTGATAACGCGGTCAAGCTCTTTGATCTCTGCCGGGTCAGCCTGGAAATCTACTACTACGTAGTAACCTTCGCTCTGGTGTCTGACTTCGTAGGCAAGATGACGTTTGCCCCATTCATCAACTTTGTCAATGGTACCACCGATTCTGGTGATGGTGTCCTGTACCAGTTTGACAGCAGCTTTGATGACTTCATCATTTGCTGCATTCACAATGAACATAACTTCATACTTTTTCACGAAATTCGCCTCCTTTTTGGACTTATGTCCCATGCTCTCCATGGGAAGAGAAGTTGCCTGCATCAAAGCAAGCTTTTATATTATAGCCGTTTCAGAGATGAAATGCAAGGGGGAAAATAAGATAAATGGTTCAGGGTTCAGGATTCCCTCGTGTGGCGTATCGTCCCTTGATTGAGGATGAAAGCTCCGGTGTAAATGAGAAATGAGAAATGAGAAATGGCGGTGGCGGCTTCGCCGCGAGTATATATGGGGCGATGCCTGAAAGTGGTATTCAAGTCACCAGTCACTAGTCACCAGTCACTCATCCCTGCTTTCACACGCAATCAAAGGGACAGCACGCCCCACGGGCTACCCCTGAAGTTTGAAAGCAGAAAGAACAATCTATCCTTTATGTGAATCCTCATAGGTTAAGCGGGTTCTGAAGGTTCAAAAGG
>UQRR01000045.1 GCA_900543455.1 uncultured Dialister sp.
CGCCGCGGAGGTTTGAAACTAGCGGTTTTCTCGTATCGCAAACCTAATCCCTAGCCACTAATCCCTAGCTACCAGTCCCCAGTCACTAGTCACCAATCCCCAATCCCCAGCATCAAAAATCCGCTCCTCTCGGAGCGGATTTCGTTATTCCAGTATGAAATTGTGATTCTCATCCAGATGGCCCGTGAGGTGAAGAAGCGTCGGCGCATCGCTGGCATCGATGTAGATGTATTTCCCTCTTTGCAGGCCGGGCGCCTTGCCAAAGACAGTGGTGAAGCGCTGCCAGTTCGGCGACCACTCTGTGCGAATGCCGGCGGCTTTCGCAACGGCCATCACGGGTAGATACACGTGTCCATCCTTGCCATAGGCGTGGACATCGAGCAGCTCTCCTTTGAGATACAGGTCATAGACCTTTGCCACATAGCGAGGCTGCCCATCCGAGCTGTCGATCGCCTGCTGGATGCTCGCATCGTCAGCAAGGCCGCCTGCTCCCAGCTTCGCCAGCTTCTTTCTGACATCAGAGATCTGGAGCGGCTCTCGCCCATAGCCGTCAGGGTATACGTAGTAAACGACGGTTTTGTCCGGATCCATCTCTGCCACAACACGTTCATACTTGATGTCGACAGGGATCCCCTTCACGATGTGATCGAAGAGGTCTTCGACGTCCTTCTCGTACATGCGAACACAGCCGTGGGATGCGTAGCCGCCGATGGAGGACGGCACATTCGTCCCATGGATCCCATAATTACCGCCGATGCCGATCCAGCGGTAGCCGAGCGGACAGTCCGGCCCCGATGGCACTTTGGCGTCCAGGTTATCCGGATCGACCCAGGTCGGATTGATCTCCATCTCGACCACCTTGCGCCGCCCGATCGGTGTCGGAGAATCCGGCTTGCCCGGTGCGACAGGGTACATGCGGATGCCGACCTCGCCCTGATACAGGGTGAGGAGGCGGCTTGCCAGATTGATCTCGATCCGCTTGTCTTCGAAAGCCGGTTTCTTCACCGTGTCTTCCGCCTTCGGCGCTTCCGCCGCAGCAAGGAGCTGGGCACCCGCATTGTCCTTCGCATCGGAAACGAAAGGCATGGCGGTGACGGCACAGAGCGCCATGGTCATGAGTACTTTTTTCAACAAAGAAATCCCACCTTTGCATTGATTTCTCTTTATTATAACATGTGTAGCAGAGGGTTCAAGATTTGCCCGCAGGCCATGAGAAAGCGGTGTCCTCGTATCGTTACCTCGCGAGGGGATGAAAGAGGAATGGGGATACCCTTTCATGCGTTCCCCCTTGAAGAAGGGGGCGGCCAAAGGCCGGGATGGACTGCCCCGAAGGGGCAGAATTCCGCAGAACGGTCAGCGGAGATAGGGGATAGCAAGTAAAACGTCTGACGCAGAGGAAGGGATGCGGCTATGATGAATGGTGCCTCTGCGAGGCACTCTATCCTCCGCCTTCGACGCGTCCCTTCTTCAAGGGGGCTGCTCAGCTGTCATACAAAAGCGCTGCCCCGAGCACCACCGATAATGGCTACAAAATGAGAATACCGCTTCCCCCGCATCAAAGCCTTCCCCTCGAGGGGAAGGTGCCCCGTAGGGGCGGATAGGGCACTAGCGGTACGAAAGACAGCTGAAGAAAGCGGAGAGGGGCGCGGCACATGTGGGGAAAACGTGAATCCCTGAGCCTCGAATGGCAAAGATTTCTCGCTTCGCTCGAAATGACGATACAGGGATGAGGATCATTCAACATCATTTTTTTACCGCTATGGGAATCTATCCTCCGCCTTCAACGCGCCCCTTCTTCAAGGGGCTGCTCAGCTGGGAGGAGTTCTTTGAAACCCAATCCCCAGTCACTAGCCACTAGTCACTAGTCACTCCCCCAGTCACCGATCCACCAGCGTCTCAGCCCGGTAGGTCTCCCCGCTTTCATGGGTGACTTCGCAGGAGAGGCGGATGACGACGGCCCCTTCCTCCATGGTTTCTTCCTGATGGAAATCTACGCGGTACGTTCTACCATTTCTTTCTATGTCTCCCGGAATCGAAAGCGGCGTACCAAAGCGCACCGCCGCTTTCCCCTGCTCCAGCGCCTCCTGCACGATGAGGGCTTCATCGGTCGCGATCTCCATCCTGACCTCCCGGCGCATCGCCTGCGAAAGCGTCAGCGCAACGCTCCCCGCAAGGATCAGAATGACCGTGATCCCCACGAGCACCCAGACCATGAGGAAGCCGCGATGTGTTTTCATTTTGCCTCCTTAGGGAAAGCAGCCAGGGATTAGGGATTAGGGATTAGGGATTAGGGATTAGGAGTGACTGGTGACTTGTGACTGGTGACTAAATACCGCCTTCGGGCATCGCCACTATGTATGCTTCGCGGCGCATTTCGTCATCCTGAGCGGAGTGAAATGTCGGATGTTCGATCATGTAAAGGCGGAACAGTGAGAACTGAGTCGAAGGATCTGGCGCCGCACCACCATTTCGCATTTCTCATTTCTAATTTCTCATTCAAACGAGGCTTCAAACGTAATCAAAGGGCGGCACGCCCCACGGGCTAACCCTAAACCTGATCCCCTTCTCACATCATATCCGGCGGCGGTTCCTGATTGGTGAGCTCATAGAAGAGCGTGAATTGGCCGGCGAAGAGGAGCTTCACCGTATCGACCGGGCCATTACGGTTCTTGGCGAGGATGATTTCCGTCTCATTCTTCTGCGGATTGTCATCCTCCATGTCGCGGTCGTAGTACGCGGGGCGGAAGAGGAAGGAGACCATGTCCGCATCCTGCTCCAGAGAGCCGGATTCTCGCAGGTCAGACAGGAGCGGGCGGTGGTCCTGACGGGACTCGACGCTTCGTGACAGCTGCGAAAGAGCGATGACCGGGACATTCAGCTCACGCGCCAGACTTTTCAGCGAGCGAGAAATCTCGGAAATTTCCTGCTGACGGTTATCCCCGTTGCGCAGGGTATTCTTCGCCTGCATGAGCTGCAGATAGTCGATCATGATGATATCGAGCCCCTGCTCTGCCTTCAGGCGGCGGCACTTGGAGCGGATCTCCGAGACGGACACCCCCGGCGTATCATCGATGAAGAGCGGCGCATCCATGAGGACGCTGGCCGCAGAAGCGAGCTGATCCCACTCCTTCTGTGTGGAGATCCGCCCGGTACGGAGCTTCGCGCTGTCGACGAGCGCCGTCGAGCAGAGCAATCTTTGCACGAGCTGTTCGCGTGACATTTCCAGCGAGAAGAAGGCGACATGCTTGTGCGCCGAGGAAATGCTCATGTTCTTCGCGATATTCAGCACAAAAGCCGTCTTACCCATGGACGGACGCGCCGCCACGATGACGAAGTCGCCCTTCTGGAAACCACTCGTCAGCGCATCGAGAGAAGGAAATCCGCTGGGAAGTCCCGTGATGGACTCTTTGTTCTTGAATTTCCGCGTGATTTCCTGCAGCTCATTCTGCACCGCCTCACCGATCGAGGTGAAATCCGAGCGACGGTCATCACGCGTCACGGCAAGGATCGTTTTCTCCGCATTATCCGTGATGTCCTCGACATCATCGCGCTCCGAGTACGCCTCATCCGTGATGACACCGGCCGCATCGATCAGACGTCGGAGCTTCGCCTTGTCCGCGACAATGTCAGCGTGGCGGTCCACCATCTTCGTCGTGACCACATTCGCCGGCAGATCATTGACATAGAGGACGCCCCCTACGTCATCCAAGCGTCCCATGCGCTTCAGCTCTTCCGTCACCGTCAGAATATCCGCCGGCTCTCCCTTGTGCGCCAGATTCAGGATCGCCTGAAACACGATCGCATTCGCTTCGCGGTAGAAATCTGCGGCTGTCAGCTTGTCCTCTGCCGTCATGATCGCGTCCTTGTCGAGCAGCATCGCCCCCAGGACGGACTTCTCCGCATCAATATTCTGCGGCGGAATGCGCGTCACGATCATCGTATCCGTGTCCGGCTTTTTCCCCCAGCCCTCTTTCTTCCAGTTGCCCTTCGGCTTGCTCTCGTTCTCTGCCATGGTGTTCTCCTTTGCATCAATATTGGCTTTATTATACGGGTTCAAGAAAGTAGGTTCAAGAGAACAGGTGTGGTGGACAGGAGAGGGGGCGGGTTGATGGGTTCAGGGTTAGCCCCTTGGGCGGCTCCGTCCACTGATTATGAATGAAATCTTTGCGCGAATGAGGAATTAGGAATGAGGAATGGTGGTGCCCGAAGGCGGTATTTAAGTCACCAGTCACTAGCTACCAGTCACTTGCGCTCCTAATCCCTAGCCACTCATCCCTAATCCCTGCTTTCTAACTTCAGGGTTGTGGTGCGGCGCATCAAATTTATAAAGCGCCGCAAGTTTTAAGGAAGCACTGATTAAATCGTTGCCAGATTTTACTCTTGAATTTTTATGCATAGCAAGGAATAACCTGACGCGAATAGCGAGCTATTTAAGGAGGGTTATGACGAAGCTATGTATAAAAATTCTTGTAAAATCTGACTCTGCGATTTAATCAGCGTTTCCTTAAACCAAGCGGTACTCCCGTATCGTCATTCCGAGCGAAGCCCTCGAATCTTTTTTGTTTGCGGACAATCGAATGGTATGAGGAACTTTCTAAACGGGAACCCTGCCACCCCCGATACGCAAAAGAGCCCCTTCCTTAGGAAGGGACCGGCGAGCGAAGAGATGCTGGGAGGATAGGGCGTCATTCTACGTTTGTTCGGACAGCGATTTAATCAGTGTTTCCCTAAAAATTGCGGCGAAGCCGCCGCCTTCATGCCTCATTTGATCCTCGTCACCCTGACGCGCCCCGTATACATAGCGACAGTGATTTCCTTCTCATGCTTTCCATTCCTCGTCCGGAGCCGCATGGTATACTTCCCATTTCCTTCCGAACCCGCGAAGCCATCCTTGCGGAAAACGACATAGAGCCTTCCCCCTGCACGGATATTGGCCGGCAGCGTCCCCCGCGGCTGGATGAACTTCACCCCGCGCTTCGTCAGGTACGACACGCGCCCCGCCTCCTCGTCACAGTAGAAACTGACCGACATCGCCGCCATGGTCGCGTCCTCATGTCCGCTTCTCACCAGCATCTGCGCCTCGCGGATGGCCGAAGCCACCTCTTCCGCCGCAAGATCCAGCTCCCGCTCCTCCTGCCAGTCATAGAGCATCGGCACCGCCGCCGCAGAGGAGAGCGCAAAGAGGAAAAGGACGAGCAGCATCTCAGAGAGAAGAAATCCCGAGCGATGCGAGAAAGAAAGCCATCCCCACCGTTTCCTGCACCCCATACGCCAAAGCACCTCCGATCGCCAGGAAGGGCACGAAGCGAATCTCCGTCCTTCGCCCCAACCGTCCCCGCAGAAGCAAAAACGCACACCATAAAAGGGCCGCCAGCGATGTCAGCCACAGAGAAAGAAGGCCATACACCGGAAGCAGCCAAAGAGAGGAGGCCGCGGCCAGAAACACATCCGCCAGCCCCAGCGATTTTTTAGAAATCAGGTACAGCAGTCCATAGAGCGCCCCGATCCCCGCACCCGTTGCGAGATAGAGCGCCTCTCCGCGCGAAATCATCGTGAGCAGCCCGCCAAGAGCGAGCCAGAGCGCCCAGCCATCCGACACATACCCCGTCCGCGCATCCTCCAGCGCCGGAAAGAGCAGGAAAAGCAGATAGACCCATCTCGCCCACGAGCCGCCCAGAGCCAGTACCACGCCAAAGGCAATCCCAAGCGCCGCCAGCACGCCCCATCCCCGCCGCCCCGCAAAGGCCGCGCCGCTCGTGAGAAAGTCGAACATTCGCATAGGAAGCTCCTTTCGATGTTTAGTGACTTGTGACTAGGGACTAGTGACTAGTAGCTAGTGACTAGGGACTAGTGACTAGTAGCTAGTGACTAGGGACTAGTGACTAGGGATTAGTAGCTAGGGATTAGGAGACTAGAAGACCAAGAGACTAGGAGACATCGGACTCTCTCGTGTCGTCATTTCGAGCGCAAGCGAGAAATCTTTGTCATTCGCGGCCCAGCGGTCGATGTTTGGAAAGCTCGAAACGGGAAGCCCGCTCTCCGCAGGCCTTCGGGCATCGCCCCGTTTCGTCATCCTGAGCGGCGAGAAGCGTCGTATGTGAGATAACGAATGCCAGAACAGCTGCGACCTGAGCCATCGATCACGGCGAAGCCGCCACCACAAGTTTGAAAGCAGGGATTAGGGATTAGTAGCTAGGGATTAGGAGCACCAAGTGACTAGTAACTAAATGCCACCTTCGGGCATCGCCCCATATATTTGCGGCGAAGCCGCTACCTTCATTCCTAATTCCTAATTCCTCATTCCTAATTCTTTATTTCACTCATACCCTCTCTTCTTCCGATAATTCAGCGCCATATCCGCCACGCCGAGATACACCGTGAAGAGCTGCAGGATAGGGATCCAGATCGAAATGATGACAATGAGCAGACGCAGCCGTTTCACCACCGGATAGATATGCGGCAGCCACCAGAGCGTCGCGATCCCCTGGACCCACAGCACGAAGTAGCACACCGCACCCACATTGTACGCGAGATCCTTCACCTGCTCAGTGAGCGGCATGTACTGCGTCCCTACAGACAGCAGGAGAAGCAGCAGTACCCAGCGCGGGAAATGCCAGCGCTCCAGCGCAGGAAACTGCGGAAAATCCGTCAGCCCCAGACGACGGAAAACCACCTTCTCGATCTGCATCACCGCCCAGGCGAGCGCCATCGGTGCCATCACCATCGCCGCCGGAATCATCTTCCGGATCGTTTTGATCATTTCCTCCGTCTGCTGATTCACCTGATCCAGCTGATCCCCGGACGCCATGAGACCCGACATCTCCTTCGCCATCCCCTGCATCTGATCCAGCGTACTTCCATACACCTGATCCCAAGGCATCCCCATCATGACCACCGTCCCCAGAAGATTCAAAAGCATCGCGAAAAACATCACGACCACGATCGTCCCAAAGGTGCGGAGCGCCGATGCGCGCTTCTGATAGCAATACGCCATCGCGATCCCTGCGAAGCCGAACATCACCACCAGAAAGAACGCCGTCGTGATCCCGAAGAACGCCGAGTCCAGGATCATGATCCCCGACGTCGCGATCACCGCCCACTTCACACCCTCGCGGATCCCCATGTACGCGATCGGCAGCGGCAGCGAAAGCAGCGCCAAAAGAGAGATCCCAGGCACATAGAAGCCCACCATAGAAAGCACCACGGCCAGCGCCGTACACATTCCCGCCAGGACGACCGCATTCGTGTCGCCCGCTTTGAACTGATTCATAACTACTCCTTCCAAAAATATAAATGTATATCGCCTTTTTATACCCATATTCTATCATACTTGAAGAAAGAATAGGAAAAGGCTTCCTCCTCGCCAAGCGCATCGCCGCTTTTTATCACGCAAAGCCCCAAGCCTGCCGATCATGCTTCTCTCCTCCTTACTATTTTCTCCATTCGCATCCCCTATTTCCTTCCCTCATGTGATATAATAGGAAAAGCGACTATGAACGGCTTTTATTTTTGACATACAATGCAAAAATATTTTTTAGAGCCGGCGACTGCCGGCTCCGACAACTGAATAGGAGGTTCTATCCATTTTGGCAAAAGCAAGATTACAGATCATTCCATTAGGAGGCCTTGGAGAAATCGGGAAGAACATGACTGTATTCCGTTACGGCGACGAAATTATCGTAATCGATGCAGGCATGGCATTCCCAGAAGAAGACATGCTCGGGATCGACATCGTCATCCCGGACTTTTCCTACCTCATCGAACACAAAGACGAGATCAAAGCCATCCTCATCACCCACGGACACGAAGATCACATCGGGTCCCTTTCCTACCTGCTTCGCGAAGTGAACGCCCCGGTCTACGCCACACGCCTCACCTGCGGCCTCATCGAAGGCAAACTCAAAGAAGCACACATCACAAACTACGACCTGCACACCGTCAAACCCGGTGACGAATTCAAAACAGGCCTTTTCAAATTCGGCTTCTTCCACGTCTGCCACTCCATACCGGACTCCTGCGGCATCTACCTGCGCACCCCGGTCGGCACCATCGTCCATACCGGCGACTTCAAATTCGACCACTCTCCGGTCGACGGCGAACTCACCGACATGTACAAGCTCGCCGAGCTCGGCCACAGAGGCGTCCTCTGCCTCCTCGCCGACTCCACGAACGCGCAGAATCCCGGCTACACCCCTTCCGAAGCCATCGTATCCAAGTCCCTCATGAGCGCTTACGCCGATGCCAAAGGCCGCATCATCCTTGCCACCTTCGCATCGAACGTCTCCCGCATCCAGATGGCCGTCGACGCAGCAGTCGCTAACAAAAGAAAAGTCTGCGTCTTCGGCCGCTCCATGGTGAACGTCGTCGGCATCGCCCAAGAACTCGGCTACCTCAAAGCCCCGGAAGGCACCTTCATCGAACCGGAAGAACTTGGCCACTACAGAGACGACCGCCTCTGCATCCTGACCACCGGCAGCCAGGGCGAACCGATGGCCGGCCTCTCCCGCATGGCCGACGGCTCCCACCGTCAGGTCCAGATCCACGCAGGCGACACCGTCATCATCTCCGCCTCCCCGATCCCGGGCAATGAAACCAGCGTCGGCCGCACCATCGACAGCCTGATGCGCCTCGGCGCCCACGTCGTCACCAGCACCACCACCCGCGTCCACGTATCCGGCCACGGCTCCCAGGAAGACCTGAAAACCATGCTCTCCCTCGTCAAGCCGAAATACTTCATCCCCGTCCACGGCGAACACCGCATGCTCGTCAGCCACGCAGAACTCGCAGAAAGCCTCGGCGTCGAAAAGAAAAACATCCTGATCGGCGAAAACGGCACCCTCTTCGAATTCACCAGCCGCGGCGGCAAGATCAATCCGCAGCGCGTCCAGGCCGGCCCCGTCTTCGTCGACGGCCTCGGCGTAGGCGACGTAGGAAACATCGTCATCCGTGACCGCCAGCAGCTCGCCCAGGACGGCGTCGTCATCGTCGTCATCGCCCTCGAAAAAGGCAGCAACCAAGTCTTAGCCGGCCCCGACATCGTCTCCCGCGGCTTCGTCTACGTGAGAGACAGCGAAGCCCTCCTGACCGAAGCCAGAGAACGCATCGAGTCCGTCCTTGACCGCTGCGAAGCCGGCAACGTCTCCGAATGGAACGCCATCAAGACCCAGGTGAGAGACACCCTCGGCAAATACTTCTTCGACCGCACCAAGCGCCGCCCGATGATCTTGACCATCATCCAAGAAGTGAAATAAACAGGCAACAAAAAATCCTTCGGCTTTATGCCGAAGGATTTTTTTATTGACCTATCATCAAGAGAACAAGAAATAGAGCCCTCACTATTTCCCCTCTCCCTTTACAGCACAAATCCTATTCATTCTGTATAGTCCATGCCCGTTACCTGAAATAATCAGACCTGTTTGCTTTAACTTGCGAAGGAATTTCCCCACTGAAGACGGCGCCAATTCAAACTGCTTCACCAAATCCTTTCGCCTGAAATCTGCCTCAAACCCATATGTTTCCAAAATCTGAAAAACGCGATCTCTTTCTCGGACGGAATAACCATGAACCATCATACATTCCTCAAGCGCTACTTTTCCATCCCCATGCGCTACTTTTCCATCCCCATGCGCTACTTTTTTATTGGACATCAACGAATCTCCATAATTTAAATTGTATAACGTCACAAAGAAAGATGTAGCTGAAGAAGTAAACACAGGCTCTTTCCCTCTGGACAATCCCAGCACGCGATGATATTCACGCCGTATTTTTCTAAATCCGCTCCCCCTTCTTTCCATAAAATGCATACGGCCGAAAAGATCCGCGATAACAGGATTTCTGCGTTTCGATGCCACCTGATCAATATTTAAGTCCTGTACAAATGAGCCATCCAACATCCCGCCAGGAGAATAGATTTCCATCCGATCATCGAAAATATCGATATGTACCTCGCTGCCAACTTCCATATAATCCCTATGAATCAGCGCATTCACCACCGCCTCATGCACAGCCAGCATAGGATACTCCGGCATTTCCACACGGCCATTTTCGGTTTTCTTCCACTTCTTCTTCGTATTGTTCCTGACGAAATCCATTCCGTTTTCCAAAAGAGCAATCAGCGATCCTCCATACTCTTTATCATCCAGCGCATCGATCACACCACTCGCTTTATCGAGTCCATTCCACCGAGTACAAAATAACCTTGACCAGCGTATAGGACAGTCATCTGCAAATAGCGCGCCCGCATTTGTCAATCGATCACCATTCACCAGATCAAACGATAAAAAATCCGAGTCCGCAAAATCTTCACCGACCTTGGACTTATATGCAGACTTCAGTCTGGTAAAAGAGAAATCTGCATATCTCCAACGAGACACTTCACTGTCAAAAGAAAGATGTACGCCCCTCATAATCAGCCGCCTGAGCGTTAATGCATCCACCTGAATGCTTTCATTTCCCACACGAACATAAGCAATCAGATTCCCATCCGAAGAATAGTAATATGGAGTCTCATCTCCGGGAAATACTTGCAGCACAATGAAATCCATTCCGCCTTCTTTTAAAATCTGAAGATGTATCGTTGGCACAGGATCCATTTTGGCATTGATTATTTCGCTAATCTTTTCTGCCCCACGGGAAGCATTTTCCACACCGATCAACTCATCATTGTCCGAAATGCCAAAGACAAGAAAGCCACCCACGCCATTGGCAAATGCACTCACACTTTTCAGCCAGCTCTTCGGCCGATTCTCCTCAAGCCTAACCTTCTTATCATAAGCCGTCGTTTCCCCGATGAAATCAGATATTTTCATCAAATCACCTCATCTCTTGACAATCCCGTGCCCTTCCAAGTCCCATCATGCATTCTTCTTTAACCATTCCATCCGATCTCTGCGACTTAAGGAAACACTGACAAAATCCGCATTCCCCTACACTTTATCTTCCTGTATTATATCATTTCCCCCATGAAAAAATCTCCCGACACCGTTCAAAACGCATCAGGAGATTTTTTATTCAAGGAGCATCGAGACTTAATGCAGGGATTACTTTTTCACTAACATTCCCGCAAAAAGCAACGCCTCACCGATCCTGCTGTACCATCCAGCGTGCCACCGTCCGCGCCGCCTCGATCTCCTTCTTGAATTCCGCATTCGACAGCGCCTTCTCCTCCCCGATTTCTCCATTTTCGATGAAGAGCCGATGATTGAAAGCCCGCTTCGACTGCATCAAAGGAGGCAGGAGCGACGTATACGTCGTACCCTGCGGCGCGATGAGTTCTGCCAGCGTCGGTGCGATCTGGAGATGGCTGCCCGCCGCCCCCTGCAAAAGATCCTTCGTTGCACCCTCCCCATAGAAATAGCAAGGCACACCGCTTTGCGCCCATAGCGACACATCCGCAGCGAAATTGAAACGCTCCGCATGATCCCCCGTCACTACAAAGAGTGTCGACGGGTCATCCTTCTTTATCTCACGGATGAATTTCCCCATCACCTGATCCGCATACCAGATATGCCCCAGCTGATCGATTGTCGCCTTATCCCTCGGGATAGACGGCGGCAGCTTCTCCGTCACCTCCACCCGCGGGAACCCCTTCGCATCCACATCATACGCAAAAGGCGGATGATTGCTCGTCGTCAAGATGAAATAGAACGTATCCTCCGACTCCTTCTGCATCCGTTCCCGAATCACATCGAAAAGCACCCCGTCCGGCGCGCCCCACGACGAACTCTCCCCCTGCTCAGGGAGCTCATCCGCGCAGTGGAACTCGTCGAACCCTTCACGCAGCGTGAAATGCTCTAGATCCTGCCAACTCCGAAGACCACCATACCAGAAAACCGTCCGGTACCCCAGCCGCTTCATCGTCTCACCGATTGCAAAAGGCGACGCCTTCCCCTTGAGCCCCATCGTATAATTCACATACAGCCCCACATCCGGCAGTCCCGTCAGGAAACCATTCAGAGACGTCATTGTCCCATTCCCATTAGACAGGAAATGATACGTATACGTCCCCTCCTTCTCCAGCCACTCTCCCGTCTGTGCCAGTCCCAACGACCGATACTCCGGTAAAAGCGGCCACAGCGCATAGTTCTCCCCCAAGATCACCACCACATGCCTCGGACGCTTCGCCAAAGCCTCCGCCTGACTCTGCCGCGAAAACGCTGCATCCAGCGAATCCGCCTTCGGATCCCCGCCGAGACAAACCACCGCCTGCTTCAGCTCCTCATCAGAAATCGGACGATTTGCCCGGCTCTTCGCCCGCTTATGCGTGATATACGCCCGATACAGCGCCTGTCCATCATCCAGTACTGCCTCATTCAAGACCACATACCGCGTGCGAGCCGCACTCTCCCACGGCACCCCGTCATCCGAGTGAAACGCCCCGCCGAAGCGACAAAAGATTGCAAAAATCGGAAGGCAGACCACCGCTCCGAGTACCCAAAGCCGAACGTGCCGCTTTGGACTCCAAACATTCGTCCTCTGAGCTACGTGCAACCACAGCCACACAAAGACCACCATCAAAACACACGCACCCAAAAGCCGCGGCCACAGCGCATACTGTTGCACTGCCGTATCAAAGATCGCCCACTTGTCATCCTTCATGCCATTGAACAGCATGATATTGAACCCCTGATGAAAAATCTCATAATACGGAATGCGCGCCATAAAGAGGAACGTCATCAAAGAAATTTCGACACTCCCCAGCACCTTTCGGATACCTGCCACCGGCCACTTCGAGTAAAACGCATACGGGATCGTAGCGAAAAGAAACGGGAACGCCACCAAGAACGCCGTCGTCTTGAGACTGATCCGCGCCCCCAACCAAAGCGCGATCAAAATATCCCCCACTCCGGCGCTCCCCATCTGCCCCGCGTAAATCGCAAGAAATACGATGCGGAAAAGCATGAGAAGAAGATAGATATAAAGAAACAGCTTCGCATCCTGTTGAATGGATTTTAAGAAACGCATTTTCCCCCCGAAAGCCACCTAAAACGCAACGCCAAAATTGTTCTGACAAACTTTTGCAAAGACTAATACTCTATTCATCGCTATCCACAAATGCAACATACTCGCCTTCCGCAAATCGGAGACCATTATTCCGCGCTCCACTCAAACTTCGGTTTTTCTGATGCACCACGATAATCCCTGCATCCAGCTCTGCATACTCATCACAAATTTTACGTTTTCCCAGACCATCCACCGCCAAGGGCACCTCCTCACTTCGCACCCTCAGACCTTTCGATCCACTCCGCATCCTGAGAGATCCGCACCTCACCATGCTTCGTGACCGCCTGCGCCAGCGGCAGATCATATCGATCACTCGACAAATCCCAGCGCACCTCATATCATTACCATCCACAAATCAGTAGACCGTTTCAGAAAAACGATTCGCATACTTGATATCTTCTACCATTAAAATATCCTTGGGCATGTTGATAAACAGAACTATATCTGGCTGATTTTTTTACAATCTTTCTTAAATCATCCCCGCGCATAAATCAGTCCCGACCAAATAGATTTGATAGAAAAATACAATGATGTGAATTTTACCAAGACAATCCTCCTTCATCAGTGGCGAGCAAAAAATTATGACCTTCCATGACTCGCCCCAATGCATCTTCAAGACCTCTTCGTCTCAAAAGCGCCATCCATCAGTGGCAAAGCTTACATAGCCTTTTATTCACCCTCATTTTTTACCTTGAATATTCTTCAGCAATCTTTCCCAAGTATCCCAAATCTTTTCCGGTGCATACGCTTTCATAGCAATGCGCGCCTGCTTGCCCATAGCAACGCGCAGTGCTCTATCCGACATCAGTTTACGCAACTTATCACGGAAATCATCCACACCATCTTCGCAAAGATATCCATCCGCCCCATCCGTGATCAATTGATTCACACCACCGCAGTTCTTATATCCGATTGCAGGAAGTCCCATACTCATACCTTCTGCCAAAGACATGCCGAAGCCTTCATAGGCACTTGGAAATGCAAAAATATCCCCCTCTTTCAGGACAGACTCCACATCATCCGTCGTTCCTTTTAGAAAGACTTGATTCTCCAGCTTATTCTTCGAGATCATCATCTGCAACTCTTTATAGTATGCTTTCCCATCGACTCCCCCAGAGCTCGACTGTCCAATTCGGAAAATCTTTTGCCAATCCGGCAAACGCCTCGATCAATAAATGCGGCCTTTTATGGCCTTTCGCCAGTCTTCCGGTAAAAACGATCTTGTAGGTATCCTTTTCTACAGATAAATCTGCTTGCTCTTCATATTGAGAAATCGCATTCCCGATAACCACTGTCTTTACCTTTGGCAAATGCTCTTTTATCGGCCGTTCAAAGGAAGGTAAAAGTACCTGACAAACGGCGCTCTTCTCCAGAGCAGGCAATTCATCCTTCGGATAAATAGTAAAATAGTCCGATGTCGGTCCATGACTCATACTGACCACAGGAATCTTTGTTTTCAAGTCACACAGAAGCATTTTACTGGCTGCCGGCTGAAAAGAAACAATCACATCCGGCTTGACCGTATTCAACACATCCTGCAGGTTATCCAGCAAAAAGATCGCAGCGAAATCATCATTAACGGTTCTTGCCTTCTGTTTATCGAAGGTCCGATAAAATTCTCGTTTGAGTTTTAAGTACCATGGATAAGAAATAGATTGTCCCTTATAGTGACGAATATCGTAAAGAGGAATTTCGAAATCAATCGGATAATAGAAATCACCCGTCTGTACATCACTATATACCAAGGCGACCTGATGCCCCCGTTTTTTCATCTGATTGGCAAAGTTGCATGTCACCTTTGCCATACCACCGCTATCCCCCACCATTTTGGTCAGATTCACCAATAATATATTCATAGGTTCCTACCTTCCTTGCAGAAGTAATCCTTTATCTCAAAATGCCCTGAATCAGTTTATCCTGCCCATATACGTGGTTCGCCTCATCCAGCCCCTGCTGATATACCGCTGTATTTTTCACCAGGTCTTCGATAAATTCTTCCAACTGTCGCGAAAAGGCTTCCACCGAGCTGAGATCAATGGCCTTGCCGATGTTAAACTGCTGCAGCACTTCCGGATTTAATTCTGGAGACTGCAGGACAGGTTTATAGAATCCGATCGCAGTAAACAGCATAGCGCCCCAATGATACCGATAGCGTTCTGCTGCATAGGGCATCATAATCGCATCTACGCCAAGCAGTGCCTTCTGCCATTCGACGCCAATGAGGTTTTGGTGCAAAAAGGAAATATTTGAATACTGGCTATAGTCTTTTGCAAACTGCTCAAAAAGCTCTCCGTCTTCCGGCTTCGCCGTGGCACCCTGCACAATAAGTTCTACCGGCACAGAAAATTTTGCTTTGGTAAATGCCTTCAGGAAAAATCCCAGATTCTTCTCCTTGCGGAATTGTCCAAAGAAACCAATCTTGATTGGTGGCTTAAAAGATAGCTTTTTATTTATCGGAAGCTCCCAAGGCTTAAATACTGGTGGCGCAATCAAGTCTACGTTTTTCAAACCACTATTTTGGAAATCATTTCGCAAAGTGATGACTTTTAAGCGAATCTGCTGGTAGCACTCCACTTTTCGCGCCTGATTTTCAAATTTGGGCTGTTCTTTCGGATTGATGCCATGGAAAATCATATATACCGGTACGGGAGATTTTTTAAGCTCACTTCGTAGCACGGTACGAATATATCGCCAAGTACCGGTCGGTATAATGATAGCATCGCAGTGGTGCGCTTTGGCTTTCTGGTATGCTGAGTCGAACCATGCCACACGGCGACGTTCTCTGCGGATAGAAAGAAGCAGTTTCTTCAGCTTGCCTGCGCCCGCATAGGTGACAACCTCTCCCCCTTCCAGATACTCCACATCGCAATGATAATCGAGCTTGAAAGGGAAATGCTCCGGAACGAAGAAGACCGGCTCGTGCCCCTGCTTCTTCAATTCTTCTACCAGGATACGGTCGAACTCGACCTCATGGCCCGCCGGCATGACGATAGATTCTAATATGGCAACACGCATGTCAATCCCCTTTCCGCTGCAGCTCGTGAAGCTTCAGATATTTCAGCATGGTATAGAAAAAATGGGTACAGCAAAGATAGGAACCAATGGCTCCATCAAGAAAGCCCCTGCGCACGACGAACATCTTGAAAAAGCCGCCGATGCTGTGCAGCAGAATCCCACCCATCGACGTTCTCTTTCCGCGCTTGTAAGCATCCTGCGCCCAGATGGTGGTATAGAGGCAGAGCTTCTCTTCCCACTCATGCCAGTCTTTATAGGTATGGTGCTCTATATAGCCGGGCAACTGCTTTCCTGGCAGACTACACTCAGGATGTTCATGCACTTTATTTACCCATTTGACCGTCTTTCTTGGGAACATGCGCGATACGTGATCCGGATAGAGGACGCCGTAGCTGAATGTCACATCAAAGGCCACCGATTTCCGCGTGATAGCATACTGCGCATCCATCTGACCGGACGTGACAACTCGCTTGACAGCGATAATGAGCTCTTCATTCAAC
>UQRR01000046.1 GCA_900543455.1 uncultured Dialister sp.
CTCGGCTACGCTCGAAATGACGATGCGCGCGAAGCGCTATCAAACCTCCGCGGCGCTTCTGATTTTTATGCGCCGCACCACCATTCCTAATTTCTCATTCCTAATTCCTCATTTGAGCAGAGCTTTTAAACGTAATCATGGGACGGCACGCCCCACGGGCTAACCCTTCTCCCAATTTCCACCCAACAACCATACAAATCTCACCCATTTAAGAGAGGAATGCAAGAATCATGATCAAAGTAATGACGATTTTCGGGACACGGCCGGAAGCCATCAAGATGGCCCCCGTCGTGAAAGAACTTTTGAAACGTCCGGACATTGATACGAAAGTCTGCCTCACCGCGCAGCATCGCGAGATGCTCGATCAGGTGGTCGATCTCTTCCATCTTCCGGTGGACTACGACCTCGACATCATGAAGAGCGGGCAGTCCCTCTACGACATCACTGCCCGTGTGCTCCGCGGGCTCGAAGATGTGCTGAAGAAGGAGAAGCCCGACTACGTACTCGTTCACGGAGATACCACGACCACCTTCACTGCCGCGCTGGCTGCTTTCTATCAGCAGATCAAGATCGGCCATGTCGAAGCCGGCCTTCGTACCGGGAATCTGCTCTCGCCCTTCCCTGAAGAAGCGAACCGCCAGCTGACCGGCGTCCTCTCGAATGTGAATTTTGCTCCGACGGAAACCGCCAGAGAGAATCTTCTCCGCGAGAGCAAGGACGATAAAAACATCTACGTCGTCGGCAATACCGTCATCGATGCCCTGCTTGCGACCGTCAAGAAGGACTATCATTTCGAAGACGCAGAGATCGAAGCCATCGAAGAACACAAGCGCGTGATCCTCGTGACGACACACCGCCGTGAAAATCTGGGCGCTCCGATGCACCACGTCTACCGTGCGCTCCGCCGTCTGGTAGAAGCCGTGCCGGATACCGAAGTCGTCTTCCCGGTACATAGAAATCCGCTCGTGCGTGAAGCCGTTTCCGAAGAACTCGAAGGCGTAGCAGGCATCCATCTCGTCGAACCGATGGAATACGAACCATTCACCAACCTGATGGCCAGAAGCGCCATCGTCCTCACCGACTCGGGCGGCATTCAGGAAGAAGCCCCGAGCCTTGGCAAGCCCGTCCTCGTCCTTCGCGATACCACCGAACGCCCGGAAGCGGTCGAGGCAGGTACCGTGAAGCTCGTCGGCACCGATGAAGAAAAGATCTTCCATGCGGCCTATGAACTTCTCACGGATGAGAAGGCGTATAAAGCCATGGCAGAAGCAGTGAACCCATACGGGGACGGCCACTCGGCAGAGCGTATTGCGGACGCTCTTCTCTACATCGAAGGATTAAGTGATAAAAAACCGACTAAATTTATAGCCAAGTAAAAATTCCTATGCTATAATGTACATGTGCATTTGCATGTTTTACTTTTGACATGCTTTTTTTAGAAACCATAGCGAGAAACCAGATGGACAACAAGGGGAAACTGCCGAAGGACGATGACTGGCATCCGCTGAGAAGTGCTGCCGTCGCATCAGGAGCAGGTCTGACCATGCTGAGCTCGATCGCTTTGGGCGTATGGGCGGGCCTCAAGGCCGATGAATGGCTGGGCATCGATCCATGGGGACTCATTCTGCTTTCTGTCATAGGAGCGGTCGGCGGTTTGTGGTCTGCAATTACACAGATATTAGGTAAGAAATGATATGAACTTCGACTTGACTTTTCCACACTATGCCAAGCGTATGACCAAGTACATCCTGGTCATCGCTGCCATCGGTGCAGCCATACTGCTTGCTTGGCAGGGCTGGGCATATGCGATTGCCTGGGGGTTGGGCTGCCTGTTTCATATCTTTTTTTTCGAGGCCATACTTTTCCTTTTCAGGAAATGGGAGAGACTCGGGAAAAGCGTAGAGTACATCGGTCGCCGTCTGGTGGTCTGTACCATGCTGCGCTTCGTTCTGGAGATTCTTCTCTGCGTGGCCGTCATCTTTTCGCCGATTGAGATCTTCGGCTTCTTAGGTGGCTTACTTACACTGCCCGTCGCTACAGTGGTGGAGCGGCTGGTCGGTTTAATTAAGGAGTAGTTTTCTTGATATCCTTGTAAGAGAAAGGGGGTGAGAATATGCATCTTCATACGGGTACACATGTTGTAGAGCAGCTCTTTGGTATGTCTGTAAATATGGATACGCTTTTTACCACGTGGCTTACTGCCATCATTGTCTTCATCGCCGTATTTGCAGCGACCAGAGGCAGATCCCTGATCCCGGGGGGCTGGCAGAATGTGATCGAAATGGTGATCGAAGGTCTTTGCTCTCAGTTTGAAAGCAATGTCGGGTCGAAATACCGTCAGGTAGCGACCGTCCTTCTGACACTGTTCCTCTTCATCTTCACTGCGAACCAGATCGGCCTTCTGCCGACAGAACACCTGACTGCGTCCCCGACGAATGACGTGAATACCACGCTGGGTCTGGCGATTGCCGGCTCGCTCATCACGCACTTCTACTTCATCAAGTGCAAGGGATTTGGACACTGGGCTTCCCATTTCTTCAAACCGTTCCCGGTATTCGTCGTTATGAATCTGCTCGAAGAAGTCTCCAAGCCTATTACGCTGGCTATGCGTCTATTCGGCAACATTCTCGCAGGCGAAATTCTGCTGGAAATCCTGTATTTCCTCTGCCCATGGCTCGTACCTATGATCTGGATCGCCGTTTCGTTATTCATCGGTCTGGTTCAGGCATACATTTTCACCACCCTGACATCTGTATACATGAAGGAAAGCGTCGACTGACCGGCATCAGAAAACAGGGAAAGCGCACCGCCGCTTCAAACCGGTACGGCACCGTCCGTCCAAACGGCAACTCACATGGCCCTGCCTGACCAATCCACAGGGCAGAGAGCCGAAAATCATTTTTATAATTCTCTAGGAGGAATTAACATCATGGATCAGACTATCGTTGCACAGTATTCCCTTATCGCAGCAGCACTCATCGCTTGCGTTGCAGCTCTTGCAGCAGCATTCTCCGACTCCAGAGCCGCTTGCAAAGCTCTCGAAGGCATGACCCGTCAGCCGGAAATCGCTGGTAAACTGTTCACCAACATGCTCGTTGCTATCGGCCTTATCGAATCTATTCCGATTATCGCTATCGTTATCGCTCTCGTACTCGTATTCGCTAACCCATTCCTGAAATAATTATTCCTGCTTATCGATTGATAATTAAGGAATAGCCTTGAAGGAGGGAACGAATTGGTAGAACTGAATGGTACACTGCTGATTCAGATCATCAACTTTATTATTCTCTGTGCTATTCTTGGCCATTTCTGCTACAAGCCGGTACTCAAAGTACTCGACGACCGCAAAGCTCGTATTAAAAACGACCTGGACAGCGCTGCCCAGTCCAAGGCTGCTGCTGAAGAGCTGAAAGTCAGCTACGAAGCCCAGCTGAAAGACGCACAGGCAAAAGCCCAGGAAATTGTGGACAAAGCAGTCAAGGAAGCCAAGGTGCAGGCGCAGGCACAGATTGATGAAGCCCATGCATCTATCGCTAAAGCAAAGGAACAGGCCAGCCAGCAGATCGAAAGAGAACGCAAGGATGCTCTGGAAGATTTGAAGGCTCAGGTGGCAGTCCTTTCCTGCGATATTGCAGCCAAGATCATCAGCAAGAACATGACGCCGGACGCCAACGACCGGCTCATCGCAGAAAGCATCGCAAAGCTGGATGCTAAAAAAGCAGGTAAATAATCATGGATAAGAACGTAATCCTTGCAAAGAAATACGGTCGCGCCATCTATGAAATCGCTGCTGAACAGAACAGCTTGGAAAAAACGGAAGAAGAACTTCACCTGATCGCAGACGCCATCAAGGAACATGCGGATCTGAAGGAGCTTCTTTTCCATCCTCTGCTTGCAAAGGATGTCAAGAAAGATACGATTAAGAAATTATTTGCAGATAAGGTTCAGCCTGTCGTTCTGCAGTTCTGCTATGTCGTAATCGACAGAGACCGCATTACCGACTTCCCCGCTATGGTAGACGTATATACGACTCTTGCGCATCATGGCATGGGCATCGAAGAAGCTGTGGTAACCTCCGCACTCCCGATGACCAAGTCCCAGGTGGAAGCATTGAAAGCGAAACTCTCCGAAATTACAGGGAAGAAGATTCTCATGAAGCAGAAAGTGGACACGGCGCTGATTGGCGGGTTCACCGTTCAAGTGGGCGACCGCCTGATCGATGGGTCCGTAGCCAGACAGCTGCAGACACTGAAAGCTATTATGATGCAAAGAGATTGAGGTGACTTCTAGGAAATGAAAATCAGTTCAGATGAAATTACATCTGTCATTAAAAAACAGATTGAAAACTACAAAGTAGACCTCAATGTCGATGAAGTTGGTACGGTTCTTGAAGTCGGCGACGGTATCGCTCATATCTATGGGCTCGAAAACTGCATGGCCGGCGAACTGCTTGAACTGCCTAACGGCGTATATGGCATGGCTCTTAACCTGGAAGAAAGCAACGTAGGTGCCGTTCTTCTGGGCCGCGCTGAAACCATTAAAGAAGGCGACACAGTCAAGAGAACAGGCCGTCTGATGCAGGTCCCGGTAGGGGACGCTGTTATCGGCCGCGTTGTCAATGCACTGGGCCAGCCGATCGATGGCAAAGGCGAAATCAAGACCGCCGAATTCCGCGACATTGAAATTAAAGCACCGGGCATTGCTGACAGACAGCCAGTCAATGTACCGCTGCAGACTGGTCTGAAATGTATCGACTCCATGGTTCCGATCGGCCGTGGTCAGCGTGAACTTATCATCGGTGACCGTGGTACCGGTAAAACCGCTATCGGTATCGATACCATTCTGAACCAGAAGGGTCAGAACGTTATTTGTATTTATGTATCCATCGGCCAGAAAAACTCCAACGTCGTTCGTGTATACGAAAGACTGAAGCAGGCTGGCGCTATGGACTACTCCATCATCGTCCACGCAGGCGCATCCGAAGGCTCCCCGATGCAGTACCTGGCACCATACTCCGGTGTCTCCATTGCGGAATACTTCATGCATCAGGGCAAAGACGTCCTCATCATTTATGATGACCTCTCCAAGCACGCTGTCGCATACCGTGCTATGTCCCTGCTGCTCCGTCGTCCACCAGGACGTGAAGCTTACCCAGGCGACGTATTCTACCTGCACTCCAGACTGCTGGAACGTGCTGCCCGTCTTTCCAAAGAACTCGGCGGCGGCTCTATCACCGCTCTTCCGATCATCGAAACTCTGGCAGGCGACGTAGGTGCATACATCCCGACCAACGTTATTTCCATCACCGACGGTCAGATCTACCTCGAAACCGCACTCTTCTACTCCGGTATCCGTCCGGCTATCAATGTCGGCCTCTCCGTATCCCGTGTAGGCGGTTCCGCACAGATCAAAGCGATGAAACAGGTCGCAGGTACCCTGCGTCTGGACCTCGCTCAGTATCGCGAACTCGCAGCATTTGCTCAGTTCGGCTCCGACCTCGACGCTGCCACCAAGGCACAGATCGACCGCGGCCAGAGAACCACAGAAATCCTGAAACAGCCACAGTACTCCCCATACCCGGTCGAAGATCAGGTACAGGCGATCTATGTAGCCGTCAACGGATACCTGGACGATGTAGAAGTCAATGAAGTCGTTGATTTCGAACATCAGATTCTCGCATTCCTCCACAGCAGCCATCCGGAAATCGGCGAAGACATCATCAAGAATAAGAAACTGACTGATGAAAACGAAGAAAGACTGAAAGCTGCTATTGTTGAATTCAAAGAACGCTACAACGCAAAAAAGTCTGAAACGGTAGAGGGGTGATCTGATTGGAAAGTACGCGTGATATAAAAGGGCGCATTAAATCTGTCACCAACATCCAGCAGATCACAAAAGCAATGAAGATGGTCGCCGCAGCCCGTCTGCGTAAAGCAGAAGAAAAAGCAAACGGCTCCCGTCCCTATGCTGAAAAAATCGGAGAGCTTCTGCGCCGTGCTTCTTCGGTAACACCCGGTTTCACCAGCCCGCTCTTTAGAACAGGCAAAGTGAAGAAGGTCGGCTATCTTGTCATCAGTGCAGATAAAGGCCTCGCCGGTGCTTATAACTCCAATGTTATGAAGCAGACCTTAAGTGAAATCTCCGGTAAGGATCGGTCAGAGTATGCACTCTACGTGTGCGGCAAGCAGGGAAGAAACTACCTGAAATTCCGCGGCTATGATCTGGATTCCTATCATTTCGGCTTTTCTGACAAACCGTCGGCACAGGACTCCATCGCTCTTGCAAAAGAAATGGTGGACTACTTCACCAAAGAAGAAGTCGACGAAGTCTACATTATTTACACTAAATTCATCACTGCTCTCCGCCAGCAGGTGAAGGTACAGAAATTACTTCCTGTCGAATCGCCGAAGGCAGAAGCAGGCGAAGCAGATAAAGAACCATCCGTGGATGATGAATACATCTTCCTGCCGGATGCAGGCACAGTCCTTTCCAAGCTGCTTCCTGAATATGTACAGGTGCAGGTTTACAACGCCATGCTCCAGTCCGCTGCCTCCGAACTTGGCAGCCGAATGGCAGCTATGTCCGCTGCAACCGACAACGCGACCGAAAGAATCGCCGACCTCAACCTTACGTACAACAAAGCACGTCAGGCACAGGTCACCAACGAAATTTCCGAAATCGTCGGCGGTGCAGCTGCGCTTGAATAAACCCGCATAAAGAATTTAAGGAGGAATGCTTCTTCATGGCAAATGAAAAGGAGATGCAGGTAGGTAAAGTAGTCCAGATCATCGGCGCAGTCGTAGATATTGCATTCGATGACGACAAAGAACTCCCTGCTATCTATAACGCAATCCATGTAAAAGATGATAAATCCGGCGTTCCTGTTGATGTTATCTGTGAAACCATGCAGCACCTCGGCGACGGCGTCGTCCGTGCCGTAGCTATGAGCTCCACAGATGGCATGGTACGTGGAATGAAAGCAGTCGACACCGGCCGTGCTATTGCAGCACCGGTAGGCGACGGCTGCCTTGGACGTATTTTCAACGTTCTCGGACAGACAGTAGATAACGATCCGGCCAAAGTACCGGCATCCGACTACTGGCCGATTCATCGCCCGGCACCGGCCTTCAAAGACCAGTCCCCGGCAGCTGAAATTTTCGAAACCGGCATCAAAGTCGTCGACCTGATCTGCCCATACGCAAAAGGCGGTAAGATCGGTCTGTTCGGCGGTGCAGGCGTAGGTAAGACAGTCCTGATTCAGGAACTGATCCACAACGTAGCCACCGAACATGATGGCTGCTCCGTATTCTGCGGCGTAGGCGAACGTACCCGTGAAGGCAACGACCTCTGGGGCGAAATGAAAGACTCCGGCGTCCTGAACAAGGTAGCACTGGTATACGGCCAGATGAACGAACCTCCGGGAGCTCGTATGAGAGTCGCCCTGACAGGTCTGACCATGGCTGAATACTTCCGTGATAAACAGGGCCAGGACGTACTGCTCTTCGTCGACAACATTTTCCGTTTCGTACAGGCAGGCTCCGAAGTATCCGCACTGCTCGGCCGTATGCCGTCTGCCGTAGGTTACCAGCCAACGCTCGCAACCGATATCGGCGAACTGCAGGAACGAATCACTTCCACCAAGACCGGTTCCATCACCTCCATTCAGGCGGTATATGTACCGGCCGATGACCTCACCGACCCGGCTCCGGCTGGCGTATTCACCCATCTGGATGCTACCACGGTACTGAACCGTTCCATCGCCGAACTGGGTATTTACCCGGCAGTCGATCCGCTGGACTCCACTTCCCGTATCCTTGATCCGAACGTACTCGGCGAGGAACACTACGAAGTAGCCCGCGGCGTACAGGCTATTCTGCAGCGCTACAAAGAACTGCAGGATATCATCGCCATCCTCGGTATGGAAGAACTTTCTGATGACGACAAGGTCATCGTTGCCCGCGCAAGAAAGATCCAGAGATTCCTGTCTCAGCCGTTCTTCGTAGCTGAACAGTTCACAGGCTCCCCAGGTAGATATGTACCGCTGAAGGAAACCATCAGAGGCTTCAAGGAAATCCTTGCAGGCCAGCACGATGATATGCCTGAAGGCGCATTCTACATGGTCGGCACAATTGATGAAGCAATCGAAAAGGCTGAAAAGATGAAGAAAGGGGAATAAGCCATGGCTGATACCCTTACTCACTCCATGCACGTGGAAGTCATCAGTCCAGATGGTCCGATCTTTAGTGAAGACAATGTGGACATGGTGGTGGCCCGCGCAGAAGACGGCGAATTCGCTGTCTTGAAAAACCATCTGCCTCTGGCAGCCGCTTTGGAAATGTGCGTCGTACGCATTAAAAAAGCAGCTGAAGAACAGAAGGTCGCTGTATTCGGCGGTTTCCTGGAAAACTCCAAGAACAACGTAAACATCGTGGCTCCGCTGGCTGAGCTGGCTGAAACCATCGATGTAGCGCGCGCCCAGGCAGCGAAAAAGCGTGCAGAAGACAGACTGGCTTCTCACAGCGCAGACATCGATATGGATCGCGCAAGACTCGCTCTCATGCGTGCACTGACACGCCTCAAAGCGACTGGAACGATCTGATATGGATACTATAAAAACCGCAGCTTCGGCTGCGGTTTTTTGTTGCGCTTTTTCAGTCAATGTTTCTACACGATATGGGTAGGCCCTTGGAGAAGGGCCGCGCCAAAGGCGCAGGATAGACCTGCTCCGAAGGAGCAGCCATCTACTTAGCGGTAAGCACGCTAGTCGCGCTAAGGGTATTCCCATATCGTCATCTCGAGCGAAGTCGAGAGATCTCTACAGTAGAACGATAAACGACGAGTACGAGAAAGCGGAAAAACAGAGGAACAAAACATCGGTTTTCTTTGGCGCACTCCTGCGGATGACCGCAGTGCAATGGAGATTTCTCGACTGCGCTCGAAATGACGATACGGGAAAACCGCTATCAAAACACGCGGGAATCTTTGTCATCGGTATTAGTCTCCTGGTCTCTTGGTCTCCTCATCCCACTTTTCCTTCCCCGAGAATCGGTTGTATATGTTATAATAAAGGTAACAAATGCAGTCACACTGCCACGTACTAACAATAACACGCCGGGACCACCGGACAATTTGCAAGGAGGAGAGACCATGGACGAAATTTTCAATCGCGGTACCTGCCGGTACTTCAAAGAACTGACCCCTGTGCCGGACGAACAGCTGCTGACACTCGTCAAGGCGGGCATGCAGGCGAGAGCCGTCGGGAATCAGAAGTCCCGCGACTTCATCATCGTCACTCGTGAAGATCTGGTGAAAGCCATTTCTCATAACAGCATCATCGCCGGCCCGGCGCGCAAGGCGTCCGCCGCGATCGTCATCGTCGGCAAGAAGGATGGCATCAGCTTCCCGGAAGAATGGACCTTCGACTGTGCGGCGGCTGCGCAGAACATCCTGATCGAAGCCGAGCATCTTGGCCTCTCTACCCTGTGGATGCAGGTGTATCCGTATCAGGACAGAAAGATCCATCTGTGCCATATCTTAGACATCTCGACGGATGAGGATCCCTTCTGCATCATCGCCGTCGGCTATGCAGACCGTCGTCCGGTGAGACTGAATCGCTACGATGAAAATGCTGTCTCCTATGATCTGTATGGGAATCATAAGAAGAAATAAAGAAATAAAAACGGAAGCCATGCGCGAAAGCGCATGGCTTTTTGCGTACCTTGGGGGCTGTGATATAATGAGGCAAGGAGAGGGGGGAGTGACTGGTGACTGGTGACTAGGGACTAGGGGCTAGGGATTAGGATTCTGCATTTTCTGTATCATTACCTCCTTCCCCTCGGGAAGGGGGCTGGGGGATAGGGCTGCGAGTACGCAGGTAGTTGGTCAGTATATAGGAGGCTGACTACGGGATGCGTAAAATGACATTACGATCAGTGTTTCCCTGGACGGTATAGCCCGCGTAAATTCGGAGTGTTTCCTTAGACCCTTATCAATTTCTCGGAGGTAATCTAATGAACTACAAATATATAGCGGCAGCGGCGCTGTGCGCTGCTGCTTTTACGGCAATGCCGGCCAGTGCAGACTATACGAGCTGGCAGGATCCGAACTATGATTTTTCAAAAATCCAGCGCATTTATGTGGGGCGCGTGGATACGAGTGATGTCGCCTTGAGCCGTGCGAGACAGAAGAGCTTGGAAGCGACATTTGGCAGCCGCATGAATAAAGTGAAATATCCGAAGGATGTCCTTGTGACGATCGAAGCGCCGACTGCATCGAAGACACTGCCCGCATCTCGTCTTCCGAAAGCGTCGGCCGAAAGTGGGATAGAGGAAGCGGATGATTTCCTCGAAGCGGCCAAAGCGGCGAATGCCCAGGTGTACATCCTGCCGCGCCTCACCCGCTGGCAGGTGGAGAGCTACATCGAGCCGGCGCATGTGGAGTGGAAGTCCGTCCAGGTGCGAGACTCCTATCGGGACAAAGATGGGAACTGGCATGATTTCTACCGCACTGAGACGTATCCAGACTACATCCCGGATCGCGAAATCCCCTATGCGACCGTGACGATGACCTTCGAATGGTATGACGCACAAAGTGGAAATCTGATCGCTTCGAGCGAGGATGACCGCACGCGCAATGCGGAGGATAATCCGAAGGGGATGTATGAGCGCATCGTCGACCGCTTTGCGAAGGATTTGAAGAAGAAAGTGACTAGTGGCTAGGGATTAGGAATCGGGTTCAGGGTTCAGGTTATCGGGTTCAAGGTTGTGGTGCGGCGCATCATCATGTGGAAGCGCCGCACCTCTTAGCTTTCTCCGCATGGGGAAGAGGGAGCGTGCCAGCGGCGTTCGGTTGGTGGCGTAAATTGCCTGCTTGAAACGCATTCCCCCACTTCCTTTCATACCGCCTGTGCCCTATCCGCCCCTTCGGGGTACCTTCCCCTCGAGGGGAAGGCTATTCCTATCAAGCGGCGAAGCCGCCACCTTCATTCCTCATTTCTAATTTCTCATGCAAGCGAGGCTTTCGCGTGCAGTCAAAGGGCGATACGCCCCAGAGGCTGACCCCTACCCCCTATTCCCTCATTTTTCAAGGAGAACATCATGAAAACAAATATGAAACCTGCATCTATTCTGTATCCCCAGCCCGTGCTGGTGATTGCGTCCTATGATAAGGAAGGCCACGCAGATGCCATGGTGGCGGCGTGGGGAGGGATCTATGATACGAACCAGATCGGTTTTATGCTGGACCATCGTCATCAGACGACGGAGAATATCCGAGAGGCGGACGCTTTCACGGTGAGTGTGGCGACGGTTTCCACGATGGCAGAGTCAGATTATTTGGGCTGCGTGAGCGAGAAGGCGGCCGCAGGGAAGATCGGGCATGTGGGCTTCCACGCTGTGAAGAGCGCGCATGTGGAAGCGCCGGTCATTACAGAGTACCCGCTGACTTTTGAATGCAAAGTGTCCAAGGTGACACAGGTGGGCGAAGATTTCCACTTCGTGGGCGATATCGTGAATATCCTCGCTGATGACGCCATCCTGACGGAGGGGAAGATCGATCCCATGAAGCTGGCGCCGATCACCTTTGATGCGGTGCATGGCAAGTACCTGCCGCTCGGAGAAGCGGTCGGGAAGGCTTGGGGTGAAGGACGGAAGTTTAGTGACTAGTGACTAGTGACCCAATGCCAGTGATGGACAGCACTCGTTCTATAGTCTGCGGCGCTTTCATCATCCTTTTCCTTCCATGGCTCATGGGGGTGAACCATTTCTTCAATAAAAAATTCTACTATAAATGAACTTTTTAGCAAAATCCAGAAAAGTTTCGATTATAATCGAAACTTTTCTGGATTTCATCGTTTTATTCGATTATAATGAGAGAAAGAGGTGAGACGATGATAAAAAGAGAGTTGTACATGAAGCGCATTCGGCCATTCATCGGACGAGAAATCATAAAAGTGCTGACGGGCATCCGCCGTTCAGGAAAGTCTGTCATGCTCTCGCTCATTCAGGAAGAACTCAGAAAGCAGGGGGTCTCTGATGAGCAGATGATTTCCTTTAATTTTGAACAACTGGTGAATCGCACATATTGCAATGCGCTGGCACTGCATGAAGAAATCAGTCGACGGGCGAGGGGAAAAACCGGCAAACTTTATTTTTTCTTCGATGAGATTCAGGAGGTAGAGGATTGGCAGCGATGCATCAATTCACTCAGACTCGACTTTGATTGTGACATCTATGTGACGGGCTCGAATGCGAAACTGCTGTCTGGCGAGCTGGCGACGTATCTTGCAGGAAGGTATGTGGAATTTGTGATGTACCCTTTTTCTTTTGCAGAGTTTATCGCGATGCAGCAGGAAGAGGGGCTGTACCTCTCCGAAGGGAAGGCCTTTCAGGACTATCTGCTGACGGGCGGGATGCCATTTCTTTCTCATCTGCCAAAGGAAGAAGATGCGATTTTTCAATATCTGCGAGACGTCTATCACTCGGTCATTCTGAAGGACGTCATCGGGCGAAATGCGATCCGTGATGTAGATCTTTTAGAGCGCATCGTTCTTTACCTGATGGCCAATGTGGGGCATCCTTTCAGCGTGAACAGTCTTACGAAGTATTTCAAAAACGAAAAGCGAAATGCATCGTATGAAACGGTCCTGAACTATGTCAAGGCTTGTGAGAATGCTTTTCTTCTGTATCGAGTCAAACGGGAGGATCTGGTCGGTAAGAAATCGTTGTCTGTCAATGAAAAACTATACGTGGTGGATCATGGGATCCGACAGGCGGTGTATGGACGGAATCAGCAGGACATCGACCAGGTACTCGAAAATATCGTCTGTCTGGAAATGCTGCGCCGCGGTTATGCAGTGACTGTCGGTAAGTATGGTGATAAGGAAATCGACTTCATCGCTGCGCGCGGAAAAGAAAAACTCTATGTGCAGGTGACATATCTTTTGGCAAGTGAGCAGACAATGGAACGTGAGTTCGGCGTGTTGGAAGAAATCCGGGATAACTATCCCAAATATGTAGTTTCTTTGGATGAATTTGATCGTGGTCGCAATGGCATCCGGCATAGAAATATACGCGATTTTCTTTTGGAAAAATCGTGGACATGAAAAAAGAGTCTGTCAGCTTTTTGACAGACTCTTTTTCTTTCGGCGTGGGGAGGGATCGACGTCAGATATCAGAGTTCAGACATCAGACATCAGGCATCAGGCATCTGATATCTGACGTCTAACGTCTAATCCTTAGCCACTAATCCCTAATCCCTAGTCACCAGTCCCTAACTACCAGTCACATCCCCTAGAGCAGCATTGCGAAGAAGGAGGCGAAGACAACAGTGAAAACGCCGGCAACTACCATGGACAGAGAAGACATGGCACCTTCGATGGGTCCGAGCTCCATGGCTTTTGCCGTACCCATCGCGTGAGCTGCCGTGCCAAGAGCGATGCCGCGGGCGATGGGATCGGTGATATGAAAGATGCGGCAGAGATATTCGCCGATGATATTTCCGAGGATTCCGGTCGCGATGATGGCAGCGACGGTGATAGAGACATAGCCACCAAGTTCTTCAGAGAGCCCCATGCCGATGGCCGTGGTGATGGACTTCGGAAGCAGCGTCACGTAGGAAGCGTGGTCAAAGCCGAAGGCCAGGCAGAGGACGTAGACGGCAAAGAGCCCTGTCACGACGCCGGAAAGGATACCGAGGAAGATGGCCTTATAGTTTTTCTTCAAAAGCTTGATCTGTTCATAGAGCGGTACGGCGAGACAGATGGTGGAGGGCGTCAGCAGGTAATTGATATAGGAGGCGCCTTCGTTATAGTCCTTGTAATCCATGCCGGTCACCTTGAGGAAGCCGATGACCAAGAGGACCGCGATCAGAAGTGGATTGAACAAGGGAAAATGAAATTTCAAAAAGAGCTTCGAGCCGAGATAAAAGGCGATGAGGCTGATGAAGACCGAGATGTAGGCGGAGTGTGTCAGGAAATCATTCATGGCAGGTCTCCTTCCTTGTGACCTTCTTCATGATAAACTGCGTGAAAAGGCCGCCGGCTGCCATGACGATGACCATGGCAAGGATGGTGATCACGATGTACTGCAGAAGGGTAGAGGAGATCAGGTGCCAGGAGTCCATGAGGCCGACGGCAGCCGGAAGGAAGAGGATGGGCATGATCTCGATGAGGAACATGGAGGCCTGCCGGATCTGCGGGATACGGATGACCTTGAAATATAAGAGGGCAAACAGGATCAGTATCCCGTAAATGCTGGCCGGTACAGGAAGCGGCAGCAGCGCATGGAGAAGTTCTCCCACAAAGGAAATGGCTAAGATCATTCCGAATTGAAATAAATAAGGCATAGAAGGTCCTTTCGTTATTGTTATTATTGGGGGGAGGGTTAGCCAGTGAGGCGTACCGTCCTTTGATTCAATTTGAAAGCCTCGTGTGAATGAGAAATGAGAAATGAGAAATGGTGGTACGGCGCTAGATCCTTCGACTCAGTTTTCACTGTTCCGCCTTTACATTTTCGAACATCCGACATGTCACTCCGCTCAGGATGACGAAATGCGCCGCGGAGTATAGATGGCGGCGATGCCTGAAAGTCTGCGTGGAGCAGGTTTCCCGTTTGGGAGTTCCAAACATTGACCATCTGACCGCGAATGACAAAGATTTCTCGCTTCGCTCGAAATGACGATATGAGGGGCTGACGTCTCCCAGTCACTAGTCACCAGCCACTAGTCACTCCTAATCCCTAGGCACTATGTATGAAATCCCAATTTCTCCACATATTTTTCGATCATTTCGGCAGCGAAAGCGTGGCCGATGCGGGAGGTATTGATGGAGAGGTCATAGTTTTTGGCAGCACCCCATGTCTCTCCGGTGTAGTAGCGGTGATAGGCGAGGCGATTCTCATCATTGGTGTGGATGATCTCCTCTGCCTCTTTAGGGCTGATGCCAAGCATATCCGCTTTGTAGCGGATGCGGTGGTCGATGTCACCGTGAATGAAAACGGAGATGCAGCCCGTATGATTTCTGAAAATGTAATTTCCGCAGCGACCGACGAGGATGAAGTCCTTCTCCGGCAGCAAGTGCTCCAAGCGATCGCGCTCCGGTTCAGTGAATTTCTTGTTTCTGAAATCTATGGAGAGTGCGTAAACGATAGAGTTCACGGGGGATTCCTGGAAGAAATCCGGCATTTCATCATACATGCCTTTTTCTTTGGCAAGGCGGGCGAGACTGTCCTGATCGTGGACGGGGATGTGATAGTAGTCAGAGAGGAGCTTTCCGACGGTGTAGCCGCCGCTGCCGCTCTCGCGTGCGATGGTGATGATCATAGAGTTCTCCTTTCACCAAAAGTGAAATGTTAAGATTTATTATACCACGGATGACAAGGGGAATGAGGGGAGCCCGCATGAGCCGTATCGCGAAGAATCAGGCAAAATCCCCTATTGACTCAAGGTCGAAAAAATTAAGATTTAATAAAAAAATACGCTTAGCAATTTATGAAAATATAATGATAAAGTCCCTTGCAATCCATCGTTTTCATGGTATAATACATACATAAGTTGACCAGAAGTCAACTTAGAAAACAGATTCCATTTGGCAGGGCTTCCATTCCCCCTTGAAAGCCCTGTCATACCATACCTTATGATAAAGGAGGTGGCGCATCACCCTATAAATTCATCTTATTTCTTGATAACAATACCCTCTCTCCTATAAAAGCCCGGTCGATCTCCCCATCGATCGGGCTTTTTATTGATTTGTATAGAGCAAAAAAGAGGCTCTGCGGCATGAAGTACATGCTGCAGAGCCTCTTTGGGCTATCCTGCGATGCTCTTTAGCTGGCTGATGAATTCTTCCGCTGACATGGCACCGGTGAGACGGGTGATCTCCTCTCCGTTCTCCAGGATGACGATGGTCGGGATCGACATGATGTCGAAGTCGGCGGCGATATCAGGGAGCTCGTCTACATCGATCTTGGTGAAGTGGATGGCAGAGCCCAGCTCTGCATCCGCAGCCTCCATGACGGGAGCCATCATACGGCAGGGGCCGCACCAGGTGGCCCAGAAGTCGATGAGGGAGAGGCCCTCGCGGGTGGCGATCTCTTTCCGGAATGCTTCTTCTGTATGGATTTCAGTAATCATAGGAACCCTCCTTGTATATGACTATATCGATAGAAATGTATATGCTTGATGTACTCATTATAGCATGTGGGGCAAAGCGGTTCAACGGGCTAACCTTGAAGTTTGAAAGCAGGGATGTTTAGTAGCTAGGGTTTAGTAGCTAGGGATTAGTAGCTAGGGATTAGGAGCTTCGAGTGACTAGTGACTGGTGACTAGTGACTGGTAGCTAGGGATTAGTGGCTAGGGATTAGGTTTGCGATACGAGAAAACCGCTAGTTTCAAAACTCCGCGGCGCTT
>UQRR01000047.1 GCA_900543455.1 uncultured Dialister sp.
TGCCGCGCAAGAAAAATGAAACTGCACGGCGGACTGAAGAAATAAGAAAAAGGAATCGCGAAAGCGGTTCCTTTTTTTGTGGCTAGTAGCTGGTGGCTGGTGACTGGGGACTAGTAGCTAGGGATTAGGATCCCCAAGTGACTGGTAGCTAGTGACTGGTGACTTAAATAGCGCCTTCGGGTATCGCCACTATTTATACTCCGCGGCGCTTTTGATTTTTATGCGCCGCACCACCATTTCTCATTCCTCATTCGAGCCGGCTCCGCCGCCTTCGTTTCTATATGAGGAAATTATCATAGCGCATGCTTGATTATGCCAAATACTCATCCATACATGCGCTCATGTTCTCAAAGCGAGCAAAACGTGATATAGTAGAGCTATGGATTTTCATGTGCATCTAAGAATGCACGATGCATCTAAGAATGCACGAGGTTCCTATTTCCTTTTGGAGGCAAAAATGGCAAGCTACAATCCTTATGAAAACATGCTTCATATCCTCGACAAGGCAGCGAAAGTGCTGGGCTACGAGGAGAGCGACTATGCATTTGTCCGCTATCCGGAGCGCGAGCTCACCGTGAGCATCCCGATCCAGATGGATGACGGGCATGTCGAAGTCTTCTCCGGCTACCGTGTGCAGCACTCCACTGCACGAGGCGCAGCGAAGGGCGGCATCCGTTTCCATCCTGCATCGGATGAAAATGAGGTCAAAGCTCTCGCTGCGTGGATGACCATCAAGAATGCCATCGGCAATATCCCTTATGGCGGTGCGAAGGGCGGGATCAAGGTCGACCCGCACAAGCTCTCCGCACGCGAACTCGCCCGTCTGACACGCGGCTATATCAGAAAGATCTATCCCATCATCGGACCGGATCAGGACGTACCGGCGCCGGATGTGAATACGAATGGCCAGATCATGGCGTGGATCGCCGATGAATACACAGCGCTCTCCGGCAAGTGGGAGCCCGGTGTCGTCACCGGCAAGCCTCTTTCCGTAGGCGGCTCTCTCGGCAGAAATGAAGCGACGGGCCGCGGCCTGCTCTTTACGCTGGAAACATGGTGCGAAAAGAATCATAAGGACATGAAGGATCTCACCATGGTCGTACAGGGCTTCGGCAATGTCGGCTCCGTCGGCTCTCTCCTCATGCACAGGAAGGGCGTCAAGATCACCACCATCGGCGATATCAATGGTACGTGGCACAAGGACAGCGGCCTTGACATCGAAGCGATGTACACCTATGCGAACAGCCATGGCCGCTCGCTCAAAGGCTATACGGAGGAAGGGGCGGTCATGATCCCCGACAGCGAACTTTTCGCGCAGGACGTCGATGTCATCTTCGTCGCTGCGATGGAGAACCAGCTGAATGAAAAGACCATGGGCAAGGTGAAAGCCCGTCTCATCCTGGAAGGGGCGAATGGCCCGACCACGGAGGAAGCCGATGCCTACTTCGAAGAGAAGGGCATCGAGGTCCTCGCAGATGTCATGAGCAATGTCGGCGGCGTCGTGGGTTCCTATTTCGAATGGGTGCAGAACCGTACCGGCTACTACTGGACGGAAGAAGAGTACAACGAGCGCCTCGCCAAGAAGATGCGCGAAGCCTATGAGGATGTGTACGCACTGAAGGAGAAATACCATGTGACCTACCGCCTCGCCTCCTACATGCTCGCCCTCTCCCGCGTCGTAGAAGCGGAGAAGACCAGAGGATTCTTAGGATAAGGGAATCGGGTGCAACGGGTTCCTTTTGGCATACATAAACGCCGTATCACATGGAGTGATACGGCGCTTTGACGTAATACTCGAATTGGTTTGCAGTCCCTAGTTCCTGCTCCCGTGTAAAGAAATTGTAAATTTCCTGCAGAAAAGGATGTCTGATTGTGGTAAAATCAGGGAAGAAACATACTCACAGGCAGAGAAGCCAAACCCATCGCCGCGGCCTATGAGCACACGGCGATCTTTTTCTGTAAGGAGGAACATGATGAAAGCTTGGAAGAAAGGCTTGATCGCAGCAGCGGCTCTCGGGCTGTCTTTAGCTATGCTGACCGGTTGCGGCAGTGATAAGAAGGACGCAGGCAGCACGGCAGCGAAGCCCGGCGCACAGATCGTCCAGGTGAAGAGCGAGAAGGAAGCCGATCTCATCGAAGCAGCGAAGAAGGAAGGCGTGGTGAAGGTTTACTCCATCACCAGCCGCGTATCCAAGGCAGGGGCTGCATTTGAAAAGAAATACGGGATCAAGGTGGAAGCCAGCAACATGAAAGACTTCGAGCTGATTGACAAGATTTCCACCGAAGCAAAAGCGAATGCGAATGGCGCAGATATGGTCATCGCGCAGGACTCCGGCCGTGTATACGGAGAGCTCATCGCGCAGGGTTATCTCCAGAACTACATTCCGGCCGACCTCAAAGACAAGATCCCGGCGGAGAACCAGACACCGCTCGTCTTCGCCTATATGAACAAAGTCCTGGTCTACAACAACGAAAATGGAAAAGCGGCTCCGATCACGAATATCTGGCAGCTCACTGAACCGTCCATGAAGGGCAAATTCTTCTTCAAGAGTCCGATGCAGGAAGGCATCAATGCGAATTTCCTCACCATGCTGACGAAGCCGGAAGTGGCGGATCAGCTGGCAAAATCCTATGAAGAGCAGTACAAGAAGAAACTGGAGCTCACCACGCCGAATGCAGGCTACGAATGGATCAAGATGGCCTTCTCGAATGGTCTTATCATGGGTTCCTCCGATACGTCCATGACGGAATCCATCGGCGTCAAAGGGCAGGATATGAATGGCGTCGGTCTTCTCAACTACTCGAAGCTCCGCTACGCGGAAAAGAAGAACCTCGCAGCAGCAGCAGCGGATAATGTGGTGCCGTTCTGTGGCTTCTACTATCCGGAATACGTGCTGCTTGTGAAGGATGCCAAGCACCCGGCAGCGGCGAAACTCTTCACCCAGTTCCTTTTGACCGAGGAAGGCTTCCAGAGCTGGTCGCATGATATGGGGACCTACTCCGGCAATACTTCGATCCCGGTCGCTAAGGGTGACAAGCCGCTCGCTGAATGGAAGAAGATCATGGTCGGCGATGATCCGCAGTACATCTTCGAACATCGCGCTGAGGTCGAAGAATTCCTGAGCAAACTGATGTAGCTTTTTACAATCAGCAGACGGCAGCGTGCTGTCTGCTGATTTGCTTTTTGGGGAGGCAGGGGTCGTCTATGGGGCGCATCATCCCTTGATTGTGGATGAGATTCTGCGATTGAATCGGCGTTTCCTAAATTCCTAGCCACTCCCTATAACTATCAACCAAGGAAACATGTTATGACTTTTTCTATGAAACTGCGGATGTTTTTCCGCAAACCGTACAACGTCATCCTGGTGCTGCTGTTTGCAGCGCTGATCCTTTTGACGTTTCTGCCGCTGCTCTCCATCGTGCTCGACACGGTGACGGTGCACTCCTCGGAAGTGATGCGTATCCGCGGCTCGCATGCCGGGGATTTCACGGACTATCACTGGACGAAAGTGCTTCTGGACGGCACGACGAGCATGAGCATTTTCTACAAACCGCTCTGGAATACCGTGCTCATCTCGCTTTCGACCTGCGCAATCGCCATTTTCTTCGGCGGCGGCATGGCATGGCTCATCACGCGGACAGATATCAAGTATAAGCCCTTCCTCTCGGCGCTCTTCGTCGTGCCTTACATCATGCCATCGTGGACGCTGGCGCTCGCGTGGCTGAACTTTTTCAGAAATTCTCTCGTGGGTGGTGTGCCTGGGCTCTTTACGGTTTTGACCGGTATCCCGACACCGAACTGGTTCGCCTATGGCTTTTTCCCGATTTCCATTGTGCAGGGCCTCCACTATGCGCCCTTCGCCTACATCCTGATCGGCGGCATCCTGAAACACATGGATGCGAGCCTCGAAGAAGCGGCGCAGCTCCTGCACGCATCCCGCTGGCAGATCATGAAACGCATCACGCTTCCGATGGTGAAGCCGGCGCTGCTCTCGACCTTCCTGCTGGCCTTTTCCAGCTCGATGAGTGCTTTCGCGGTGCCCGCCTTCCTGGGAGCGCCCGTGCGCTACCACGTGCTGACGACGCAGCTCTATCGCACACTGCAGGGGCTGAATCCTGGCTATGGCTATGTGATGGCGCTGATTCTCATCCTGATCGGTGTCGCTATCATGATGGTGAACCAGAAAGTGTTGAGTGGAAGGAAATCCTATACCACCATCACCGGCAAGAGCGCCAATGTCTCGCTCATCCCGCTTCGCGGTCTGCGCCTGCCGATTTCTCTCCTGCTTGCCCTTCTCCTCGTGTGCGTGACTGTCGTCCCGCTCATCACCTTTGCGGTAGAGTCTTTCATCGTTGAGCCTGGGAATTATTCGCTGAGCAACTTCAGCACTGTCTTTTGGATCGGAGACGGAGCGACTGACATCGCAAATGGCGAGCCGGGTATCCTGAAGAATCACAGCATTTACAATGGCCTTCTGAACAGCTTCCTGCTGTCCGTCGTTTGTGCATTCCTGACAGGAACCATCGGGCTTCTTGCGGGCTATGCTATTGTACGGAAGAAAGGCAGCTGGCTCTCGGCGGCTGTGAATCATCTGACCTTCTTCCCGTACCTTATCCCGAGCATGGCTTTTGGTGCGATTTACCTTTCCATGTTCAGCACCCGCCACGGCCCGATTCCGGCGCTGTATGGCACCTTCGCGATCCTCGCTCTCATCGGTACGGTGAAATACCTGCCCTTCGCGTCCCGGGCGGGCGTGAATTCTATGCTGCAGCTCGGAAATGAAATCGAAGAAGCCGGTATCATCATGGGAATCAGCTGGTGGAAACGCATGATCCGCATTATCATCCCGATCCAGAAGACCAGCATCCTCTCCGGCTATCTCCTGCCCTATATTTCCTGCATGCGAGAACTTTCGCTCTTCATCCTGCTGATTTCCCCATCGACTGCTGTCCTGACGACCATGCTCTTCCAGTATAACGAAAAAGGCTGGAATCAGTACGCGAATGCGATCAACCTCCTGATCGTCCTCGTCGTCCTTCTCTCGAACTGGGTCATTAACAAACTCACCGGCGCCTCGATCGATAAGGGGATCGGATGAATCGATGAGGAAGGTTGGTAGCGGCTTCGCTGCGGAGTATAGATAGTGGCGATGCCCGAAAATGATATATAATCAGCGCTCCCTTACGTCACGGAGCGCGAGTCGCACATTCACTAACAAATCACATGAGGTACTTCTATGCCTGAAATTATATTAAAAGATATCACAAAAATGTACGGATCTTCCGCTGCGGTGGACCATCTGAATCTGTCCATCGATGACCGTGCGTTTATCACACTACTTGGACCATCCGGCTGCGGAAAGACGACCACGCTCCGCATGATCGCGGGTCTCGAGACGCCGACGAGTGGCGAAATTTCCATTGATGGAAGAGTGGTCTTCTCATCAGAGAAAGGGATCAATGTCGCACCGGAAAAGCGCGGCGTCGGTTTCCTTTTTCAGAACTACGCCCTCTGGCCGCACATGACAGTGTATCAGAATATCACCTTTGGTCTGGAAAATCTGAAGTGGGATAAGTCGAAAATCAAAGCTCGAGCGGATGAGCTGATGGATATGTTGAAAATCAAGGAATACAGCGACCGCTACCCAGCTGAGCTATCTGGCGGGCAGCAGCAGCGCGTCGCCATCGCACGCACGCTTTCGACCGGTCCGCGCATCCTCCTCATGGATGAACCGCTCTCGAATCTGGATGCGAAGCTCCGTATGGAGATGCGCTCCGAGCTGAAGCGCCTTCATATGGAAACAGACTCGACCTTCGTCTATGTCACCCATGACCAGCTCGAAGCGATGACGCTTGCGACGAAGATTTCCCTCATGAAGAAGGGCGTCCTTCAGCAGTACGCGCCGCCGCTTACCATTTATAAAGAGCCGGCCAATGCGTTCGTTGCAGACTTTATTGGAAATCCGAATATCAACCTCGTACCCGTCAACGTGCGCGAGGCAGGAGAGAAAGAGCTCGTGCTCGCGCTGGGCGCACACACCCTGACTTTCGCGGCGCGTGAGGCTGTCCAGACGAAAACAGGAGATAAGCTGCTCCTAGGCATCCGACCTGAGCATGTCACCATCGATCCGTCGGGCACTATTGAGGCGAAAGTCTACTCTGCCCTTCCGAGCGGTATGGAAACCGTTGTGAAGCTGGATGTGGGCGGCTTCCTTTTGACCTCCGTCGTCTTTGGCGATGTGGATTTCCAGATGAATCAGAGGGTGAAGATCCGGATTTCTTCTGATAGGAATCATCTCTTTGCCAATGATGAAGAAGGAATGCGTCTGGCGAGCGGGACAGTGAAATAGCGAAAAGATAAGGATTCATACTTCTCACTAAGTCCCAAAGTTGACAAATTGCAATACTAGTCCCCAGTCACTAGTCACCAGTTACTAGTCCCCAGCCCATCAATCAAAAACCGCCAGCCGAAAGGCTGGCGGTTTTATGATGCAGAGATTAGTTGAAGAGCTCGTCAGGAAGGACCTTGTTCTTTCCTTCTTCGATGGTGAAGACGGAAGCAAGGAGCTTCTTGGAGTATGGATCCTTCGCTTCTCTGAGGTCATGGATCTTTTCTACGACCTTGCCATGCTGCATGATGACGATGTTGTCGCAGAAGCTGTTTGCGAGAGCAAGGTCATGGCAGATGAACATGTAGGCCACGTGGGTCTCTTTCTGCAGACGATTCAGCAGATCGAGGACTGTCTTCTGGACGGATACGTCGAGAGCAGAGGTGGCTTCGTCGCAGACGATGATCTCCGGCTCAAGGACCAGAGCACGTGCGATAGCGATACGCTGGCGCTGGCCGCCGGACATGTTGTTCGGATAGCGATCGGCGAAATCTTCGGGAAGATCGACCAGACGAAGCATTTCCTTCGCCTTGGCTTCGACATCCTTTTTATCGATCATGCCGAAGTTTTCGAGCGGTTCACAGATGATCTCCTTGACGCGCTGCTTCGGATTGAAAGCGGTGGAGGGGTCCTGAAAGACCATCTGGATGGATTTGCGGTGCTGGCGGAGGGCTTCGCCTTTGAGATCTGTGATGTCTTTGCCGTGGAAAATGATTTTCCCGCTGGTCATGGGGTAAAGACGGGTCAGCATCTTGGCAAGGGTGGACTTGCCGGAGCCGGATTCCCCGACGATACCGACGGTCTCACCCTTGTGGATGGTGACATTGACGTTTTCAGCGGCATGGAGCTTCTTACCGTCACCGAGGTCGAAGACCTTGCAGATATCGACCATCTGGAGGATTTCTTCTCCGTAGTTTTTCATGCGTCTTCGCCTCCCATCTTTGGAACAGCCGCAAGGAGCATACGGGTGTATTCTTCCTTCGGGTGATAAATGACGTCTTCTGCCTTGCCGTATTCGACGACGCGGCCTTTCTTCATGACCATGATGTAGTCCGCCATGTAGCAGGATACGCCCATGTTATGGGTGACGATGATGATAGCGGTATTCATCTTGTCACGGACATTCATCATTTCTTTGACGATGATGGCTTGGTTTGTGACGTCCAGAGCGGAGGTCGGTTCATCGGCCAAGAGGAGCTTAGGCTTCATGGCCATCGCCATAGCGATGCCGACGCGCTGGCGCATACCGCCGGAAAGCTCGTAGGGATAGCATTTCAGGATGTGCTCCGGGTTCGGAAGGCGCACCATTTCGATCATGGAAATCATCAGGTCATGGGCTTCCTTGTCGTCCTTGATGCCATGGACGGCGAGGAATTCACGGAATTCGGTGCCGATGGTGCGGATCGGATTCATCATAGCGCCGCTGTCCTGGAAAATCATGGAGACGTCTGTGCCACAGAGTGCGCGATGCATTTCAGGAGTCTGCTTCTGGGTATCTTCGCCTTCAAGAATGACCTGACCTTCCGCTATATGACCGCCGCCGGGCAGGACGTGCTGGATAGCACGGATGACGGTGGTTTTCCCTGAGCCGGATTCGCCGACGATGGCAAGAATCTCGCCCTCATCCAGGTTGAATGTGACGCCCTGAACGATGGGGGGCTTGTCGCCGTAGGCAATTCCCAGGTTTTTGACTTCTAATAGCATGAAAGTCTCCTTGTAAAAATAGTAAGCAGTAAGCAGTAGGCAGCAAACCGCAAATGGCTGGCCGCCTACTGCTTAGAGCAAACTGCTGGCTAAACAAATTATTTTGCCGGAGTGATGTCCTTGGTGATCCAGTAGTAGTCGCACGGTTTGATGTCCGCATGTTCTACGGCTTTGCTGGAAATCATATTGGTCTGCGGGTAGCCGAAGACGAGGGTCGCAGCGTCATCCTGGATGATCTTCTCCATCTTGATGATGATGTCTCTACGCTTAGCTGGGTCGAATTCGGAAGCCAGCTGATCGGAGAGTGCATCGTATTCCGGGTTGGAGTAGCCGGAGCCGTTCTGCGGGTTGGAGCCGTTGGTGTTGGTCTTCCAGTACATGTTGATGAAGACTTCCGGATCGCCTGCCTGTTCGGAGAGAACGTTGGAGATCAGGAGGTCATATTCGCCGCGGGTGCCGATGCCGTCGAGGACGTTGTAGTCGACGTTCTTCAGGTTGACTTTGATGCCGACTTTCTTAGCGTCAGACTGGGTAGCTTCTGCGAAGAGCGGGAGTTCTGCACGGCCGGAGTAGAAGATGAAGTCGAGTTCGAGCGGCTTGCCGTCTTTGTCGACATAGCCATCGCCGTCGGTATCTTTCCAGCCTGCTTCTTCGAGGAGTTTCTTTGCATTTTCTACATTGGTCTTATCCGGATAGGATTTGCTGAGTTCATCGAAGCCGAAGTCAAGGGACGGCGGAAGGAGCGGGCCGCCAGGAGTGAAGGTGTCTTTCAGGAGGACCTTGCAGTAGGTGTCGCGGTCGAGGGACTGGATCAGTGCCTGACGGACTTTCTTATCAGCGAGCGGCTTGCCTTCTTTCACGGAGAGGCGGGCGAGTACGTCACGGATGGAGGAAATGGTGGAGGTGGTGAATTTCTTCTGGTCGGAGAAGAGCTGCATGTCGCCAGGTGCTACGTTGACAGCCACATCGATCTCACCCTTCTGCAGAGCCATAGCACGGGTATTCGGGTCGTCGATGGTGTTGACGATGGTGTGCTTGAATGGAACAGCTGCGTAATAGTTCGGGTTTGCATCGAGTTCGGTCTTTGCTTTGGAGAAGGACTTGACCATGTATGGACCGGTGCAGACCGGACCCTGTTTTGCAAAGTCTACTTTGCCGTCGGAAGCGACATCGACGATGATGAAGAGCGGATCGCCAAGCATGCCCGGGAGGGTAGCGACCGGCTTCTTGGTGTAAATGGTGACGTTCTGGCCGTCAGCGGTGATGTGGTCGAGTTCGAACATCGCTTTCGCACGCGGTGCTTTTGCGAAGGTACGTTCAATGGATTTCTTGACAGCTTCGCCGGTGACCGGGGTGCCGTTGGAGAATTTAATGTCTTTGATCTTGAAGGTCCAGGACATCTTGTCGTCAGAGACTTTCCAGCTTTCAGCGACCCATGGTTCTGCATTCATCTTGTCATCGAAGTGAACGAGACATTCACCGATGCCGTAACGCATGACCTGCCAGCCGAAGTAGTTGTCGGTCGGTTCGAGGCTGTCTGCGAAGTTCGTAACGCCGACAGTCAGGGTGTCCTTCGGACCTTTGGAGGCATTGCCGGAGTCACCGCCGCAGCCGGAAAGACCAAAAGCCATGAGAGCAGCTGCTGCAAAGAGGGCACCTTTTTTGTAAATAGATTTCATCGTGTACGCTTCCTTTCGGGTAAATGATATAAAAAAATAATGAGAATAAACATGAGTTAGTGCTTAGTGACAAGTGTCTTGTGGCTAGGGATTAGGGACTAGGGACTTACATACCACTTTCGGGCATCGCCCTACAGGCTAACCCTGAACCTTGAACCTTATCCTTCATTTCTCGGGTCAAGGACATCGCGGAGGGAGTCGCCCCACAGGTTGAAGACGACGACGGTGATGAAGATGGAGAGACCCGGGAAGAACATCAGCCATGGAGCTGTCTGGAGCTGCTGACGGCCTTCATTCAGCATGAGGCCCCATTCCGGAGCCGGCGGCTGGCTGCCGAAGCCGAGGAAGGAGAGTCCGGCAAGCTCCATCATCATGGCGCCGATATCAGCAGCCGCGGTGATGACCATGAGCGGGAGAATGTTTGGAAGGATGTGGATCCAGAGGATATGCACTGCGGAACCGCCGGATACGACAGCCGCATCGACGAATTCACGGCGCTTGATCTTGAGGACCATGGAACGGGAGAGGCGGGCATACTTGGTCCATGTGACCGCAGTCAGTGCGATCATCGCATTGACGAGGGAGCCGCCCATGATACCGGCGATGGCGATCGCAAGGATGACGCCCGGGAAGGAGATCATCATATCAGCGATACGCATGATGACGATATCGACGATGCCGCCGAAGTATCCGGAAATGATGCCCATCGTGGTGCCTACGACGAAGATGCAGGCGACGAGGGCGATGACGGAGGTCAGGGAGTAGCTCGCGCCGTAGAGGATACGGGAGAGTACGTCACGTCCGAGCTTGTCTGTGCCGAAGAGATGCGCCGCAGACGGTGCCTGGTTCGCATCCTTCATGACAGCGGAGAGCGGGTCATAAGGAGCGATGACAGGAGCAAGGAATGTGATCGCCAGAAGAAGGACGACCAGAAGAGAGGTGAAGCGGAAGGCTTTATTTTCTTTGAAGCCTTTGACTAAGCTTTCCATATCAGTGACCTCCCTTTCTGAGTCTTGGATCGAGACGGTTGTAGGACAGGTCGACGATGAGGTTGATCATCATGTACATGAAAGCGATCCAGAGAACGATGGCCTGTACGGTCTGGAAGTCACGGTAGGTGATGGCCTGTACGACCATGTAGCCCAGACCCGGCCAGGAAAATACGATTTCTACGACAGCGGCACCGCCCAGAAGAGAGCCGAAGGCCAGACCGAAGAGGGTGACCAGCGGGAGGAGGGCGTTCGGCAGGACTTCACGCCAGAGGATGTGGCTTTCCGAGAGGCCGCGGGCACGTGCGCCCATGACGTAGTCCTGATGCAGTTCTTCGAGCACCGTGGCACGGACCTGACGGGTGTATTTCGATGCCATGACGATGCCCAGGGTGCACATCGGCAGGATCAGATTTTCGAGGGAAATCGAACCACCGACGATCGGGAAGAGGGAAAGCTTCAGCGCGAAGATCCAAAGGAGCATGAGACCCATCCAGAAGTTCGGGACGGAGACACCGGCAAAGGTGCAGCCGCGGACGAGGTAGTCAAACCAGGTATTCTGCTTGACAGCGGTATAAATGCCGAGCGGAATGGAGAAGACCAGCATGAAGAGGGAGGAGGCCAGCGCCAGAATGACGGATGCAGGGAGGGCTTCCATGACTGCATCAATGACCGGCTTCTTCATCATGAAGGAGAAACCAAAATTACCCTGTACGACTCTGCCGAGCCAGTCCAGGTACTGCAGAAGGAACGGCTTATCCAGACCCAGTTCATGGCGGAGTGCGTCGATCTCTACCTGACTAACAATAATATCTTCATTACCGGCGATCATCTGCCTAACGGGGTCACCCGGAGCGAGCATGATCAGACAGAAGGTAATGAAGCTGATGCCGATCAAGACGAGAACCATCTCGCCCAATCGCATCCCAAGCTGCTTCATTGACAAACTCATCATCTCCAATTTCTTGATAATATAAAATGGTATAAAGACTGGGATTTTATCATCTGTGTCTTTCCCCTGCCGATGTGACGGTAGAGCCGCTTTTCGCTGTCTCACGCGGCGGCGAGGAGAGAGCTCTTCGCCGGCTCTTACGAACCCGTCACTTTCGATGGCTCTTGAAAAAAGGCATCAAAAAACAAGGTCGGGAAGGGGACCTTGTTGGCTTAATGATAACAGATGAAGAGTGGTTTCCCAGGTTACTCTTTAAAAAGAATAAGGTAGAAGCGGCAGAACATGAGGTCGTATTCTTATTATTTAGCTGTTCCTTACAACTTCTTACAAATTATATCATATAAATTATAACAGGTAAACAAATAATTAGTACAAATATTTATACATGACAATAAATACTGAATGAAACATGTGAAGATACCTATAGGGGGTATGGGGATACGGAGAATCTGCGAATTTTTCGATAAAATTAGGCATTATGACATATAAATAATATCATACCGTACAATTTGTATTGCGCAATTAGCAAACAAAAAGAGGAAAAGGCAGGTATCCCATGCATATGATGCATGGAGGATGATGAGGATCTGGAGGGCGGTTTTCATTAAAAAATAAGAAACTGACAAATGGCATTGGCAGGGCATGTTCCGTGCACGCCCGTCCGATCGGAGGGAGAAGATGTTTTTGGGGGATGCTTCCCATTGACAATCTCTCGTATCCATGCTAGGCTAGATATACAATATAGATGAGCTGCGGAACTGACGGAAATAGGTGGAATGAACCACGTGGACTGCGGGCCTCATGAAAAAAAGCCGACCGTCTGGGCAGGGAAATCTGCTCAGGCGGTTTTCGTTTCCCTGCGATGCCTGCTAAATGGCATCGCAGGAACGGGAGCGTGCAGATTTCCCTTCATTTCAAAAATGGAGGGATTTTTTGATGAAAAGAAATCGCTGGCTCACGGCTCTGGCGGCCGTGGGGATCCACATGTCTATCGGAAGTGTGTATGCATGGAGCGTCCTGACGCGCCCTGTGATGGAGACGATGGGGCTCTCGCTTTCTTGGGCCACCTGGGCTTTCTCGATCGCGATCCTGTTTCTGGGGCTTTCCGCAGGCTTCTTAGGCCCTCTGGTCGAGCGGCTGGGGCCGTCCCGGAGCGGGATGGTCTCCGCTGTCTTTTTCAGCACGGGACTCCTTGGGACAGCGGCGGCGGTCCACTTGCAGTCGGCCGCGCTCCTCTACCTCTTCTACGGAGCCATCGGGGGCATTGGCCTTGGCACGGGCTATATCACGCCGGTCTCTACGCTTGTGAAATGGTTTCCGCGGCATCGCGGCTTTGCGACGGGGCTGGCGATCATGGGGTTCGGCTTTGCTGCGCTCATCGCGGGCCCAGCCATGCGCTATCTCGTCGACCGCTTCGGACTCACGGAGAATTTCCTCATCCTTGCGGCTGCCTATGCGCTGGTCATGATCCTTTCCGCTTCCTACATCCGTGCGCCGAAGAAGGGCGAGATCCCGATGCTTTTGGAAGAGGTGCTTGAGGAAGAAATCCGAAAGGATGGGAAAAAGACAGCTGCGGTCAAAGGTCTCACGCGCAAAGAAGCCATGCACACATGGAAATGGTATGTGCTGTGGTGGATCTTCTTCACGAATATCACCTGCGGTATCGGCCTTCTGGCCGTGGCTTCGCCCATGGCGCAGGAGATCATCGGCATGAGCGCGGCCGAGGCAGCCTCCCTTGTCGGTATCATCGGTATCGTGAATGGCGCGGGACGTATCCTTTGGGCATCCGTCTCCGACTGGATCGGCCGCGGCGTGACCTACATGATCTTCTTTGCGTTCGAGGTCTTCGCTTTTTATGCACTTGCCCATGTCAGTGATGCGCTTCTCTTCGAGATACTGGTACTCGCCGTGATCTCCTGCTACGGCGGCGGCTTCTCCTGCATGCCTGCCTTCCTATCCGATCTCTTCGGTGTGAAGCAGCTCGCCTCCATCCATGGCTCTATCCTGACCGCCTGGGGCATGGCAGGTGTCGCCGGTCCGCTTCTCCTTTCTTTCATGAAGGAAACGACGGGGGGCTATGCAGCGACGCTTCATCTCTTTTCTGTCATGCTCGCTGTGGCTTTTGTCCTATCCTGTGTCCTTGCGTGGAAGGGACGGAAATAAAAAAAGGAGCTGTGAAGAAATGAATCCGCATTTCTTCACAGCTCCTTTTTACTTTGCTTTCATTTGGTTCAGGGTTCAAGGTTCAAGGTTCAAGGTTCAGGGTTCAAGGTTCAGGGTTCAAGGTTCAGGGTTAAGGTGGCGGCTTCGCCGCCTTTTTTTAGAGGATGGTATTCTCGTATCGCAGCCTTCCCCTCTAGGGGAAGGTGCCCGAAAGGGGCGGATAGGGTGACTATGGCATGAAAGACAGCTGGGATAAGGTTTCCTGGTCACGCCTATGAGAGCTGCAAGTCCCCCCCCGCGGCAGATGGAACGCGAAAATGAGATGATCGTTATTTCACATCGCCATTTTTTAAGGAAACACGGATTCAATCGTTGTCAGATTTTACTCTTGCTTTTTTATGCATAGCAAGGAATAACCTGACGCGAATAGCGAGCTATGTAAGGAAGGCTATGACGAAGCTATGCCTAAAAATTCTTGTAGAATCTGACTCTGCGATTGAATCAGCGTTTTCTTAAATGAGGAATGGTAAATGAAGATATGGGATGGCAGGTAACAGGGTCAGTGCAAATGATCGATATACCGCTACGGTGAATTGTGCCCCTGCGGGGCACTCTATCCTGCGCCTTCGGCGCGCCCCTTCTTCAAGGGGCTGCTCAGTTGGGCAATGCTATTAAGTTAAGAAAATCGTTAGTTACGTAGCGCCTTGCTTCCCCCTTCGGGGGAAGTGCCGAAGGCAATAGGGGCATGCCAGCGGCTATCGAACAATGTTGGATATACCGTAATGCTGCCCCCTCAGCCCTTCGGGCAGTTCCCCCGATGGGGAGCCAAGAATATGCTGCATCCCTAATCCCTAATCCCTAGTCACTAGTCACGAGTCACTAGTCACGAGTCACCAGTCACGAGTCACCAATCACCAATCACTTCTCTCCCACCGCTTCCGCGAGTTTTTCAAGGAAGAAGCGGGTATTGGCTGTGAGGTCGGGGCCTTCGGTCTGAAGTGCGCCGCCTACGAGGAAGATGGTATCGGGGCCGTAGACGCGGACCATTTCCTTGAAGAGCTGCCAGCGCATGCCGCCGGAGGGGACAGGGAAGTTTGCTCGAAGGTCTGCCATCTTCGACTCGGTGCCTTCCGCGATCTTCTGGCAGGTATCCTGCGAGAAGGAGAAGCGGCCGCCGAAGCTGGTGAAGATGACCGCATCCGCGCCGGCGAGGCGGGAGAGCTGGCCATAGTAGCAGAAGGGAGAAATGCCCGCATCCTGCGAGAGGACCTGCGGACCGGAGAAGCAGGGGTGCAGGAAAATCGGCAGGCCGAAGTCCGGATCCCGTGCAAGGTCACGAATCATGGTGAAGCCGGTGATGGCAGGGGCGGCCATGATGCCGTCGGCCCCGATTTCCTTGGCCTGATACGCACGCTCCAGAAAGCCCAGGCCATCTGTGGTACAGTTCGCGATGTACATGCTTTTCCTGCCGGTTTTTTCTTTGGCATCCGCGAGCGCCATGACGCACTGGAGGACACGTTCTTTGAAAGGGGCATAGTGTTGGTCCATGAGGCTGTGGTCATCCTTGATGATGGGGCAGCCGCCGAGTGCGAGGTCATAGACCATTTTTGCCAGTTCTTTCGGAGACTTGCCCAGCGGCTTGATGGCTGACATGAAGATCGGACCGCGCGGCACGCCGCAGAGGTCGCGAAGACCGCTTCTGCCGAAGCGCGGGCCCGGGTAATTGTTGTACATGGTCTCGGGCAGCTCGAAGGACATGAGGCGGACACCGGGCTGCAGGCTCGTATTTCCGAAAAGCATATTGAGGAGCTCGGCCATCTCATCACCGACAGCCTCCGGCTCATAAGAGATCGTCGCATAGTATGCGCCGGATTCCGCCTTTTTCAGATCTTCGATCTGGCCGACGATGGTGTCAGCGATTGGAGTGTCGTCTACCAGCTCGTAAGGACACTCGATCGTCTGCTCGACGGCGATAGCAAAGGCGATCTTCTTCGCTTCTTCATAGGTGGGAGCTGCGATGCGGTACGTCGCTGTAAAACGCGAAGACTGGTGCAGGTCTTCTGTCAGTTCGGAAAACAATTCACTTTCAAAAAAGGATGTATTGGACAAGAGGAGGTCTCCTTTCGGAATTTGAGGAATGAGTGCATGGTCTTGGGGGAGGGGGACAGAAGGTGATCCGGGGCTCTTTGATGAGCAATGCTATTAAGTTAAGGAAATCGTTAGCTACGTAACGTCTTGCTTCCCCCTTCGGGGGAAGTGCCGAAGGCAA
>UQRR01000048.1 GCA_900543455.1 uncultured Dialister sp.
TGCGCCGCACCACCACTCCTCACTCCTAACTCCTCACTCCTAACTGGCGAGTAGAGCTTTCACACGCAATCAAAGGGCGGCACGCCCATGGGCTAACCCTGCACCCCTTCTTCTATTCCGTCACGATCCAGCCGGCGAGATCTTCTGTCGGGACTTTGACAAGTTCAGCGCGTCCGATTTCTTTCATGACGACTAAGGTGATTTCTTTACCGCGGCGTTTCTTATCATGCAGCACATGCGGGATGAGCTCCTCCGCTGGGACGCCGATGGCGGTCGGAAGAGCGAGCTTCTTCAGGACGGCGCGCAGGCGGTCGGTGCATCCGCGCTCTGTATAGCCGAGCTTTTCACTCTGCGCGGAGAGGAGACTCATGCCGATCGCGACGCCTTCGCCGTGGGTGTAGGTGCTGTAATGGAAGTAACGCTCGATGGCATGCCCGATGGTATGACCGAAATTCAGCATCTGCCGGCTGCCATTGTCGTACTGGTCTTCCTCTACGAATTTCGTCTTTTGCAGGACGCTCCGCAGGATGATCTCCTCGATATTCTTCTCCAGATCCTCCTTTGTCTCAATGGACTCGAAGAGCTCGAAAAGCTCACGGTCACCGATGCATCCGTACTTCACCGCTTCGGCCAGGCCATCATGCACGTAGCGGGTCGGCAGGGTGGAGAGCAGGTCCGGATCGATGAAAACGCCCTTGGGCTGATAAAAAGCGCCCGCCAGATTCTTCCCGCTTCGAAGGTCGACAGCGACCTTGCCGCCGACAGAGCTGTCGATCTGCGCCAGAATGGTGGTCGGGATCTGGAAGAAATCAATGCCTCTCATGTAGGAGGCAGCGGCAAATCCCCCGAGATCTCCCGGAACGCCGCCGGAGAGTGTCACGAGCGCATCGCTTCTTGACATATCAAAGCCGGCAAGCGCCTCCAGCACGTCACCGAAGACACGAAGATTCTTGCTGGCTTCCCCTGCCGGTATGGCGATCACCTTCACATCAAAGCCGGCTCCCTTTAGGATCTCTCTGATCCTTTCTCCATAGATGCGGCGCACATGATCATCCGTCACGACGGCGATCTTCTCCGCCTTCGTCAGCTGCCTCAGCTTTTCACCGACGCTCGAAAGAAGACCGCGCCCGATCTCGATCCGATACGAATCACTTCCCAGATCAACCTTCACTGTCTTCATGCATGAGTTCCCTCCTTCGTCTGCCTGCCTCATTCAGAAAAGCCTCCATTTCCTCGCTGTCCTCTCTCTCGATCGCATCCCTGAGCACCTGCAGCTTCTCGCTGAAGCGGTCGATCTCATCCAGCAGCTTCTCGCGGTTCGACAGGAAAAGCGATGTCCACAGACGGCCGTTGATATCCGCCACGCGCGTCTCATCACGGAAAGATCCGCCCATGAAATACTTCGTCTCTTTATTATAGGACTTGCTTTGGATGAGCGCCGTCGCGATGACATGCGTGAGGTCGCTCGTGTAAGCGATCGCACGGTCATGCGCATCGGCTGTCACCTTCGGCACATGCCGGCAGCCGAGAGCGCGCGCCATCTCCTCGATGAGCGTGATGTGCGAGGCGCTGTTTCCCGCCTGCGGAATGATGACGTAGTTCGCGCCGAGGAAAATATCTGCGTCTGACTGCGAGAGTCCTGCGCCTTCATGCCCGCACATCGGATGTCCGCTGATGAAATCCATTCCCTCCGGGAGCTTTGCCTGAAGTTTTTCAGCGAAATCATTCTTCACGCCGGCGATGTCTGTCAGCACGGCATCCTTCTTCAGAAGTCCGATCTTCTTTTCAATGAATGCCATCGTCCCCTTTTCCGGTGTGCAGAAAATGACGATGTCTGCGTCTTTCAGATCCTCTTCGGAGATCGAATCCACGATCCCCATCCGAAGCGCTTCCTGCGCGACACTTGCCGTGCGATTGATCCCGATGACGCGGCTGCCGATGGCCTTGAAGCGTTTGGCAAAGGAGCCGCCCATCAGTCCAAGGCCGATGACGGCGATCGTAAAGTGGCTAAAGTCGTGATTGCTGTCCATGTATGTGCTCTTTTCTGTTGAAATCGTGTTGCTATGGTCATTGTAATATATGAGAGGGAGAGGGTTCAAGGGTTAGCCCGTGGGGCGGCTCGTCCACTGATTGTGAATGAAAGCTTTGCTCGAATGAGGAATGAGGAATGAAGGTGACGGCTTCGCCGAGATCGAGGGCTCAGGTCGCAGCTGTTCTGGCATTCGTTATCTCACATACGACGTTTCTCGCCGCTCAGGATGACGAAACGGGGCGATGCCCGAAAATAGTATTCAAGCCACTAGTCACAAGTCACTAGTCACTCATCCCTAGCTACTCATCCCCACTTTCACACATGCATCGTTTATCGGTCTGCAAGGAAGATTTCTCGCTTCGCTCGAAATGACGACAAACAAGTCTGAAGTCTCTTAGTCTCTTATTCTCTTAGTCTTTTAGTCTCTAGTCACCAGTCACTAGCCACTAGTCCCCAGCCACTACTCGTTTTGTTCCGCCAGCGCCTTCACGAGATGATATACCTCCGCAAAGGGCAGGTGTTCTTTTTCTGCGATGGCCTTCACGGATTCATACTCGGGGTAGAAGCGCCGTTCCCCGGGGAGGGCGACTTCCTTCACCTCCGCGAAGCCGAAGGGCGTTTCCACCCGCTTCTGGTTGCGGCGAAGGATGGAGCGCATGACGCTCGGAAATTCACGGATGCCGATGGTCGTCGTTTCTTTGAAGATGATGTCTTCGATTTCTTCCATCTTGCTCTTCTTACAGATCACGGTAAGCTCCCACGCGGGGCGGTTCTTCTTCATGTAGACCGGGCTGTAGTGGACGTCGAGCGCGCCTGCCTGCATGAGACGGTCGATGGTGTAGCCGAGTGCTTCGCCGGTGCTGTCGTCGATGTCGGTCTCGAGCTTTACGATCTCATCCTTGCCCTCTTCCATGGCATTCCCTTCGATGAGGTATGCGCGGAGGATATTCGTGCGCTCGGTGTAGGCTCTCTTGCCCGCACCAAGACCTGTACGCACGATGCGGAAGGCTTTTGGCAGCTGGTGCGTCGTGCAGATGGCAGCCGCAATGGCTGCACCGGTCGGTGTGACGTATTCCCCCTTCGCCTCCATGATGGTGAGCGGCATATCGTAGGCTTCGATGATATTCATGGTCGCCGGAACGGGGACGGGCAGCACGCCGTGCTGGCAGCGGACGGTGCCGGTACCCTCGGTGAGGCAGGGGATGATAACATCCGTGATCCCCAGACTGTCAAAAGTAACCGCCGCGGCAATGATATCTACGATGGAGTCGATGGCACCGACTTCATGGAAATGCACCTCTTCCAGCGGCATGTGATGGGCGAGAGACTCTGCTTCCGCTACGATGTGGAACATCTTGCCCGCCAGTGCTTTCGCCGAGTCGGTCATGTCTGTCGCAGCGATGATGTCTAAGATCTCTGCCAGATGGCGTCCGTGGTGGTGATGATGCTCATGATCATGGTGATGATGAGGCTCCTCGTCCTCGTGGCAGTGGCAGTGGTGCGTTTCCTCTTCCTCATGGCAATGGCAATGATACCCTTCCTCGTGGCAGTGACAGTGATGCGCTTCCTCGTCCTCGCATCCGTGGCAGTGATGCGCTTCTTCGTCTTCATGGCAATGGCAGTGATGCGCTTCCTCGTCCTCGTGGCAGTGGCAATGATGCGCTTCTTCCTGCGGAGCTGCCGAGCTGACCGGTGCCGGGCCATAAAGATACGCCATATCATGGTCATGATTTTCATGGGCTTCATCCAGAATGACATTGAAATCACAGCACGCAATGCCGGATTTCTTGACACTGGAAATCTCCACCATGAAGCCGTCCGCGGGGATGGAATTCAGCGCGCGTTCCAGCGCTTCGGAGTCTGCGCCGAGGTCGATCATCGCTGCGACGAACATATCTCCGCTGATACCGGAAGAAGTTTCAAGGTATAATGTTTTTCCCATTTTGGTTTCTCCTTGTTGGTTGTTGATTATTGGTTGGAATCAGGAGTGACTGGTGACTAGGGATTAGGGATTAGACTAAAAGACTGGAAGACATTAGACATTAGACATTAGACATTAGACATTAGACATCAGACGTCTAACAGCTGACTTCTAAAGTCTCCTAGTCTCAAATGGGCATCTCCCTATTTATACTCCGCGGCGCTTCTGCTTTTTGCGCCGCACCACCATTTCGCATTTCTCATTTCTAATTTCTCATTCTAGCGAAGCTTTCAAACGCAATCAAGGGGCAGCATGCCCCACGGGGTAACCCGAAATATGGCGATATGGTTACTTTCAAATCCTTCCCATTTCTGCCAATCGGTTGATCTGTGTCGCAACATAGCCGGCGCCGAAGCCATTGTCGATATTGACGGTGACGATGCCGTTCGCGCAGGAATTGATCATCGTCAGGAGCGCAGAGAGGCCGTGGAAGCTGGCACCGTAGCCCACCGACGTCGGTACGGCGATGACGGGATTCTTCACAAGCCCGCCGATGACCGAGGCGAGCGCCCCTTCCATACCCGCCACCGCGATGACGCAGTTCGCGCGGCGCACGATCGCCTCCTTCGAAAGGATGCGATGGATGCCGCTGACGCCCACATCATAGACACGCTCGACGTGCGTCCCGAAGTACTCTGCCGTCTGCGCCGCTTCTTCTGCAACGGAAATATCTGCCGTGCCGCCCGTACAGATGGCCACGCAGCCGATGTGATCCTTCTCCTTTTCCAGTTTCAGGATATGCGACACCGGGTCATAGGAAATCTCCGGCAGGAATCTCTTCACGATCTCATACTGGTGGGGGGAGGCGCGAGTGCCGAAGACTTCCCCCTCCACTTCATAGAGCTTGCGGAAGATCTGTCCGATGAATTCGTCAGATTTCCCCTGGCAGTAAATCACTTCTGCAAAGCCGGAACGCTTCTTCCGATCCGTATCGAGCTTGGCAAATCCCATTTCCTCATAAGATCGCTCCGCCGGATTCTCACGGAGCAGCGCCTCTGCCGCAGAGAGCGACAGCGCACCGGACTGTACTTGGGTTAATATCTCTTGAATACTCATATATGTGTCCTTTGGTTGATTTGTTGTTGGTTCAGGGTTCAGGGTTCAGGGTTAGCCCGTGGGACGTGTCGCCCCTTGATTGCGATTGAAAGCTTTGCTCGAATGAGGAATTAGGAATGAGGAATTAGGAATTAGGAATGAAGGTGGCGGCTTTGCCGCAAATATATATGGGGCGATGCCCGAAAGTGGTATTCAAGTCACCAGTCACTCGAGGCTCCTAATCCCTAGCCACTAATCCCTAGCTACCAGTCACAAGTCACCAGTCTCTAGTCCCCAGTCCCTATTTCCCAGTCCCTATTTCCCATCCATCGATCCCGAGCGGAACCCTTCCAGGTCCATGGTCACGTAGCGGAAGCCGAGCCCATGAAAACGCGCGATGACTGCCTCTCGATTTTCCAAAAGCTTTGCCAGCTGCGCGGGGAGGACTTCGATGCGCGCGATGTCTCCGTGGCAGCGCACGCGGAACTGCGGGAAGCCCAGATCAAAAAGCAGCTGCTCGGCCGCTTCGACCGCGCGGAGCTTCTCCTCCGTGATCTTCGTGCCATAGGGGAAGCGGGTCGCCAGACATGCAAAGGATGGTTTATTCCATGTGGGAAGTCCTTCCTTCTCAGACAGGATGCGGATCTCCTCCTTCGTGAGCTCCGCCTCTTTCAAAGGGCTCACGACACCCAGCTCGGCGAGCGCTTTCAGCCCGGGGCGATAGCCCTTCGTATCGCTGAAATTCGTCCCGTCAATGATGTAAGCGATCTGGTGTTCCTTCGCCAGCTCCCCAAGAGACGAGAAGAGATAGGTCTTGCACCAGTAGCAGCGATCCTTCGGATTGTCGGCAAAGCCCGGCGCAGCGAACTGATCTCTTTCCACGATCACCTGCCGGATGCCGCGGGACGCGCAGAAATCCTTCGCCTCTTCGATCTCACGCGCAGGGACGGAATTCAGCTTCATCGTCACTGCGACAGCCTTATCGCCGAGCACCTTATGGGCTTCGTAAAGAAGAAAGGTCGAGTCCACACCGCCGGAAAAAGCGACGGCGACCGAGCCAAGTGTTTTCAAATGTGCTTCAAGCGTTTTCTGCTTGAGAAGAATGCTTTCATGAATCATAGGAGAGTCTCCTTTGTTAGGGTTCAAGGTTCAGGGTTCAGGGTTAGCCCACGGGACGTGCTGCCCTTTGATTGTGGGTGAAAGCCTCGCGCGCTCTCTAGTGAGGAGTTAGGAGTTAGGAGTTAGGAGTGGTGGTGCGGCGCATAAAAATAGGGAAGCGCCGCGGAGGTTTGAGACTAGCGGTTTTCTCGTATCGCAAACCTAATCCCTAGCTACTAATCCCTAGCTACCAGTCACAAGTCACTAGTCACCAGCCACCAGTCACCAGTCACCAGTCACCAGTCACCAGTCACCCCAAAATATACTTCTTTCTTGTCCTGAAAAGCAAGACAGAAAGTCCGATGACCGTGACGAACCAGCTCAGCGGATACACCGTCATAAGGCAGTCGAAGCTGGGAATGGCAGGAAATACGGCCCACATGTACAGAATGCGGAAACCGCAGATCCCAACGACCGTGATGAGCGCGGGCGCGAGCGAATTGCCAAAACCGCGGAGATAGGCTGAAATCATTTCGATGGCCAGATTCAAAGGTTCCGCCAGAATGATATAGCACATGCGGGTGACACCATAGCCAATGACCATCGCATCACTGGTAAAAAGCTGCAAAAGCGATGGCGAAAAATACAGGATGGGCGCCCCGATGATGACGCAGACGACCAGATTCTGCGCGGTGGTGATGACCCCGACGCGGCGGCAGCGCGCCATGTCGTCTGCCCCGTAGTTCTGTCCGACAAAAGTCGTACATGCCTGCCCGAAAGCATTGACAAAAATATAGCAAAGAATATCCAGATTGAACGCCGCCGCCGACGCTGCCATGACATCAGCGCCAAGGCTGTTGATCGCCGACTGGATCACAATGTTCGACAGGCAGAAAACCGCCGCCTGCACCCCGGCCGGTGTGCCGATGCGAAGGATTTCCCGCAAAATATACAGATCCAAGAGCGATGCTTTGAGATCCAGATGAATCACATGCGTGCTGCGAAGCAGGATCGTCACCAGCATGGCGGAAGAGAGAAGCGTCGCACAGGTCGTAGAGATCGCCACGGCTGCCACGCCCTGATGGAAAAAGGCCACCAGCGTGTAGCTGATGATGACCTTGATGACCCCCGCCACCGCCAAGCAAAGAAGCGGCGTCTTCGTATCTCCCTGGCTTCGGAAAATGGCTGAAGAAAAATTATAGACCAGAATCCCCGGCAGTGCCAGGAAAAAAATGCGCAGATACTCGGCAGAGAGCGGCATGAGCGCATCCGGCACCTGAAGCAGCGAGAGCAGCGGCTCCGCGACAGCTTCGCTCAGACAGGTCATCACGATCCCTGCGGCAAGCGCAAAGGCAAGCGTCGAAAAGACCGCCCGATGGACCCCCTCCCGATCTCCCTTCCCTGTCATTTGGGAGATCACGACATTCGCCCCGATCGAAATACCGATGAAAAATGTCACGATGAAGCTGATGATGGGCGTATTGCTCCCGACAGCCGCCATCGCTTCCTTCCCGACAAACTGCCCCATGATGATGGTGTCGATGGTATTGAACACTTGCTGCAGCATGCCCGTCAGTGCCAAGAACAGCGCAAAACGGATCGTCTTCCTTCCGATCGGTCCATGCGTCATATCTATTTTTTTCATATATACCTCTTACATCGCAGGCGAAGGGCTGGTGGATTGGGGATAAATAAATCTCTTAGTCCTTCCGTCTCCTAGTCGCCCAGTCTCTTAGTCGCCCAAGCGCCAACGCCTGCAAAAATATATTTCTTATTATATCATTCCTGACAACCTGTCCCGCAAGCGCGCTGCCCCTTGCCAAGGACGTCCATTGGCTCTATTATATAGAGGAACCATCATTTATGCACATGCCTTCTGGCTATCGAAAGGCATGCCTAAAGAGTGACTAGTGACTAGTGACTGGTGACTGGTGACTTGAATACCGCCTTCGGGCATCGCCACCATCTATACTCCGCGGCGCTTCTATTTTTTTATGCCCCCCCTTTGAACCCTTTGAACCCTCTGAACCTGTTGAACCCGTTGAACCCGTTGAACTCGCTTCCCCTCTTTCACAAACAATCAAGGGGCGGCACGCCCTCGGGGCTAACCCTGAACCCTTGTTCCTTTATTGATTTCCTCTAAGGAGGTCCCGCTTATGGATCTATTCGGACACGAAGACCCGGAAGAATATATCGTCCGCCGCAGGCAGGAGATGGAGCACCCCACCGGATTTGCCACGCACGAAGCACTGAAGGAAGCCATCACCTCCTGCAACCGTTGCCCGCTTCGCCGCGAAGGCGGTCTCGGCCCCGTACTCTCCACCGGCCCCGCGGATGCCCCGCTCATGATCGTCGGCGAAGGCCCCGGGGGTGTCGAGGATGACTACGGCGGTCCTCTGATCGGCCCCTCCGGGCAGCTGCTGGACAAGGCGCTCGCCTCCGTCGGCATCACCCGCGACCATGTCTACGTGACAAACATCGTAAAATGCCGTCCGCGCGGCAACCGCACCCCCACCATGGACGAGGGACATTTCTGTGGAAACATCTGGCTTTTGCAGGAAATCGCACTCGCACGTCCTGCCGTCATCATCGGTCTTGGCAAAGTCGCGCTCCGCTTTTTTCTGGGCCGCGAAGCCGGCATCATCCGCTCCCGCGGTCACTGGATCGATTTCCATGGCATCCCCGTGATGCCGACCTTCCATCCCGCCTACCTTCTCCGCCAAAGCGGCCGCGCCCTCGTTGACGCGAAGTGGCAGGTCTACTATGACCTCAAAGTTGCGAAAGAACGCGCCGCCTCTCTCCGACCTGACTGGGTATGGAAGAGCGACACCCCGCCGGATCTTCTCGCCGCGCTCGCCGGGGAAAGAGCGAAACGGCATGGGGGAGAGTGACTAGTGACTTGTGACTTGTGACTTGTGACTTGTGACTGGCAACTAAGAACTAGAGACTCTCTCGTATCGTCATTTCGAGCGAAGTCGAGAAATCTTTTCCGTTCACGGTGAAGCGAGGATACTATCAGAAAAACCCAAACGAGAAACCTGCCATTCGCAAGAAAGTATCGCGTCAGTAGCAATCAGGCACTCTCACTTTTCCCACATGTACCCCGCCCCCTTTCCTCCTCTGATTTTATACCGCCCGTACCCTATCCGCCCCTTCGAGGCACCTTCCCCGCAAGGGGGCTGACCCTACGAAAACAGCGTTATCCACGCAAAGCTTCAGGCATCGCCATATAAAAAATCGGCGCTTCGCGCCGCTACCTTTATTTCTCATTTCTAACTCTCACGAAAGGACTTTTATGAATACCATCCTCACCCTTCTCATCGGCCTTGCCATAGGCGGCTGGTTCCTCTACTGCCTCTACCGCATGCTGCGCGGCGCACGCGGCAGGGACTGCGCCAGCTGTCACCTCGCCGGCGGCTTCGACTACAAAAGCGCTGCGCCAGTCAAGCCCGCTACCATGAAGCGTCAGGAAATCGTCACTGACACCGGCCATCTCATCATCGTCGACGAAGAAGCGGCGAAGAGACGCCGCGAACGGATCCGGAAGATGATGGAAAGGAAATGACGGGGGGACTGGCAGCTGGTGACTAGTGACTAGTGACTAGTGACTGGTGGCTAGGGACTGGTGGCTAGGGACTGGTGGCTAGTGGCTAGGGACTAGGAGTCTCTCGTATCGTCATTTCGCGCGAAGCGAGAAATCTTTACTGCATTGCGGGAATCAGCGTGTATGCGCTGAGGGAAAACGATGTCCTAGTGCTGCCTCACATCAGGCGATGAACGTTCTGCAATAAAGATCGAGGGCTACGCTCGAAATGACGATGCGCGCGAAGCGCTATCAAAACTCCGCGGCGCTTCTGATTTTTATGCGCCGCACCACCATTCCTAATTCCTCATTCCTAATTCCTCATTCGAGCAAAGCTTTCATCCCCCATCAAGGGGGCGGCACGCCCTCGGGCCTAACCCTGAACCCTGAACCAAAAAACCGAGTCCCCTTTTGCAAGCAAAAGGGGACTCGGTTTTTTTACAATGTCCGTCCCATATCGACGGCCATCTGCTTATCTCTTTCCGGCGAGCGGCCGGCAATCGTGAGATAGCCGCCGATCATCGCACCGTTAAGACCCGCCGACAGGGCGAAGGCCTGCATGTCACGGAGTGAATTCTCACGGCCCGCACACACGCGCATGATGACGTGAGGCAGAATGAAGCGGTACATAGCGAACATCCGAAGGATTTCGACCGGCTTCGGAGGCTTATTCTTGCCAAAGGGCGTGCCCGGGATGGGATTGAAAATATTGAGCGGCACAGAGGTGACGTGATGCTCACGCAGGGCGAAGGCCATGTCTATCCGGTCTTCATCGGTTTCTCCCAGTCCGAAGATGCCGCCGGAGCAGACCTCCAGGCCCGCCTGCTGGATGCGGCGGATGTGCGCTTCCTTTTCCTCATAGGTGTGCGTGGTGCAGATGGAGGGGAAATGGCGCTTCGCCGTTTCCAGATTGCAGTGGATGCGCTGGCAGCCTGCCGCCTTCAGCTCCTTCAGCTGTTCCTCGGTCAGAAGTCCGAGCGAGCAGCAGACGGAGAGCTTCGTTTCTTCCGTGATCCGCTTCACCGCTTCTACGATGGAAGCGAACTGCGCGGGATCACTCTGTCCGCGGCCGGAGGTGACAATGCCGAAGCGCTCTGCGCCATAGGCCTCCGCCTGCTTGGCTTCGCGGAGCAGATCCTCCGGGCTTCTTAGCGGATACTCCTTGACGCCGGTGTGATACCAACCCGACTGCGCACAGAACTTGCAGTTCTCCGTGCAGCGTCCGCTTCTGGCATTCACATCGCTGCAAAAGCGCATCTTGTCGCCGCAGAAGGTCTTCCGGATCTTGTCGGCGGCTGCCATGAGGAAGAAGGGCTCCTCCTTCCCGGCCGCGAAGAGCGTCTCTGCCTGTTCTCTGGAAATTTCTTTCCCCGCGAGCACCTGATCCATACACTGCGTGATGGTTGCTATATGTTCATCCATGATTTGCCTCACCATTTTCTTTCAGGAAAACACCGCTTCAGTCTGATCCCACAAAAAGTATGGCGCAAGGAGTGAAGGTGGCAGCCTTCCCCCTCATCGCATTACACCTGCGGTACTGTCTGGGTACGGCCAAGGTCGTGAAGCATCGCGATGTCATCCTGCGGATCCGAGCCCTTGCTGGTGAGGTAATTGCCGATCATGACGCCGTTCATACCACCGGCGAGCGCCATGGACTGCAGGCTTCGAAGATTCAGCTGACGACCGCCAGCGGTGCGGATCTGCGCCTTCGGCAGAACGAAGCGGAACATCGCAAACGAACGAAGGATCTCTAAGGGAGAAAGACGTTCATTGTGTTCATACGGAGTGCCGGGGATCGGGTTCAGCACATTGAGCGGCACGGCATCGATGTGCATCTTCTTCAGGTGAAATGCCATTTCCACGCGCTGATCCAAAGACTCGCCGAGCCCTAAGATACCGCCGCAGCAGACGCGGATGCCCGCCTTCTGAGCGCGCGCCACATTCTCCGCCTTTTCCTCTGCCGTGTGTGTGGTGCAGACCTCCTTGAAGAAGGAAGGCGCGGATTCGATATTGCAATGCAGACGGTTGATGCCCGCCTCCTTCAGCTGGTACGCCTGTTCCTGCGTGAGGAAGCCGAGGGAACAGCATACCTCGATGCCGACCTCCTTGCGGATCCGACGGATCAGATCCAGGATCTCCGCAAAGTCCTTCGGATTTCTCTGGTCACGGCCTGCCGTGACGATATCGAAACGGGCAGCCCCGGCTTTTTTCGCTCTCTTCGCTGCTTCGATGACCTCTTCTTCCGGAAGGAACTGATAGGTCTTTACACCTGTCTGATAACGAGCAGACTGCGCGCAGAATTTACAGTCCTCCTGACAAGCGCCGCTTCGTGCATTGATGATCGCGCAAAGATCGACACTGCGGCCGGAAAACTTCTGACGGATCTTATCCGCACACGCCAGAAGAAGCATCGTATCCTCATCCTTCGTGCGGATCAGCGTCCTCGCTTCCTCTTCGGTGATGGCTCCGCCATTCAAAACCTTTTCCGTCCACTTCAAAATCTGTTCGCAGCTGCTTTCCATTGTAAAACACTCCTTTTGTAAAATCCTCCGGCCGCATGGCCGGGTCTTGCCTTTGTCATACCTTACGTGTCATACGTAATAGAAATATTCGTGTTTAACAATGGGAATATTTCTATGCATTTGTGCTGGTGATTGTGAAATCGGGACTGGAAATCAGACGTCTGATGTCTGATTTCCAGTCCCGAGTCACTCTCAAAGCTTCGGTGTCGTCATGGAACGTCCAAGATCCTCCGTCATGCGGATATCTTCCTTCGGATCGCGGCCGCCTGTCGTCAGATAGCCGCCCACCATGATGCCGTTCAGCCCGCCTGTCAGTGCATACGCCTGCAGGCTTCGCAGGTTCACCTCACGGCCGCCGGCGGTACGGATCAGCGCCTTCGGCAGGACGAAACGGAACATCGCAAACGTGCGGAGCACCTCGAGCGGCGGCAGACGCTTATTCGTATAGAAAGGCGTCCCCTTCACCGGATTCAGGATATTCAGCGGCACCGAGTCGATATGCATCTCCTTCAGGTGGAAAGCCATCTCCACCCGCTGATCCAGAGACTCACCGAGCCCGATGATCCCGCCGGAGCACACGCGGATCCCCGCCGACTGCGCGGTATGAATGATATCCTCCTTATCCTCCATCGTATGCGTCGAGCAGATTTCCGGGAAATAAGAAGGCGACGTCTCGATATTACAGTGGATGCGCGTGATGCCCGCCTCTTTCAGCTGGAGCGCCTGCTCCTTGGAAATCAACCCCAGCGAGCAGCATACTTCGATCCCCACCTGCTCTCTGATCTTCTTCACGATATCGATGATCTCCTCGAACTCATTCGGATTATCCTGGTTACGGCCGGAAGTCACCAGAGAGAAACGGACAGCCCCTGCTTCCTTCGCCTTCTTCGCTGCCGCAAGGATCTCCTCCTCCGGCAGAAGGCGATACACCTTCGCGCCGGTGTGATACCAGCCCGACTGCGCGCAGAACTTGCAATTCTCCTGGCAATGCCCGCTTCTTGCATTGATGATCGCACAGAAATCCACCGCATTCCCATTGAACTTCTGGCGAATCTTATCGGCCATCGCAAGCAGCAGCATGGTATCCTCATCCTTCGTGCGGATGAGACTCTTCGCTTCCTCCTGCGTGATCTCACCCCCATCCATGACCTTCTCCGCCAATCTGATGATCTCTGCACAAGCACTTTCCATGATGATTCTCCCTTTCCTTCATTCCTTCGGGTCACTCGCCCCTTTGAATTGTTACCTTGTAGGTAAGTATAGAATAAACAATCGAATGTGTCAATCAAGAAAATAATTGCAGTTGACAATGAAGAGAGGGAAGCGGAGAAGTGCGCGGCACATGTGGGAAAAGCGCGAGTCCCTGACCGCGAATGACAACGATTGAATCAGTGCTTCCTTGAAAATCATTCGCGCCCCTTCCTCTGGAAGGGGCAGACGAGCGAAGCGAGGCGGGGTTGGCTTCCCTGAATGTGGGAGTACCGTTTCACGCGACCAACCTCCGCCCCTTCGGGGCACCTCCTTCCAAAGGAAGGAGGGAGAAAAAAGGCGCTGATGTCTCCCAATCTCCCAGTCCCCAGCCCCGTACACCACAAAGCCCCTGACCGGAAAATTTCCGATCAGGGGCTTTCTATGCGATCGCATCAGCGTCTCTCAAAAGACATTAGTCGATCGTGATCTGACGCGATGGTTCTGCCTTCTTTTCTTCTTCCTTCGGCAGTGTGATGGTCAGGATGCCATCCTTCAGCGCCGCTTTGATGCCTTCCTCCTTGATGCCTTTCACCGTGAACTGACGGCTGAAGGAGACAGAAGCACGTTCGCGGCGGATGTAGTGATGCTCTGTATCATCGGCATCCTTCTTGTCTTCCTTCTTTGCACCCAGAGACAGGATCCCATTCTCATAAGAAATATGGATCTCTTCCTTCTTGAACCCCGGCATATCGCAAGTGATCTCGTAATGATCCTTCTTATCCTCAATATCGACCTTCGGGACAGCGGTGTAATCCTGATACACCGTCGGCATATCATCATCAAAGAAGTGATCCAGAACCGTATCGCCAAACAGACCATCAAATGGAATCAAACTACGCATATCAAAGACCTCTTTCTTTTTATAATTTTCTTCAGGAGCCCTTTCGGTTCTCCCTTGAACAACTATAGTATAGCACTTTTAGCACTCATGTCAATAGAGTGCTAAATTATTTTTGATTATTTGATTTAATAGGATGAAAATGCGTACTTCGATGATCCTTAGCTGGTGCTATCCTCGTATCGTCAGCCTTCCCTATGGGAAGATGCCCCAAAGGGGCGGATAGGGCACCAGCCATATGCAAGACAGGGACGCTGATGTCTTCCGATCTCCCAGTCTCCTAGTCTCTAGTCACTACGGGTTCTAAAGAGAAGGTAGCGGCTACGCTGATTTTTAGACAACGCTATCCTCGTATCGTCAGCCTTCCCCTCTAGGGGAAGGTGCCCCGAAGGGGCGGATAGGGCACTGGCGGTATGCAAGACAAGGACGCTGATGTCTCCCAGTCTCCCAGTCTCTTAGTCCCCAGTCCCCAGTCCCTAGTCACCAGTCACCAGTCACTAGTCCCCCGTCAGCTCGACACGTTTGTGACAGTGATGATGCGTTGGCCCTCATGCTCTTCGCTCGTGTACGTGATCCGCACCGTCCGCTTGTACCCGCCCTCTGCGTCCAATGCCGTAGAGGTCACTGTCCCCTCCGTGCGGGATGCCGACGTATCCGTCACCGTCACCTTGACCCGCCGTCCATTCACCGAGAGCGTGAAGCTCTGACGTCCCTTCGTCCCCGTCTTCAGCCGCCCGAGCGCCACATTCGCTCCGCTCTCTGCCGCGTACACCGAAGACAGCCCCTGCTGATAGAGGTACGCCTCCGAGGCCGTGCGGGAGACATAGTAGAGTGCTCCCGCAGACAGCGTCACCAGCATGGAAAAAAGAAGCAGCAGGCACAGCGTCATGGAGCCCTTTCTTCTATTCATAGCGCTGCCCCTTTCTGTAGAAATCGGCATACGAGAGAAGGCTCGTGCGGAAATCCATCATTTCCCCCGACGGGCGATGCAGAATCGAGAAGGAGATCGCAAGCGCACCCTCCCCGTTCTTGACAAAGAGCGGCCCCTCCTCACAAGTCAGTGCGTACTCCTCCTTCCCCGATGTTGTCCCCGTCACCGGCTCCGTCGTCATCCCGTACACATCGAGTTTCAATTTCTCCTGATCCAGAAAGAAACGATACGTCTTCACTTCGCCCGACTGGTTATACGCCTCGTAGCTGTAGGTATCGCCGGAGATCGAAGAAATCGTCTCCCTCTTGAGCGCATTGCGGAGCTGCTCAGTCATGAAATCCATGGCATAGAGTCCCTCGCCCGCGATCCGCGAACGCTTCGCCATGAGATCCACCGCGCGCACAGCCTCCGCCGCGAAGGGATAGAGCACCGCCGAAAGCGATGCGATCAGGAAAAGCGCGATCAGCGCCTCGAGAAGAATATATCCGCGCCTCTTCATGCTCCGCCTCCCTTCATCGCCCTGACAAGGAAACACCGCGTCTTTCTCTTTTCCCTATTATAGCAAAAAGGCGATGTGAAATAACGATCATCTCATTTTCGCGTTCCATCTGCCGCGGGGGACTTGCAGCTCTCATAGG
>UQRR01000049.1 GCA_900543455.1 uncultured Dialister sp.
GGTCACTCCTATGAGAGCTGCAAGTCCCCCGCGGCAGATTGAACGCGAAAATGAGATGATCGTTATTTCACATCGCCCTTTTCTTTTGCTTTTCGCAAAAGTTTTAGAACGTTTTACGAACGTGAGAGGAAAAACGTGGTAACATAGGGGTGACTGGTGACTGGTGACTGGTGACTGGTGAGAGCAGCCCTGTCCTTAAACTACTCTTCTGAACCTACTCCCCTTTTTCTATCCTCTTTCTACAAGGAGATTCTATACAATGACACTTGACGAATTACAAATCGGCCAGTCGGCCACGCTCACGACCGTCGGCGGAGAGGGCGCGCTTAGACAGCATTTTCTGGACATGGGCCTCATTCCGGGAGAAGAGGTGACGCTGGTGCGCTTCGCGCCTTTGGGCGATCCCATGGAGCTCATGGTGCAGGGCTATGAGCTGACACTCCGAAAAGATGATGCGCGAAAGATCGAAGTGACGAATGCGCATGAGGCAGCGGCGAAAGCAGGAAAGCAGCTGCGCCCGGAAGCATCTCGGTATCTTCATCCCGGTCTCGGTGAGCCGGGCAAGTATCATGAAGAGTCGAAGTACTCAGAGGTCAAGCCGATCGAAGGCAGACTGACTTTTGCGCTCGTCGGCAATCAGAACTGCGGCAAGACGACGCTCTTCAACCAGCTGACAGGCTCCAACCAGCATGTCGGCAATTTTCCCGGGGTCACGGTGGATCAGAAGACGGGCGTGATTCGCGGCTATCCGGAGGCAGAGGTAGTGGATCTGCCGGGGATTTATTCCCTCTCTCCGTATACGAGCGAGGAAATCGTCTCTCGAGAATTTATCCTCAAACAAAAGCCGACGGGCATCATCAATATCGTGGATGCGACGAATCTCACGCGCAATCTTTATCTCACCATGCAGCTGATGGAGCTTGATATACCGATGGTGCTTGCGATCAATATGATGGATGAAATGGAAAGCAACGGCGGCTCGATTCTGATCAATGAGATGGAGCGTCTCTTGCAGATCCCGGTCGTACCGATTTCCGCTGTCAAGAATCAAGGCGTGGGCGAGCTCGTGAAGCATGCGATCCATGTCGCACGCTATCAGGAGAAACCGGGCATCACGGATTTCTGCGACAAGAATGACCATCATGGGGCTCTCCACCGCGCCCTGCATGGCATCATGCATCTCATCGAGGACCATGCGAAAGCGGCTGGCATCCCGCTGCGCTTTGCGGCCTCCAAACTGGTCGAGGGCGATCCTCTCGTGGAGCAGGCGCTCGCTCTGGAGGCGAATGAGAAAGAGCTTTTGCGGCACATTCTCGCGCAGCTCGAAGAAGAGCGCGGCCTTGACTGCGCGGCTGCGATGGCGGATATGCGCTTCCTCTTCATCCGCCGCCTCTGTGAACGGACGGTGGTGAAGCCGCAAGAAAGCAAAGAGCATGCGCGCAGCCAGAAAATCGACCGCATTCTCACGGGAAAGTATACGGCCATCCCGATTTTCGTCCTCATCATGGGACTGGTCTTCTTCCTCACCTTCAATGTCATCGGTGCTTTCCTGCAGGACGCTTTGGCAGATGGCATCGATCAGGTGACAGAGTGGGTGGGTGCATGGCTCACGGCAGAGGCGGTGAATCCCGCCATCCGCTCGCTGGTGGTGGATGCCATTTTCCAAGGCGTCGGCAGCGTCCTTTCCTTCGTTCCGGTGATCGCCGTCCTGTTTTTCTTCCTGTCTCTTTTGGAAGACGGGGGCTATATGGCGCGTATCGCCTTCGTCATGGATAAGCTGCTCAGAAAGCTGGGGCTCTCCGGACGCAGCATCGTGCCGCTTCTTGTCGGCTTTGGCTGCACGGTTCCCGCTGTCATGGCGACGCGGACGCTGCCCTCGGAGCGTGACCGCCGCATGACTATCATGCTTATCTCCTTCATGAGCTGCTCGGCCAAGGTGCCGATCTATGCCTTCTTCACAGCGGCCTTCTTCCCGCGAAATGGGGCGCTCGTCATGACAGGGCTCTATCTCTTCGGCATCGGGATGGCGATCCTGACCGCCCTCCTTTTCAAGCACACTCTTTTCAAGGGGGAACCGGTGCCCTTTGTCATGGAGCTTCCGAATTACCGCATGCCCGGTATGAAAAATGTCCTGCGACTTATGTGGGATAAGGCCAGAGATTTCCTCGAGCGTGCATTCACGGTCATCTTCGTCGGCACCATCATCATCTGGTTTCTGCAGAACTTTGATGTCCGTCTCAATATGGCAGCGGATTCCCAAGACAGTATCCTCGCCTTCCTTGCCGGCGCTGTCGCGCCTCTCTTTGCGCCGCTCGGGCTTGCAGACTGGAAGCTTTCTACGGCGCTCATCTCCGGATTCATGGCCAAGGAGAGTGTCGTCTCTACCCTGACGGTCCTCTATGGGACGGAGGGAACTCTCTCTTCGCTTCTGACACCGGGCATGGCGCTCACCTTCCTGACCTTTTGCCTGCTCTACACGCCCTGTATCGCGGCGATCACCTCTGTCAAGCGGGAGAATGGGACGGGATGGGCTGTGGGGATGATTGCCTTCCAGTGTGTCATCGCCTGGCTCGCCGCCTTCGCGGTGCATCTCATACTGTCTGCATTGGGTGTGGCATAAGGACAAGAAAATACAAACTTTCATACGAGACTTTTGCGGATACGGGCAAAGAGTCACGTATGAAAGTTTTTTGCTTTTCTATGCGAAGAATCGTTTTGTATTGACGGCTTTTCTTTTTGGGTGCTATGATGAGAAAAACGTGAAGAAAAGGAGACTCTTATGATTCAAAAACTATGGAAGAAGAAAGCGCTGCTCGCCCTATTCCTGTGTGTGGGGGCGTCGGGGCTGATGGCAGGATGCGGACAGACCGCGCCGAAGGCGAGTGCGGTAGCTGTGAAGACGCTCCCTGTGCAGAAGAAAGATGTCGCCGTCTCAAAGCAGTATGCAGGACAGGTAAAGGCACTCGATGCTGTCTCGATCAAGCCGAAGGTGTCGGGGACGATCGTGGAGAAGTATATCCAGAGCGGGCAGTTTGTCGAAAAAGGACAACCGCTCTACAAGATCGATGACCGCCAGTACTCGACAGAGGTGCTCTCCGCGGAGTCCAATGTGGATAAAGCCCTGACGACACTGAACAATTCGAGGATCGATCTCAATCGCTATGAGAAGCTCGCAGAGACAGGGGCGATCTCGGAGCAGACGCTGACGACGCAGCGAGCGACGGTTGCGACGAATGAGTCGAATTATCGGAACATGCAGTCGCTCCTGCAGAAGGCACAGGAGAATCTGGATGATACCATCATCCGTTCACCGATTTCCGGCAAGCTCTGTGTGAATGAGATGTCGCCGGGGAGCTTTGTGACGACGGGAAATACGGAGCTGGTCTCTGTCGGCTCCGTGAATCCGATTGCCGTGCAGTTCTCCGTCTCTGAAAATGAGCTTTTGAATTTCAAGCAGGCTGTGATGGAGAATCAGCAAGACGCGCTGCCGCCCGATCAAATGGTCCCCCAGGCGACGCTCACCCTGAGCAATGGCATGAAGCTTTCGGAAGTCTCGAAAAACTATGTGATGGATCGCGAAGTCTCGCAGAGTACGGGGACGATCACGATGAAAGCGATTTTTGAAAATACGGAGCATGTCCTCCTGCCGGGGATGTTCGCTCGCGTGACGCTGACCAGTCCCCTGCAGCAGGATGTACTCCTCGTGCCGGAGCGTGCGGTGCAGCAGGTCCTGGATAAGTCCTTCGTCATCGTGTGCGGCGATAACAATCAGTCCGTCTCGAAGATCGTGACGCTCGGTGATAAGGTGGGCAGCTACTACATCGTGAAGAAGGGGCTCACCGAAAAGGATGTTGTCGTCGTCGAAGGCCTGACGAATCTGAAGGAGGGCCAGACGCTGAATCCGACGGCTGCTACGGCGGAAGAATTGGGATTGTCAATGAAAGATGAATGAGGATTGGCGGCGATGGCGTTCTCATATGGGTTTAAATGGGTTCAGGGTTCAGGTTGATGGGTTCAGGGTTGTGGTGGCAGCTTCGCTGCAAAATATATCTGCGGCGAAGCCGCCACACGAGCTACGTTTGAAAGCAGGTATGAGTGGCTAGGGATTAGGGACTGGGAGCCGCAAGTGACTGGTGACTAGTGACTGGTGACTAAATACCACCTTCGGGCATCGCCCCATATATATTCGCGGCGAAGCCGCCACCTTCATTTCTAATTCCTAATTCCTAATTCCTCATTCGCGCAAAGCTTTCATTCATAATCAGTGGACGGAGCCGCCCCACGAGCTAACCCCGAACCCTGAACCCCGAACCCTGAACCCTGAACCCTAATCCCTAGTCCCTAGTCCCTAGTCCCTAGCTACTAGTCCCCAGTCCCCAGTCCCAAGTCACTATACAAACGGAGTTACCTTATGTCAAAATTCTTTATCCGGCGGCCGATCTTTGCGATCGTGGTCTCGCTGATCATTGTGCTTCTCGGGCTGATCTCTCTGGTCAGTCTGCCGATCGCGCAGTATCCGCAGATCTCACCGCCGACCATCAATCTGTCAGCCAACTATACGGGCGCGAATGCGGAGACGGTGAATCAGACTGTCGCGCAGGTGCTCGAGAATCAGCTGAACGGTATCGAAGGCATGGACTATATGTCTTCGACTTCTTCGAATAACGGCAGCTACAGCCTGTCGATCGTTTTCGATCTCGACACGGATGGCAATACGGCCTCTGTCAATGTACAGAATACGGCGAATCTCGCGAAGAACGGGCTGCCGAGCGAGGTGCAGCAGACGGGGCTGTCCGTACGCAAGTCCTCCGGTGATATGGCCCTCATGGTGAATCTGTATTCACCAAACAACACGTATGACACTGCGTTTCTGAAAAACTATGCAGATATTTACCTCTTGGACAAGCTGAAGCGTGTCTCGGGGGTCGGCAACGTGAATGCCTTCGGCTCGACGTATGCGATGCGCGTGTGGCTGAATCCGGACAAGCTCGCGGAGCGCGGGCTCACGGTCTCGGACGTGACGAGCGCTATCAAGGAGCAGAATCAGGCGGCTCCGGCGGGCACGGTCGGCGCACCGCCCACGCCGAAAAATCAGGAGAAGCAGTACAGTGCGAAGGTGGAGGGCCGTTTGTCTACGCCGGAGCAGTTCGGGAATATCATCATCAAGTCGGGAAGCGATGGCCAATTCGTCCGTCTGCGCGATGTGGCAGAGGTGGAAACAGGCGCGCAGAGCTCCTCGGCGGACTCGAAGCTCGACGGCAAGACAGGGGTCGGCTTTGGCGTGCAGCTGACGAGTGATGCGAATACGCTCGAATCGGTCACGGCGGTGAAGAAGATCCTCGCTGAGGCGAAGAATGATTTCCCGCCGGATCTGGAGTACAAGATCGTCGTCGATAACACGGCTTTTATCAATGCATCGATTTCCGAAGTGGTCGATACCTTCATCGAAGCACTGCTCCTTGTCGTTCTGGTCGTCTTTGTATTTCTGCAGAAATGGCGCACGACCCTTATCCCGATCCTTGCGGTGCCTGTCTCCATCATCGGTACGTTTGCGACCTTCGTCGTGCTCGGCTTCACCATCAATACGCTGACGCTTTTTGCGCTGGTGCTTGCCATCGGCATGGTCGTCGATGATGCGATCGTTGTCATCGAAAACGTAGAGGAGCATATGGCTAAAGACCATATGCCGGTGAAGGAGTCCACAGAAAAGGCGATGGATGAGGTGCAGGGACCGATCATCGCGACGACCGCGGTGCTGGCTGCCATTTTCGTCCCGGTCGCTTTCCTCGGCGGGACGATGGGAGTCCTCTACAAGCAGTTTGCGATCACCATCACGGTATCCGTGGCGATTTCTGCCCTGGTCGCACTGACTTTGACACCGGCGCTCTGCGGGATGCTCCTCAAGGCGGACGATACCGCCGTCTCGAAGGGCGTGATCGGACGCTTCTTTGACAGATTCAACAGCGCTTTTGATGCGGTGCGTGATGCGTACACGGGGAAAGTCGGCTGGATGATTTCCCATCTGAAGTATGCGGTCTGTTTCCTCGTGATCGTGGTGGGGCTCATGGGGCTTTTCTACAAGCTCGTCCCTTCGACTTTTGTGCCGAATGAAGACCAGGGCATGTTCATCGCTTCGGTCACGATGCCGGAAGGCACTTCGATGAACCAGACGGTCAAGGTCGTCGATGCGGTCGCTAAGGAAACAAAGACCCTCCCCGGCGTCGATGCCGTCATGACGAATACCTCGGCAGGTTCGGCGAATCTTTTCGTCCGCCTCAAGGACTGGGACGAACGCACCGGCAAGGATGAAAGTCTCTCAGCGATCCTTTCCGCTTTCAATCAGAAAATCGGAGGGGCGCATCCGGAGGCGCAGGTCATGGCTTTCGGTCCCTCTGCGCTGCCGGGCCTCGGCATGGAAGGCGGATGGGCGATGCAGGTGCAGGACAATACGGGCCTCTCTGATGAGGAGCTGGGAAATCTGGCGTCCAAGATCGTGGCTGCGGCGAACCAGCGTCCGGAGCTTTCTGCCGTTCGCAGCAATTTCAAAGCCAATACCCCGAGCTACGAGTATCAGGTGGATCGCGAGAAGGTCAAGAGCCTTGGCATCCAGCTCTCCGATGTTTTCACCGCGCTGCAGGTGAATTTCGGCGGCACGCAGGTGAATGATTTCAACCAGTTCGGACGCTCGTACAAGGTCATGCTGCAGGCTGATACCCGCTACCGCTCGGAAGCGGACAGCTTGAAATTTATTTCCGTCAGATCCCAAGCGGGCGACATGATCCCGCTCGATACCATCCTGACGAAGTCCATCACGACCGGCCCGTCCTCCATCAGCCGTTTCAATGGCGTGCGCTCCATCTCCATCCAAGGCAGCGCAGGGAGCGGCTACAGCTCCGGCGAAGCCATGGCAGCAGCCGAAGCGGTCGTGAAGGAAATCGCTCCGGCGGGGACCACCATCGAGTGGTCCGGACAGAGCCGCGAAGAACAGAAGTCGGGCTCGTCTACGATGAAAGTCTTAGGACTGGCGCTGGTCTTTGCGTTCCTCTGCCTCGCGGCACTCTACGAGAGCTGGTCCGTGCCGCTCGCCGTCCTCTTCACGGTGCCGACGGGCATCTTCGGCGCGGTCTTCTCGGAGTATGTCGTGAACAAGCTCGCCGCCCTCCTCGGCTCGACGAGCGACGGCTACCAGAACAGCGTCTACATGCAGATCGGCATCATCATGATCATCGGTCTCGCGGCGAAGAATGCCATCCTCATCGTGGAATTTGCAAAGGAACGTGTCGATCATGGGATGGATCCGGTAGACGCCGTCCTTGAAGCGGCGAAGCTCCGTTTCCGCCCGATCCTCATGACAGCCTTCACCTCCATCATCGGCTGCCTCCCGCTCGCGCTGGCGACCGGCGCCGGTGCAGCCGCTCGCTGCGGCATGGGCGTCGCTGTCGTGGGCGGCATGTGCTTCGCGACCCTCTTCGGCGTCTTCCTCATCCCGTGCTTCTACCTCGTGACGATGATTATCGCGCGGAGTATGGGGCGGATGGCAAAGGGTCGGGAATAGATGGGGAGACTGAGAGACAGGGAGACGTCGGATGTCAGACATTAGACATTAGACATTAGACATTAGACATTAGACATTGGAGGGCAGGCGTCAATTATCTGACACTTGCCCTCCGGTGTCTGAAGTCTCCCCGTCTCCATCGGGCATCGCCTGATATATTGCGGCGAAGCCGCCACCACAAGCCTAATCCCTAGTCACAAGTCACAAGTCCCTATTTGCTTTCAACATCCCCCTTGACAGAAACGCCAAGGGAGATTATGATTAACTCAACATCATAAACAAACCGTTGAAGCGGAGATAAAAACAGTACGTGCACTTACAGGGAGTCGGGGCAATGAGAAGCCGGCAGAACGCAGATTGTTAAATGGACCGCTGAGGGCGCAGTGAAAAGGGAGACCCCAGTAGCTTGCGACGTCGGGCATACGTCAGTTGCCGGAGATATGTTGGTATCTCGCTAAGAGCAGGGGTCATACCCTGAAGCAAGGTGGCACCGCGGAATAGTATCCGTCCTTGACAAGTATTTGTCAGGGACGGATTTTTTATTTCTCCCTGGGAAGGAGCAGCGTATGAATACGATTCGGCGATGGTTTGGAAAGTGACTGGTGACTAGTGACTGGTGACTTGCATACCACTTTTGGGGATCACCCCATAAATAATTGCGGCGAAGCCGCCACCACAACCCTGAACCCTGAACCCTGAACCCTGAACCCTGAACCTTGAACCCTAACCAGAAACGGAGGCCTCAATTATGATTAAAGAAGCGATCCAGAAAATTGTACGCAAAGGCGATCTCACTTATGAAGAAGCATATACCGTGATGAATGAGATCATGGACGGCAAGACCACACCGACGCAGAATGCGGCCTTTCTCGCGGCGCTCTCGACGAAGAGCACGCGGGCAGAGACGATCGATGAGATTTCCGGCTGTGCAGAAGCGATGAGAGAGCATGCGACGCCGGTCCCGCATCCGGGCATGAAGGTCTTGGAAATCGTCGGTACCGGCGGTGATGGCTCGAACAGCTTTAATATTTCCACCACCGCCGCCTTCGTCATCGCAGCAGCGGGCGTGAAGGTCGCCAAGCACGGCAACCGCGCAGCATCTTCGAAGTCCGGCACGGCGGATGTGCAGGAAGCCCTCGGCGCGAACATCGCGCAAGACCCCGAGAAAGCACGCGAGATGCTGGAGAAGGTCGGCTTCTGTTTCCTCTTCGCACAGAAATATCACGCGGCGATGAAGTATGTCGGCGGCATCCGGAAGGAGCTGGGCTTCCGCACCGTGTTCAATATCCTGGGGCCTTTGACAAATCCGGCAAATCCAGACTATTTCCTCCTTGGCGTCTATGATGGCTACCTGGTAGAGCCGGTCGCGAAGGTTTTGGATAAGCTCGGCGTGAGGAATGCGCTCGTCGTCTACGGGGAAGACCACTTGGATGAGGTTTCGCCTTCTGCTCCGACGCTGGTCTGCGAGCTGAAGGAGGGCTACTACCGCACGATGACCATCTGCCCGGAGGACTTCGGCCTCACGCGTGGCAGGAAGGAAGAGCTCGTCGGCGGCACAGCTTGCGAAAATGCGGAAATCACCAAGGGCATCCTGACCGGAAAGATCCAAGGCACGAAGAGAAATGCGGTGCTCCTGAATGCCGGCCTTGCCCTCTACGCGGCGAAAGCGGTCCCCACCATGCAGGAGGGCATCGCAAAGGCCGCCGAGATGATCGATAGCGGAAAAGCATATGAGAAGATGGAAGAGTACGTGAAGGTATCGAATGAATGAAAGGGAAAATGAGGAATGAGGAATGAGGAATGAAGGTGGCGGCTTCGCTGCAAGTTTATATGGGGCGATGCCCGAAGGTAGTGTTTCCTTACTTACAAGTCACTCGAGACTCCTAATCCCTAGTCACTAGTCACTAGTCACTCCTAAACCCTTTTGAATAGCATTTACTTATAGCGAGAACGAAGGAATCTCTATGATACTAGATGACATTGCTGCCGAGACGCGGCGGCGGATCGAGCGGCTGAAAGCGAACGGCTACTATGGACGCCTGCATGAAGACATGAAGCATTTCACGCCGCGGACGGATGATCTGTTTTACAAGAATCTGGCAAGTGACGGGCTCTCCCTCATCTGCGAGCTCAAGAAAGCGTCTCCCTCGAAGGGGACGATCAGCGAGGACTTCCCCTTTGCGGCGATCGCAAAAGAGTATGAAGCCGCGGGCGCTTCGGCGATTTCCTGCCTGACAGAGCCGAAATGGTTCAAAGGAGATATGGCCTACCTGAAAACGGTGGCGCGGGAGGTCACGATCCCCGTTCTCCGCAAGGACTTCATCATTGACCGCTGCCAGATCGAAGAGGCGGCGCTCGCGGGGGCTTCGGCCATCCTTCTCATCGCAGCGATCCTCTCGGATGAGGAAATCAGAGAATTTCTCTCCTATGCGAGAAGTCTCGGCCTTGGCGTCCTGGCAGAAGCGCATGATGAGACGGAAATGGAGCGAATGCTTCACGCAGGGGCCCGCATCGTCGGTGTGAACAATCGCGACCTTCGTGATTTCACCATCCATCTGGGAAATACCGAGCGTCTGGCAAGGCTCGTGCCCAAGGACCATATCCTCGTCTCAGAAAGCGGCATGTTGTCAGAGGCGATCGTGAAACAGATGCGGGAGGCCGGCGCTGACGCCGTCCTCATCGGCGAGATGCTGATGAGAGCGGGGGAGAGAAGAGGACATGTAATCCGAACATTGAGGGAAGAGAATCCATAGTGGGTTAACCCTGAAGTTTGAAAGCGGGGATGAGTGGCTAGTGACTAGTGACTGGTAGCTAGGGATTAGGAGCCTCGAGTGACTAGTGACTGGTGACTGGTGACTAAATGCCGCTTTCGGGTATTACCACTATCTATACTCTGCGGTGCTTCCATATTTTTATGCGCCGCACCAGCACTCCTCACTCCTCACTCCTCACTCCTAACTGGCGAGCAAAGTTTTCATCCACAATCAGTAGACGAGCCGCCCCAAGGGGCTAACCCTGAACCCATACAAACAACCAACAACGATTGATCAACAAAGCGAGGTACCCACTATGAATACACGATTTGGCGAATTTGGCGGACAGTACATTCCGGAAGTCCTGATGAATGAAGCGGCGAGAGTACAGAAAGCATTCGAAGAATGCAAGAATGATAAAAGCTTCCAGGATGAACTGCATGACCTGTATGTGAACTACACCGGTCGTCCGTCGATGCTCTATGAAGCATTGAACATGGAAAAGGATCTGGGCGGACCGCGCATTTTCCTGAAGCGTGAAGATCTGAATCACACGGGCGCACACAAGATCAATAACTGCATCGGGCAGGCGCTCCTGGCCAAGCGCATGGGCAAGACACGCATCATCGCAGAAACAGGCGCGGGACAGCACGGCGTGGCAGCAGCCACCATTGCGGCGCTTTTCGGCATGGAGTGCGAGGTCTTCATGGGAGAGATCGACACTGAAAGACAGGCGCTGAACGTCTATCGCATGAAGCTCCTCGGGGCGAAGGTGCATGTCGTGAAGACAGGCTCCCGCGTACTGAAGGACGCCGTGAATGCAGCGATGCAGGAATGGAGCCGCCGCTGCGATGATACGCACTATGTCATCGGCTCGACCACAGGCCCGGCTCCGTTCCCGGAAATGGTCCGCTATTTCCAGAGCTGCATTGGCCGTGAAGCGAGAGCGCAGGTCTTAGAGCGTACCGGCCGCCTTCCGTCCAAGGTCTATGCCTGTGTCGGCGGCGGCAGCAATGCAGCCGGCACCTTCTATCCTTTCGTGCAGGATAAGGATGTGGAGCTCATCGGATGCGAAGCAGGCGGCAAGGGCATCGATACCCCCTACCATGCAGCGACGGTGAATCGTGGCCGCATCGGCGTCTTCCATGGCATGAAGTCCCTCTTCTGCCAGGATGATGACGGCAATATCACCGAGGTCTATTCCATTTCCGCCGGTCTTGACTACCCGGGTGTCAGCCCTGAGCATGCGTACCTGAACTCCATCGGCCGCGCCCGCTATGTGGCTGTCACGGATGAAGAAGCTGTGCAGGCTTTCGAATACCTTGCCAAGACAGAAGGCATTATCTGCGCCATCGAGTCTGCTCACGCCGTCGCCGGCATGATGAAGGAAATCCGGACGATGGATAAAAATGACATCGTCGTCATCACCCTTTCCGGTCGCGGAGACAAGGACGTCGCCGCCATCGCCAGATACCGCGGAGAGGATATTCATGACTGAGGGAGCTGGTAGCTAGGGACTGGTGACTAGTGACTGGTAGCTAGTGACTGGTGACTAGTGACTGGTAGCTAGTGGCTAGTGACTGGTGGCTAGTGGCTAGTTGCTAGTGGCTAGTGACTGGTAGCTAGTGATTAGGGATTAGGAGCGCCGAGTGACTGGTAACTAAGAGACCAGGAGACAGCAGACTCCCGTATCGTCATTTCGAGCGAAGCGAGAAATCTTTGTCATTCGCGGCCGAGTGGTCGATGTGTGGAAATCCCCAAACGGGAAGCCTGTCATCAAGAGACCTTCGGGCATCGCCATTATTTATACTTTGCGGCGCTTCTGAGTTTTATGCGCCGCACCAGCCCCTTTGAACCCCTTGAACCTATAGAACCCGCTCCCCCTCTTTCAAACGTAATCAAAGGTCAGCACGCCCACGGGCTGAGCCCGAACCTATACATACAGCAAAAGGAGTCTATCTATGAGCCATACAAGTGAAGCATTCAAGAAGGGGAAGTCGATGATCGCTTTCCTGACGGCAGGTGTCCCGTCGATGGAAGATACCGTGAAATATGTACTTGATCTGGAAAAAGCAGGCGTGGACCTGATCGAGATCGGCGTGCCGTTCTCCGATCCCATCGCTGATGGGCCGGTTATCATGGAAGCGGATGTGAAGGCGCTGGAGAACCATATCCACCTGCCGCAGGTCATGGAGCTGGTGAAGACACTTCGCACGAAGACACAGATCCCGATCGTGCTTCTGACCTATTACAATCCGGTTTTCAATTATCCATCCGCTCGGTTCTTCGAAGAAGCGAAGGAAATCGGCATCGATGGCGTCATCATCCCGGATCTTCCCTATGAAGAACAGGCGGAAATCCGACCGCTCGCGGATGCGAATGGTGTCGACATCATCCAGATGGTCGCTCCGACTTCGGAAGAGCGTATCCGTGAGAGTTTGAAGGATGCCACCGGCTTTGTATATGTCGTTTCTTCCATGGGCGTCACCGGCATGCGCGGCGATATCCAGACGGACCTTCGTGAGATCATCCGCATCGCGCGTGAAACGACGGATACTCCGCTGGCTATCGGCTTCGGCATCCACACGCCGGAGCAGGCCGGACGGATGGCACGGCTGGCTGACGGCGTCATCACCGGCAGCGGCGTCGTGGATATCATCAATAAGAATGGCAGCGATGCCTCCGAAAAACTCACCGCATATATCCGCGGGCTGAAGGCAGGCATGGCGCAGGAAGAGTCAGTCTGAAAACAGGGATGAGTGACTGGTGACTAGTGACTGGTGACTAAAATGCTAAGGAAACGATAGAGATGCGCTCTATCGTTTTTTATTTGGGGAAAATCTGCTACAATAAAAGAAAAGAGGGGGATGAGAATGGATAACACAAGACGCAGAGCCTACATCAAAGAAAAGCTGGAGCAGGCGGAACACCGGCTGCGCGGGGCGGACCTTGCGAAAGAGTGCGGCGTGAGCCGGCAGGTCATTGTGGGAGACATGGCGCTTCTTCGCGCCGAAGGGATGGACATCATCTCTACGCCGCGCGGATATTACCTCAATAAAGAGAAAAAGGGCTGTCTTCGCACACTCGTCTGCCGCCACGGCCGGCAGGAAACAGAGAAGGAACTCATCGCCATCGTAGAGGCAGGCGGTATCATCCATGACGTGCGGGTGGAGCATGAGATCTACGGCGAGCTGCACGGCCAGCTGGAGATCAAGAGCAAGGAAGACGCCGTATCCTTTGTACGCGCGATGCAGGACATCGGATTTCCCCTCCTCTCGGATATCAGCGGCGGCATCCATACCCATCTCATCGAGACAAAGACGGAAGAAGAGATGGCGCAGGTGATTCATGCGCTGAGGGAAATCGGCGTGCTGTATGAGTGACTGGTGACTGGTGCTTAGTGACGGTGACAGAGAGTAGGGAGTTCTGACGATGCAGGAATTTATCATACAAAAGGAAGAAGCGGGACAGACGGTGATGAAGTACCTGGCGCGGCTCTTGCCGGAGGCGTCCATGGGGCTTCTTCGAAAGAGCATGCGCAAGAAGAATATCGTTCTTAATGGGAAGAAGATCGAAGGAAGAGAAAAGATCGCCGCGGGGGACAACGTGAAGGTCTGGTTCTCCGATGAGACGATCGAAAAATTTCGCGGAAAAAAAGAAGAAGCGCCCAAGCGTGACTATCCTGACTTTGAAACATGGATCCTGTATGAAGACGAAAACATCATCATCCTCAATAAACCGGCAGGTCTTCTCTCGCAGGGGGACACTTCCGGCGCCCCGTCTCTGAATGAAGCCCTCCTCTCCGCGCGGGAAAGCAGAGCCGGTGTCACGCCCTCCATCTGTCACCGGCTGGACAGAAATACCAGCGGCCTCGTCATCGCGGGCAAGACCATGCGTGGATTGCAGGAAATGAATGCACTCATCAAGGCGCGCTCTCTCACGAAAGTGTATCAGGCTCTCGTTTACGGGAAGACGCCGGCTTCGGGGATTTTGAAAGGCTACCTCGTCAAGGACCACGAAAGAAATCAGGTGCGCTATACCGAGCGCGCTGAACAAGGTGCGCTTCCCATCGAGACGCACTATGAGACGCTCGAAACCGTAGAGGCCCGTGGATGCCTCTTTTCTCTCGTCCGCGTTCATCTCGTGACAGGGCGCTCGCACCAGATCCGCCTGCATTTTTCCTCCATCGGCCATCCGCTTTTGGGCGATCGGAAATATGGCAGCCGCGCGAGCCTTTCCGCGTCAGAGGCGCTCCATATCCGCCGCCAGCTCCTCCACGCAGCCTCGCTCACCTTTCCTGTGCTTACGGATGATTTCGCCTATCTGTCCGGCAAGACGTTCACCGCGCCTTTGCCGGCCGATTTCGCCTCTGTCTGTCATTTGGGGCGGCATGGCTTGACAGGTGAGAAAAGCGGAAAACGGAACGGTGAGAACTGAGTCGAAGAATCTTGCAAGCAGAGGGGAAGCGAGAGATCCTTCGACTCAGGCGACAACTGTTCTGGCGAAGTCAGGCACACATTTTCCTTTCCAACCGCTCAGGATGACGGCGTGGGGGACTGCGCCATTCGTCATTCTGAGCGGCGGTATGGAATGACAGGCGAAAAATGCGGAAAACGGAACGGTGAGAACTGAGCCGAAGAATCTTGTGGTGTTTGCAAGAAAGAGTTGATGACAGTGGGCTTTGTATACATTCTCACTTCAGCCAATCATAAGGTCTTGTATGTGGGCGTTACTAATGACTTACAGAGAAGGCTTTATGAGCACAAAAATCATATCGTTTTAGGGTATACGAGTAGATATCATGTCGATCAGCTGGTATACTTTGAGCGGTATAGCGATATAAAGGCTGCTATTGCCAGAGAAAAGCAACTGAAGGGGTGGACGCGGGTCAAGAAAGAGTGGCTGATTTATCGCTTGAATCCAGAATGGGTGGACTTATCACAAGCATGGGAAATATAGGATATGGTCAACGTCATTCTGAGCGGCGGTATGGAATGACAGGTGAGAAATGCGGAAAACGGAACGGTGAGAACTGAGCCGAAGAATCTTGTGGACAGAGGGGAAGCGAGAGATCCTTCGACTCTGTCCACAACTGTTCTGGCGAAGTCAGGCACACATTTTCCTTTTCGACCGCTCAGGATGACGGCGTGGGGGACTGCGCTATTCGTGATTCTGGGCGATATGACAGGTTAGAAATGCAGAAAACGGAACGGTGAGGGTTAGCCCGTGGGGCGTGCCGCCCTTTGACTCCTTGAGAAAGAGGGGGAGCGGGTTCTGTGGGTTCTACGGGTTCAGTGGGGAAGGTGCGGCGCATAAAAAACAGAAGCGCCGCGGAAGTTTGAAATTAGCGACTTTCTCGTATCGCAAACCTAATCCCTA
>UQRR01000050.1 GCA_900543455.1 uncultured Dialister sp.
GTGACTAGTGACTGGTGACTAGTGACTTGAATACCGCCTTCGGGCATCGCCCTATTTATACTCTGCGGCGAAGCCGCTACCTTCATTCCTAATTCCTCATTCCTAATTCAAACGAGGCTTTCATTCACAATCAAAGGGGCATCACGCCCCACGGGCTAACCCTGAACCTTGAACCTTGAACCCCCCAAAAAGGAGACTCTCTCATGATCCGTATCATTCTTCTTCGCCACGGAGAGACTACGTGGAATATCGAAGGCCGCTACCAGGGGCAGGAAGACACGCCGCTTTCTCCCCGCGGCATAGAGCAGGGAAAAGCGGCCGCGCTCGCTCTCAAGGACATCCATATCGACCGCGCGATCTCCTCGCCCCTCTCCCGCTCTCACGACACCTGCCGCTTCGCTGCGGACTACCATCATCTTCCCGTCGCCAAAGACCCGCGCCTCACGGAGATCAGCCACGGCCTGTGGGAAGGCATCCACGCTGAAGAGATCGAAGCGCGCTATCCGGAAGAATTTCACCTCTGGCACACCCACCCTGAACGCGTGCAGATGCCCGAGGGGGAGAATCTTGAAGACGTCAGAAAACGCGCCCGTGAAGCCTTCGATGAATATGCCAGAAGCTATGATGGTGAGACTGTCCTCATCTGCGCGCACGACGCAGTCAACAAAGCGATCCTCTGTGACCTGCTGGGGCTTCCTATGAGCCACTTCTGGCAGATCAAACAGGACAATGCCTGCATCAACGTCATCGAGTGTGACCACGGCATCTGGCGTCTCGTCACCTTGAATGCAACGACCCATCTGGGCTACCTCGTCAGCGGCATCGAGCAGAAGGGGCTGTAACGCTGGCTTCGCCAATGAGGAGTGAGGAGTGAGGAGTGAGGAGTGGGGAGTGGGGAGTGTTGGTGCGGCGCATAAAAGTAAGAAGCGCCGCGAAGTATAGATGGTGGCGATGCCCGCACGCCGTTTTCTCCCTCCTTCCTTTGGAAGGAGGTGGCGCGAAGCGCCGGAGGTTGGCTTGGGGCTTTTCTCTTCCTCGGAGCCCCTTTCCCTTCGGGCGTTCCCTTTCCAGAGGAAGGGGATAGAACAAGTGAATCCATACAGCTCACAATTTCTGCTTGCAAACAGATGCGAAGCATCAAAAGAGAGTACGCAGCTTTCCTCTAGCTAAGGAAACACTCCGCGGTTTTTCTTGACTTTCTCCTGAAATAGTGTAATATGTAGGAAGCATTAAAAAGTATACACTTATTAGCGAGGCACAAGCGCTCGCAGAAGGAGAATCACATGGAATTTTTTATCGATACCGCTGATGTGGAAGCCATCCGCAAAGCCAATGATATGGGATTTATTTCCGGCGTCACCACGAACCCGTCCCTGATCGCCAAGGAAGGCAAAGACTTCCATGCCACCATCAAAGAAATCGCCTCCATCGTGGATGGCCCGATTTCCGCAGAAGTCCTCGCCGATGATGCAGAAGGCATGATCGCAGAAGGCAAAGTCCTCGCTGCCCTTGACCCGCATGTCGTCGTCAAGATCCCGATGACCGCAGAAGGCATGAAAGCGGTGAAAGGCCTCGCAAAAGCTGGTATCCGCACCAATGTCACCCTGATCTTCTCTGCGAACCAGGCCCTGCTCGCTGCACGCGCCGGTGCTTCTTTCGTTTCCCCCTTCGTTGGTCGCATCGATGACATCGGATGGGACGGCGTCGAACTGATCCAGACCATCTCTGAAATCTTCGAGCTTCACGGCATCGAGACGAAGATCATCGCTGCCTCCATCAGAAAACCGCAGCATATCACCCAGTGCGCTCTCGCCGGTGCTGATATCGCGACCGTCCCCTTCCAGGTCCTCATGGATGCGATGAAGCACCCGCTCACCGACAATGGCATTGCCCGCTTCAAGGCTGACTGGGCTGCCGCCAACATGAAATAATTGCAAATTTCGGTTATAATAGAAGGAGTTGCCCATGCGCAGCTCCTTTTTCATGTTTAATTATTATTTTAGGGTTTAGGGTTTTGGGGGTTGTCCCCGATGTCATCCTAAGCGGAGTGAAATGTCGTATGTTTGAAACACTTCAAACGGAACCGTGCGTTCTAAGTCGAAGGAACTCTCGTCTCTCATTTCCCGCACAGATTCTTCGACTCATACCCCAACTACATTTCAATACCGCCTGTTTCACATTCATCGTTTCCCACCGCTCAGAATGACGATTGGCCTCTTGAACCCGCCAACCTGAACCCTGAACCCCTTCATTATCCTATGTCTATCAATCTTTCTCATCTCAAAAAACTGATCGCGACCATGATCCCGATCCTGATCGCCCAAGTCTCCACCGTCGGCATGAATTTCATGGACTCGACCATGTCCGGCCATGTCAGTGCAAACGACCTTGCCGGCGTCTCCATCGGCGCCAGCCTCTTCCTTCCCATCCAGACGACCGCGATGGGTCTCCTCACCGCGGCGACACCGATGGCCGCGCAGCTCATGGGAAAAAAAGAAAAGGAAAGCATCCCGATGGTCATCCGCACGGGTCTCTACCTCGCAGTCCTGCTCTCCTTCCTTTTCGCCCTGCTCTACTATCTCCTCATCGATACAGTCCTTGCAGGACTCTCTCTTGCCCCCGCTGTTTCCGCCATCGCGAAAGACTACATGCTCGCGCTTGTGGGCGCATTTCTTTTCGAAATGCTCGCGATGCCGCTGCGCTCACTGACCGACACCGTGGGAGCGACGACGATTTCCATGCGCCTCTTCCTCCTCGCGCTCCCGGTGAACGGCCTTCTGAACTATGCCTTCATCTTTGGGAAATGGGGAGCTCCCGCCTTAGGCGGTGTCGGAGCCGGCATTGCCACTCTCCTCACCTACGTCTTTCTCGTCCTGCTCTTTCTTGCCGTCATCCTGTCTCAGAAGCCATTCATGGGCCGCGCTCTCTTTTCCTCCCCGGAAAGCCGCCTCTTCGTCTGGAAAGAGTACATGGCTCTCGGCATCCCGAATGCGCTCGGCGTCTTCATGGAAACAAGCCTTTTTGGCTTCATCATCATCTTCATCACGAAATTCGGCACAGAAACCATCGCGGCGCATCAGGCGGCGCTCAATTTCTCCGGCATCATCTACATGATCCCCATGAGCTGCTCCATGGCGATGACCATCCTCGTCGGCTATGAGGTCGGTGCGCGGCGCTATGACCTCGCCCGCGAATACTCCAGACTGGGGCTCCTCACCACGCTCACCGGCGCAGCCATCACCATCAGTGCGACGCTCTTCTTCCGAAAGGAAATCATTTCTCTCTACAGCACGGATCCCGCCGTCATTGCTCTAGGCAGCCTTTTCCTCGTCTACTGCGCCGGCTGGCAGCTCTTCGATGACATCGCAGCTCCCATTCAGGGGATCCTGCGCGGTTATAAGGATGCGAAGATTCCCTTCTTCCTCATGCTCATCGCCTACTGGTTCGTTTGCTTCCCCTCCGGCATTTTCTTTGACTATGTGCTCTCCCACGGCCCCGAATCCTACTGGCAGTGCATCGACCTTGGCGTCGGCACCTCTGCCCTGCTCCTCATGGGACGGCTGTGGTGGATCGAGCGGAAAGTGACTGGTGACTAGGGACTGGTGACTAGTGGCTAGGGATTAGGGATTAGGGACTAGGGACTAGAAATCCAAAGTGACCGGTGACTAAGTACCACCTTCGGGCATCGCCATTATTTTTACTCCGCGGCGCTTTTGATTGTTATGCGCCGCACCACCACTCCTCACTCCTAACTCCTAACTCCTAACTAAAGAGCATGAGGCTTTCAAACGGAATATATGGGGCAACATACCTCACGGGCTACCCCTGTCCCCTCCTTTGGTGCTACAATAGTATCAAAGGAGGTCTTTTTATGAAACGAATTTCTCTTTTACTCATGTCCCTCATCTTCTGCCTCAGCGTCCTTGTTCCCGCGAAGGCGGCCGATCCGGCTGTGAATCGAAGTCTGGGATACTTCGAGAATACACGCACCGTGCTCCTGCTACGGGCGCGATACAGAAGCGGTGAGGAAGCCGCTGCCTACGTGAACCGCGAAATGGAAAGGATCTTCCGCTATCCGTATTACCGCACCCTGGATCCGAGCGCGTACGAGGCTGACCTCTACCCGGCCTCCCAGCTGAAGGAGCTCGCTGAAAAAGCAAATGCAGACATCGTCGTCATGCCTGTCATCACGGAGTGGCGGCAGGTCGTCTATCACCGCTCCTTATTCTGCGACGCTGATGACATCGTAGAGACACGCGCCGTCTTCGATATCTATTCCTATAAGAAAGGGGAGCCGTCCGTCCGCGATGACCGTGCGACCTATTGGAACAGCGAAGAAGAGGGCACCGTCAGGAACCGCTACATCTTCGATGACCTCATGCAGGATATCCTGAAAACCTTCCCCTACCGCCGCGTACCGACGGATATCGGAAGGAATCTCTCCGGTGAACCGGACAGGACTCCGGTGAATAAGGACTTGTGACTTGTGACTGGGGACTAGTAGCTAGGATTAGGGATTAGAAATCTAAAGTGACTAGTCACCGGGGTTCTCCAGCATCGTCAGAGGAGCGTAGCCGAGAGATCTTTACTGCACTGCGGGAATCAGCATGTATGCGCCGAGGGGAAACGATGTTTTGGTGCCACCTCACATCAGCAATGAGCATTCTGCCATAGAGATTTCTCGGCTACGCCCCTCTGACGACGGCGCGAAGCGCTATCAAAACTCCGCGGCGCTTAGATCCTTCGACTCAGTTCTCCTGTTTCAGATAAGCCATTTTCTAACATACGACTTTTTTCTCCGCTCAGGATGACGAAATGCGCCGCACCACCATTCCTCATTCCTCATTCCTCATTCCTAATTTTCTGAACCAAAAAGAACCCAGACCAACCGGTCTGGGTTCTTTTCGAGCTATGCATAGAAATTCTTGTAAAAGCTGACTCTGCGATTGAATCAGCGTTTCCTTTATACTTCAAAATATTTTTTCATATAGTCCACAAAGATCTTGACAGGCGTGGACTGGAGCATGGCCTGCTTGAAGATGAGGTGGCTCGGGCGCAGGATCGGGCGCTTCTGGCGGTCGTAGATCATTTCGCGATTGACATTCGGCGTACACTTCGGGAGAAGATCTGCCGGAATGAGAGACTGGCCGAGGCCATGATTCACGATTTCTACACAGGTGAGGCAGTCAGAGACGGTCAGAAGGAAATGCGGAGATTCCGAGAAATTCTGACGCCACCAACGGCTTCTCAGCTCATCCAGCGACGGGTCACTGCGATAGCGGATGGACGGCTGGTTCGGCAGGGTATCATAGTCGATCTTCTGTGCAGAGATGAGATAGAGCGGTGCATCCTCGAGAAGGATATCCGCATCAGGCCATTCCTGATTGCCGCGGACGATGGCGAGATGGATATCTTCCTTCTTGACCAGCTTCGTCAGGCGGTCGCTCGTGTCCGTCGTGAGCGAGATCTCGATGTCATTGTACTCATCGACGAAGCCCTTCAGAATGGCCGGCATGTGCGACTGCGCGAAGGACTGGCTCGCACCGATGCGCAGCACGCCGGAAATGGTATTCGGCTCATGTGTCACGAAGTTCTTCATATCCTGATACTGCTGCAGTTCTTTTTCGGCAAAGGAGAAGAGGCGATTCCCCGCATCGGTGAAATGGACGCCCTTATTGGTGCGGATGAAAAGCGGACAGCCGATTTCTTTTTCCATCTGGCTCAGGCGATACGTCAAAGACGGCTGGGTCATAAACAGCCGCTTGGCAACCTTATTGATGCTGCGTTCTTCTCGAAGATAGATCAGAATCTTCCAATCCGTGTTATTCATGGCACTTCCCCTTGCGCGGCACGCGCGCCTACTTGATATAAAATAATTTTATTACAGTATATCACGTTGGACGTGTGATTGCTATAGGGGAATGGGATTGGAATGCAGGTAAACAGTTCGGGATGAGCCCGTGGGGCGTGTCACCAGTCACTCGGCGCTAGTATTGCGTTTGCTAAATAACTGGCATTTAGGTCAACTTCCAAATCAAGTGAGGAGTGAGGAATTAGGAGTGAGGAGTGAAGGTACGGCGCATAAAATGAGGAAGCGCCGCGGAGTTTTATATCATGAGGAGGTATTGGGGCACTCTATGAATGGTGTGCCCCTTCCAGCACTTCTAGGGAAACACTGATTAAATCGTTGTCAGATTTCATTCTTGGATTCTTATACAGAGCGAGGAATCATCTGACGCGAATAGCAAGCTATTTAAGGAAGATGATGACGAAGCTATGTATAAAAATCCATGTGAAATCCGACTCTGCGATTTAATCAGCGTTTCCCTAACTAAGTCCAGAAATTAACAAATCGCTATACGAATCCCTAGTCCCTAATCCCTAATCCCTAGTCACTAGTCACCAGTCACCAGTCACTAGTCACTAGTCACTAGTCACTAGCTACCAGTTCCCGCGGCAGGCTGGAAAGCAGTCTGTCCCTTTCTTTATAGTCCGGCAGATAGGTCTCCATCCGTGCATAGAAATCAGCACCGTGACCGGCTGCGAAGAGGTGGCAGAGCTCGTGGACAACGACAGCCTCGATGCATTCCTTCGGCTTTGTGACGAGGTCGAGGGCGAAGGAGAAGCGCCCCGTCACTCTCCGGCAGGAGCCCCAGCGGCTTTTCATGACGCGGATGGTGACGCCGGTGATCCGGCTCTCCGGGATCGCCATGCGCTTCGTCCATGTCTTGAGCTCCTGCACGATTTCCAAAAGCAGGATACGCTTCATGCCTTCCTTGAATATAGCCTCGCGATCACTCTGCTTCGTCCGGAGGACCAGCTGCAGTTCTCCACCCGGTGAGAGGCCAGCCTCGTCATGCGGGCCGAGTAAGACCTGCAAGGGATACGCCTTTCCGAAGACATGGTGGATCTCTCCTGTGACATATTGAAATTTGATTTTCTCCGGCACCAGTGCCATGTACTTCGTAAGCCATGCGGTCTTTCCTGCGACGAAGTCACGAATTTCCCGCTCCGAGACCTTCCGCGGCGCCGTCACCTCGACCGATTTCCCCTCCCGCACGCGAAGGTAGATGCGGCGGATGGGTTTCCGGATCACCCGCACCTCATAGCCTGTCGCCGGGTCGATGAATGTTGTCATGATCACCTCGCATAGAAAAAGCCAGGAGAAAGTCCCTGGCTTTTTAAGAGTTAAGGAAACGCTGATTAAATCGCAGAATCAGATTTCACAAGAATTTTTATACATAACTTCGTCATAGCCTTCCTTAAATAGCTCGCTATTCGCGTCAGGTTATTCCTCGCTATGTATAAAAATTCAAGAGTAAAATCAGACAACGATTTAATCAGTGTTTCCTTAGGAGTGAAGGTGCGACGCATAAAATAAAGAAAGCGTCGCAAATATGCATAAAACATCACGATTTCCATTACCCTGAATTCTACTCGCGGCGCTTCAATTATATTTTGCGCCGCTCCACCACTCCTCACTCCTCATTCCTAACTCCTCACTAAACCTTCGTGCTTTCTCCCAGAATGTGATCCTCTGTCTCGAAGAGAGCCTTGGCAAAATCATCCGGATGAAAACGATCAAGATCGTCCTCGCGTTCGCCGAGACCAATCCACTTGATCGGCACATGCAGCTCTTCATGGACAGAGAGGACCACGCCGCCTTTGGCCGTGCCATCGAGCTTGGTTAGGACGACCCCTGTCAGCGGCACGATTTCTCCGAAATTCTTCGCTTGGCTGATGGCATTCTGCCCCGTGGTCGCGTCAAGGACGAGGAGTGTCTGGTGCGGCGCATCCGGGATGACTTTCTTGATGACGCGGGAAATCTTCGCGAGCTCTTCCATCAGATTCACCTTCGTCTGTAAACGGCCGGCGGTATCGATGAGGACGACATCGACGCCGCGCGCCTTCGCCGCCGAGACAGCATCGAAGGCTACCGCCGCCGGATCCGCGCCTTCCGCATGCTTCACGATGTCGGCACCGGTGCGCTCCGCCCAGATGGTGAGCTGCTCGGAAGCCGCCGCGCGGAAGGTATCTGCCGCTGCGAGAAGGACCTTCTTGCCCTCCTTGTGGAGCTTGCCGGAGAGCTTGCCGATGGTCGTAGTCTTGCCCACGCCATTCACGCCGACGACGAGGATGACTTCCGGATGGTGCGTATTCTCCTGATCAATGGTGTCATCCTTCAAAAGCTCTTTCACGGTCTTTTCCATGAAAGGCATGACTTCATTCGTATTGTGGATCGTACCCTCAGTGACACCGCGGCGGATCTGGCGCATCAGGTAGTCCGTGGTACGCACGCCGATGTCTCCGGAGAGCAGGACCATTTCCAGATCTTCCAGAAAATCGTCGTCGATCTCTGCATAGCCGATGACGACGCTCTCGATATTGCGGATGAGGCTTTCTTTCGTGCGGGTGAGTCCCCGTTTGATCTTGTCAAAAAATCCCATGTCTCTTTCCTCCTAAAGAATGTATATGTTTATTGTATATAAATAGGCGTGAAGTGTCTACAGGAAAAGGTGTAAGCTGTCGGGTTCAGGGTTCAGGGTTCAGGGTTGTGGTGCGGCGCATAAAATATAGAAGCGCCGCTTTTTTATAAAATTGTTCCCCACGTATCGTCATCCCGAGCGAAGCCCTCGATCTTTTTTGCACACCGGTAAATAGTAAGTGCGAGATAGCAGAATGACGTAGTACCAAAACTTCGTTTATGAAATAGCGCATACATGCTGATTTACCTACTGCAATAAAGATTTCTCGGCTACGCTCGAAATGACGATACGAGAGTCTCCCAGTCTCCTAGTCACCAGTCACTAGTCACTTGAGACTCCTAATCCCTAGCCACTAATCCCTAGCTACTATTCACTCCACATAATCTTTCATCTTCACGGTGATGAGGCTCGAGACGCCCTTCTCTGCCATCGTGACGCCCTGCAGGGTGTCGGCAAATTCCATCGTCTTCTTTCTGTGCGAGATGACGATGAACTGCGTCCTCTTTTTATACTCGCCGATCATGCGACTGTAGCGTTCGACATTCGCATCGTCCAAGGCCGCATCGATTTCATCGACGAAGCAGAAGGGCGCGGGGCGGTACGCCATGAAGGAGATCAGAAGAGCGATGACCGTCAGGGCTCTTTCGCCGCCGGACATAAGCGAAAGCGGCTGGCGCTTCTTGCCGGGGAGCTGCAGGTACATCTCGACACCGCCTTCCAAAGGATGCGCTTCATCGGTGAGCTCGAGACGCGCCTTGCCGCCGCGGAACATGAGCTGCATGATGCGGCCAAATTCTTCATTGATTTTCTGGAAGGCTTTGGCGAACTGGCGCTCCATCGTCTGGTCGATATCGCTGATGATGGTCTCAAGCCCTTTCCTCGCTTCCGCGAGATCCGCCACCTGATTTTCATAGAATGTCCTTCGCGCGAGCTGACGGGCGTACTCCTCCTCGCCCTCCGGATTCACACTGCCCAGCTCAGCCATGCGGCGGGCAAGGTCCTTTCCCTGCCGCTCCATATCCTCCATAGAGCCGGAAAGGCGGAGCGCTTCCGCCTGTTGACGGGTCATGTGCCACGCCTCGAACTGGCGCAGCACGTCCTCCTCCTCGGCTTTGAACTGCGCGATCCTCACGGCAAGCTCTGCTCTGTCTCGCTCGATCTTCGCTGAAGCGGCCTGCGCTTTCTTCCACGCCTCATCTGCCTCGCGCTGACGGATGGCAAATCCATCTGCATCGTCAGACAGGCTTTCCTGGTGGGTGCGGGTCTTCTGCCAGTGCGCCTCTGCGTCTCTGAAAGCAGCCTTCAAAGAAATAAGCTCTTTCTCAAGTGTCTGCCGTTCTGCTTCATTGTCACGCTCAGCTTTTTCAAGAGCGACTCTGTCTGCCGCCAGCTCTTTTTTAGCGCGGCTACGTTCCTCGAGCATGCGTTTCCCGAAGCTCACGCTCTCTTCCGCCTTGGTCAGAGCGACGTGGGATGTGAGAAGGGCTTCCTGCTTCTCCTCCAAGGCCTTCTTCAGGCGCTCACGCTCTTCATTGCCTGCCGCTTCCGGAAGATCAGGGAAGGCAGACAGTGCCTCCTCCAAGCCTTCCGCCTGCGACCTTGTCTCCGAGAGCCGGCCCCGCTCCTCTCCGAGCTGCTTCTTGGCCAGAGAAAGGCGGCTCCGTCTTTCGGTCATCGATCGCTCCGCCCCTTCACGGCGCGCCGAGAGGGTGGCTAGCTCGACCTTGAGCGCCTGCCATTCTTCCCGTTCACGGCTGACCTCTTCTGCGAGCGCATCACAGGCGGCCTCCTGCTCCTTTCTCCGTGTACGGCAGAGTGCGAGAGCCTTCTCGCCCTCTGTTTCACGCGCATAGAGATCTGCGATCTCTTTTCTGCGGCCGAAATACGTATTCTCCTTTTTCTTCATCGAGCCGCCCGTCATGGAGCCGCCTGCATTGACAAGCTGCCCGTCCCGCGTCACGATGCGCAGACGGTAGCCATACTTTTTGGCGACCCGCCGCGCCGCGTCCAGGTCTTCTGCGATGAGAGTGCGCCCAAGAAGAGTATCGAGGAGATCCTGATACATCGGCTGGCAGGAGAAAAGGCGAGAGGCGATACCGCAGATCCCAGGCTCCTTCGACGCCATCACTTCCGTCCCATTGTTGTAGCGCGGATGCATGGACTCCAAGGGATAGAAGGTCGTGCGGCCCAAATGCTTCTCCGAAAGCCAGCGGATGATCTCTCCCGCTGCCTTCGTCGTATCCGTCACGATATAGGAAATCTGTCCGCCGAGCGCTGCTTCCGCGGCCTCCGTATATTCGTCCGGCACACGGATGAGCTCTCCGAGCGCCCCATGGATGGCCTCACCGAAACGGTCTGCCTGCTCCATGATGGTCTTCGTCACACGGGAAAAGCTCGCGTATTCCTTTTCCGCCCGTTCCAGATACGCCTTCTGCGAACGGATCGACGAAAGCAGCGACTCCTGCTTCCGTTCTTCACCGCCCAGACGAAAACGCAGCTCCTCTGCCTCTCGCAGTGCTTCGCTGTGCTGCTTGCCCTTCTCCGAAAGAGCGGTGAGGCGCTCCGTCTTCTCCTTCTCTTCACGAAGAAGCTCGGACAGCTCGCGCGAGGCTATTTCTTCCTCCTCGGCGAGGGATGCCTCCTCCTTCTCATGATGATCGATCTCCGCCAGTAAACGCTCGATGTCTTCTCTTGCATGTACAAGCTGCTGGCTCACCTTCTCCTTTTCCTTCTCCTTTTCCTGCGAAAGAGCCAGCGCTCTCACATAGGCGGTCTCTGCCTCTGCCAGCGCTCTTGAGAGAGACTCCTTCTCCGCTGCTTTCGCGGAAACAGCTTCCTTTGCCGCCTGCAGGGACGCCTCCGCACACGAGAGCTCCTCCTTCGCACCAGCGATCTCTTCTGCGATCTCCTTCTCTGCTTCTGTCTGATCCTCTGCGGATACGGTGAGCTCCTCCCATTTCTCCTTCGCATGGGAGAGCGCCTCTTCCTTCACGCGGTAATCGCCGCGCAGCCGTTCCATCTCCCGCTGGGCATCCGCCATCGCGTCCCCCGCTTCACGCAGCTTCTCCTGATGCGCGAGACGGTCCTTTTCCAGCGTTTCCTTCGCCAGGCTCGCCTGCGAGAGCTTCGTCTGCCATAGAGAGCCTTCATCGAGGAGTTTCAGCGCTTCATTTTCATAGCGTGCCGTCATACGCCCCGAAGAGGTCAGCTTCAGAAGTCCCATCGTCGCATCGATCGCCCGCTTTTCCTGCGTCAGGCTTTTGTACTGTCTGGCCTTCTCTGCGCCTTCCTTCAAGGGCACGAGCTGCTCATCGAGAAGCGCCATCATATCCTTCACGCGCTCCATATTCTCCGCCGTCTTCTCGAGCTTTCGAAGCCCCTCCGTCTTTCGCATGCGGTACAGACTGATCCCTGCCACGTCTTCAAAGATCACGCGCCGTTCATCCGCATGCGCTGTCAGCACCTGATCCACCCGGTTCTGTCCGATGATCGCCATCGAACCCTTGCCGAGCCCCGTCGGCGCCAGCAGCTCCTGAATGTCCTTCAGGCGGCAGCTTCGCTTATTCAGGTAGAAATCACTGTCCCCATTTCGAAGGAGCCTTCGCGTGATCGCGACCTCTGCCGTATCAAGCGGCAGCTCGCGGCCGCTGTTATCCAATACGAGCGTGACCTCCGCTCCATTCTTTTCCCGCCGCGTCTCTGAGCCGGAAAAAATCATATCCTCCGCCTTCTGCCCGCGGATCTGGCGCACATTCTGCTCCCCCAGCACCCAGCGGACCGCATCGGAAATATTGCTCTTCCCGCATCCATTCGGCCCCACAATGACCGTCATGCCGTCAGAAAAATCGATCGTAGTCTTATCTGCGAAGGACTTGAAGCCCTGCAGTATCAATCGGAGTAGTTTCATAAGTTCTCCTTCTTTGCATAATATCGTACTTATTATAGCATAGAGAAAGGGTTCGGGGTTCAGGGTTAGCCTCTCGGGCGTGCCGTCCCATGATTACGTTTGAAAGCTCTGCTTGAATGAGGAATTAGGAATGATGGTGCGGCGCAAAAATAATGATGCGCTGCGATGTATAAATGGAGCGATGCCTGAAAATGGCATTTAAGTCACTAGTCACCAGTCACCAGTCACTTTGCCCTCCTAATCCCTAGCCACTAATCCCTAGCTACCAGTCACAAGTCACTAGTCACTTAAGGAAAATGGTATCCTACCCTCTTTCTCTTGCATTTCCTCATGGTACGCTCCATAATAGGAGCAATGCATGTATCATCTATTTCAAAAAGTTTGAAAACAGGGATGAGTAGCTAGGGACTGGTGACTGGTAACTGGTGACTTGAATACTGCCTTCGGGCATCGCCACCATCTATACTCTGCGGCGCTTAGATCCTTCGACTCAGTTCTCCTGTTTCAGATAAGCCATTTTTTAACATACGACATTTTTCTCCGCTCAGGATGACGAAATGCGCCGCACCATCCCCGTTGAACCTCTTGAACCCATAGAACCTGCTGAACCTCTTTCGCACGCAACCAAGGGGCACCCCGCCCCACAGGCTAATCCTATATTTTAAGGAGTCCCCATGACCAAAGATTTCGATTTCACCCAAGGCAGCATCTCGAAAAAGATACTGCTTTTTTCTCTGCCCCTCATGGCCGGCAATATTTTCCAGCAGCTCTACAATGTCGTCGACACACTCATCGTAGGACGCTTCCTTGGCGAAGCCCCTCTCGCCGCGGTCGGGAGCGCCTACACGCTCATGATCTTCCTCACCTCCATCCTGATCGGCCTCACGATGGGGAGCGGCGTCTACTTCTCCATCTGCCACGGACAGAAGAACACCGCGCTCATGAAGCAGTCCATTTATATTTCCTTCCTTTCCATCGGCGTTCTCTCGCTCTTCCTGAATGCCCTCTCCTATATATTTTTAGAAGAAATCATCCGCTTCATGCAGATCCCCGCAGACGTCATCCCCTACTTCCGTGACTATCTCCTCTGGATCTTTGCCGGCATCATCGCCGTCTTCCTCTACAACTACTTTGCCGCCCTCCTGCGCGCCGTAGGAAACTCGGTCATCCCGCTCCTCTTCCTCATCGTCTCTGCGGTCATGAATATCGCGCTCGACCTTCTCTTCATCCTCGTCTTCCACCGGGGCGTCGCCGGCGCGGCTGAGGCGACCGTCATCGCACAGTATGCTTCGGGCCTCGGCATCCTTGGCTACTGCCTTTTCTTCCGCAAAGACCTTCTGGTCGAGAAGAAATACCGCTGCTGGGACAGCGCCATTTTCCGCGACATCTCCCGACTCTCGCTTCTGACCAGCCTCCAGCAGTCCATCATGAATTTCGGTATCCTTCTCGTGCAGGGTCTCGTGAACAGCTTCGGCACCATCGTCATGGCCGCCTTCGCTGCCGGCGTCAAGATCGACACCCTGGCCTACTCGCCGCTCATGGACTTCGGGAATGCCTTCTCGACCGCCATCGCACAGAACTATGGCGCAGGAAATCACAAGCGCATCAAAGAATATATTATCGCCTCGGCGAAGATGGTCGTCTCTTTCGCTCTCCTCACGAGCGTCATCATCTATGCCTTCGCTCCTGAGCTCATGGCCTTCTTCGTCCCTGAAACAGCGACAGAAACCATCGAAATCGGCACAGGCTATCTCCGTATCGAAGGGGCCTGCTACATCGGCATCGGTATCCTCTCCATGCTGTATGCCTACTACCGCGCCATCAAAGAGCCCGGTATGAGCGTCATCCTGACCATCCTCTCCCTCGGCAGCCGCGTCATCCTTGCTTACGCCCTCTCCGCCCTCCCCCTCTTCGGCGTCACCGGCATCTGGCTCTCCATCCCTATCGGCTGGGCGATCGCAGATGTGTATGGGGTATGGAAAGGGGTACGAAGTAAGTGACTGGTAGCTGGTGACTAGTGACTGGTAACTGGGTTCAACAGGTTCTGAGGGTTCAAAAGGTTCAACGGGTTCCACACTTTTGGGGAGTACCGTATTCCCATTCGAATATAAAATACCGCGGCGCTTTGTAATTATGATGCGCCGCCCCTTCCCTGTAGAACCTGTTGAACCTTCAGACCCTGCTGAACCTCTTTTCCTCTAGCTATTTCCCTCGCTCCTATAGTATAATAGAAAAAATTTTGACGTAAGAGAACGGAGGCTTGGGAATGAAGAAATACGTGGTCATGATCCTAATCGCGATCGTGCTGATCATTGGCGGCGGTACATTTGCCTATTTCCACTTTGCCAATGGCGGACCATGGCAGGGGACATGGTGGGGCGTACAGGACGCGGGTGTGAACTGGTCCGGAGACAACATACGAAATCTGGAGACCGTCACCTTCACACCGAATGACGACAAAACCATCACCGTAGACCATAAAGTCCAGCAGGGCAGCCGTGAAGTTCCTGGCAGCCTCACCGGCACCGGACGCACCGATGGCGGCCGTCTGGTCATCACACCGAAAAACGGTGGCAAAGAGCTGGCGCTCTCCTACAGCGCAGTTTCCAAATCCATCGATACCCCTTTCACGAATGCGGACAAGAGCACCGTCACACTGAAAGCACTCTCCCCGGAGAACAATGAGGAAATGGAATCCATACGGAGCGAGATCGTCCAGATTTCTCAGAAACCGGAAAATAAAATCGATACCACTTTGTCGAAAGCAAAGAGCTAAAAGAAAAGCGTGCCTGTCGTTTGGCTAACAAACGACAGACACGCTTTTAGGTTATCGGGTTCAGGGTTAGCCTATGGGGCGCGCCATCCTTTGATTACATGCGAAAGAGGTTCAGCGGGGGAGCAGGTTCAGAGGGTTCAACGGGGGTGGTGCGGCGCATAAAAAAATAGAAGCGCCGCGGAGTATAGATGGTGGCGATGCCCGAAAGCGGTATTCAAGTCACCAGTCACTCCTAATCCCCAATCCCTAATCCCTAGCTACTAATCATCCCTGCTTTCAAACTTCAGGTCAGCGATGCCCGCTTTCGGCTTCTCCCTCCTTCCTCTGGAAGGAGGTGCCCCGTAGGGGCGGAGGTTGGCTTTCGTTTTCCGACGGTCTGACATACGTAGAGGCCAACCCCGCCTCGCTCCGCTCGGCTGCCCCTTCCAAAGGAAGGGCCGCTGAAAAAGTCCAAATAGGCGTTTGCCATTAAATGCGGTCATAAGTTCACAGTCAGTAGCAAGCCGC
>UQRR01000051.1 GCA_900543455.1 uncultured Dialister sp.
TGAGGAATTAGGAATGGTGGTGCGGCGCATAAAAAGCAGAAGCGCCGCGGAGTATAAATAGTGGCGATGCCCGAAGGCTTCTTGCAGAGCAGGTTTCCCGTTTCGGATTTCCAAACATCGACCGCCTGGCCGCGGATGACAAAGATTTCTCGGCAACGCTTTCAATGACGATACGGAAGTCTAATGTCTCCTAGTCTCTTAGTCTCTAGTCCCTAGTCACTAGTCACCAGTCACCAGTCACCAGTCCCTAGTCACCAGTCACCAGTCACCAGTCCCTAGTCACCAGCCACTAGTCACTAGTCACTCCTTCTTCATCGCCTGCTGGATTTCTTCGAGCGACTTCACATCCACTGATGAGATGAGTTTTTTGAATTTTTCGAGCTGCTCCGCGATTTCCGGAGCCAGCGGCGGGAACTCGGGATCGATCTTCTTCAGCGCCTGCAGTGTGATCTGCGCGACGACGTAGCGGGTGTACCACTTGTTATCCGCCGGAACGATGTACCATGGCGCATAGTCCTTCGATGTCTTGGAGATCATTTCTCCGTAAATTTCCTGGTACTGGTCCCAGTACTGGCGCTCACGCATATCCGCCATGGAGAATTTCCAGTTTTTCTGCTGGTTGAAGATGCGGTCCATGAGGCGCTTCTGCTGCTCTTCTTTGGATACATGCAGAAAGATCTTGACCATGGGAAAACCATTGGCTGCCAGATATTTTTCCCAATTTGTGATCTGCTCATAGCGCTCTTCCCAGATGTCCTTATGAATGAGATTCCTCGGAAGCTGGCCCTGATGGATGAGGTCATGGATGCGCGTCACGATGACATCCTCATACTGCGAACGATTGAAAATACCGATATTTCCGCGCTCCGGCAGGGCTTTATTGATGCGCCACATATAGTCATGGTCTTTTTCCTCGCTCGTCGGCTGCTTGAAGGAAACGACCTTTACGCCGCCAGGATTGAGGCTCGCAAAGACATGATTCACCGTACCGTCCTTGCCGGCCGCATCCATCGCCTGCAGCACGATGATGAGCCCGTAGGTATTCTGGGCATAGAGCTTTTCCTGAAGCACCTTCAATTTTTCGATGGTTTCCGGGAAATATCTTTCTTTCACTTCTGCTTTCTCGATCTTCACATCACAGGCAGTCGGGAAATCCTTCAGTGAAATCTTTTCTCCTTCTTTGACACGATACTGTTCGATATCGATTTTGCCATTCTTGCTCTCTATCATACAGATCCTTCCTTTCTCTCTGACGGGCTGCGTACCCTTGGAAAAATCATGCCGCTTTCTTTCGCATTTGCTTTTATTATAGTGCATTTTCCCCGTATCTATTTAATAAAAAAGCAATAGAGCCAGTTATAGAAAATTTATTCACAAAGCGGAAAAGGCGTAGTCTATAGTATAATGAAAGTAATGAGTGACTGGTGACTAGGGACTGGTCACTAGGGATTATGGATTATGGATTATGGATTAGGCTTACGATTTTTTCCCCAGCGCAGTAGCCCCTGCTATGAAATGAGCCTGTCAGGTTCTGCGGGTTCATTTTTTACGCCGCGCTTATCATTCTTATGCGCTGCACCAGCATTTTTCATTTCGCATTTCACATTTCAACGGAGGCCTTTATGGACGAAGATAAGAAACCCACAGGAAAACGGTTTCGCCGGATGGAGAATATTTCCAGCGTTTTTACCTCCTCCGACCTGAACCATCGGCTCTTCGGTCACGAAGGATTCCAGTTCTTCCTCTTCCAGAAGCGCTGGGAAAAACTGGTGGGTCAGGTGATGGCGAAGGAGTCCTATGTCTCAAGCTATAAGAAGGACGTGCTCTTCGTGACTGTCACGAATTCCGTTTTTCTCCAGCAGCTCTATGTCATCAAGAACGATATCCTTTCGCGCCTGTCTGAGGATGAATTTGGAAAGCAATTCACAGACATCCGCTTCATCGCCGGTCCGCGAAAGAAGAAATACCAGACCTTCACCACCTTGGATCCCATCAACCGCGCGATCGAAAAGGAGCAGCGCATGTACGACCAGCCGCTGACAGACAAGGAAACCGACTGGATCCAGCACTGGGTCGGTGCGCATGTGGAAAAAGAAGCGCTGCAGGCTCCCTTTTCCGACATGATGAAGGCCGTCCTCCAGATCCGAAAAGGCGAGCTCGCCGCCGGCTACCACCCCTGCCGGCGCTGCGGCGCACTCACGCCGCCGGATACCTCGCTCTGCAGCAGCTGCGAGCGCAAAAACCGGCAGGAAAAGCGCGCCCGCGTCATCGAACTGCTGCGAAGAAATCCGCATTTCACCTTTCAGGAGGTCACGAGCCACTTTCCCTGCACCTATCCGCTCTATGAATACTGCGTGAACCAGCTGATACATGGCTATAAGGATCGCATTTTTCATCAATTTGCCCGCCCGGATGAGAAGCGCCGCCTCCTCGCTCTCCTGACCCATCGCCCCATCGAGTCCATGACAGACAAAGAAGCGGAAGAGGCGCTGAAGAAATTGCCGGAGAAAAAGTGGTAGTCGGTGGAGAGGGATTAGGAGTGACTAGTGACTAGTGACTGGTGACTGGTGATTTGAATACAGCTTTTGGGCATCGCCAGATTTATACTCCGCGGCGCTTCTATGTTTTTATGCGCCGCACCACCATTCCTAATTCCTCATTTCTAATTTCTCATTCGCGCAAAGCTTTCATTCATAATCAGTGGACGGATCCGCCCAAGGAGCTAACCTTAAAACCGCGTGGACTCTTGCGAGTCCACGCGGTTTTACATGTCTATCACAGTCCCCTTCCCTGCCATCACGGGATCCGTCCCCGTCATGAGTGTCTGGATCTGCTGTTTTTCTAAATACGCCATCAAGGCTTCCCTTCGCGCAGCATCGAGCTCGCTTCCGATATCGTCTAAGAGCAGCACGGGATATGTCCCCGTTTCCTCTTTGATGAATTCCATTTCCGAGAGCTTCATCGCAAGGATCGCCGTCCGCTGCTGTCCCTGCGAACCATAGGCGGCGATATCAAGCCCGTTCAGCAGAAACCGGAGGTCATCCCGATGCGGGCCGACAGAGGTGTGGGCCAGGCGGGCATCCATCTCGCGATGCAAAGAAAGCTTCGTCAGGTACCACTCCACCTCGGTGTGCGCCTCTTCTTCCCCCTGCTGCACATAGCGGATGGAAAGCGTCTCCTTCTCCCCCGTCAGAGACCTTTCCAGCAAAGGAACCTCCCGATTCATCTTCGCGACCGTTTCCAGACGCTTCTTCACAAGGTAGGCTGCCCCCTTGGCGATCTGCATATCCCACAGATCCACTTCTGCTTTGCGCCCGGAGAGCTGCGCCTGACGGAAGGCCGCATTGCGCTGCTGCACGGCCCTGTTGTAGGAGAGGAGCGTCTCGTAGTAGCGGGGCGAGACCTGAGAAATTTCCATATCCAGAAAACGGCGGCGGATGAGCGGCGCTCCCTTGATGAGCTGTAGCTCATCCGGCGTGAAGAGGACTGTCTGGAAGAGCCCTAAGAGCTCTTTGCGGCGGATCGGCGTATCATTCAGATAGAATCTCTTTCCCTGCCCGCGCGTCATGCGGATCTTCAGCACATGCGAGGTCTGATGCACGCGGTAGGTCAAGAGGATCGAGCCCTCTTCTTCTCCGAGCTGGATCATATCGTTGTCATTCGACGTGCGGAAGGACTTCCCCACGGAGCTGTAATAGATGGCTTCGATGAGGTTCGTCTTGCCGCAGCCATTGGGACCGGTGATAAATGTCAGTCCTTTTCCCGGCTCTATGGTTTTGTCATCCAGATTTCTGATATGGATCAGACGAAGCTTTTCGCAGTACATGGGAGATCCTTTCGTAGTTAGCCCCTTGGGCGGCTCGTCCACTGATTGTGGATGAAAGCATTGCTCGAATGAGAAATTAGAAATGAGAAATGCGAAATGGTGGTGCAGCGCCAGATCCTTCGACTCAGTTCTCACTGTTCCGCCTTTACATGATCGAACATCCGACATTTCACTCCGCTCAGGATGACGAAATGCGCCGCGGAGTATAGATAGTGGCGATGCCCGAAGGTGGTAGTTAGTCACCAGTCACTAGTCACTCATCCCTGCTTTCAAACTTCCTGACTCGTAATGGTTTCATTTCTTTATCCTATTATACCTCATTTCTCCACGAAAAAAGAGCCGCGGCTGCGGCTCTTTTCTTTTTCCCTATTCAGCTTTCATCTGATACTCCCTGCCATCGATGGCAAGGACATCTCCGGGACGGATCTTCTTGCGTTTTTCACGGACAGGCTTGCCATTCAGCTGCACCTGATGCCGGGCAAGGTAAGCGGCGGTCTCTCCGCCGGAGCTGATCGCGTCGATCTTTTTCAAAAGCTGGTCAAGCTGGATGTAGTCTCCGTAGACGGCTATGCTTTCCATCAATGTCTCCCCCTCATCGGTGTCACGACATACTGGTAGGCCTTATCTTCTTCCTGCTCTACCAGAAGCGGGCCGTTTTTCTGCAGGTGCAGAATGACGGTTTCGCCCTCGGAATGCTTCAGGATATCTTCGATATAGTTGCAGTTGTAGGTGATCTTGATCGGCTCGCCTTCGAGCTTGATCGGGATCGATGTGCTGCTGCGGCCGATAGAGGGATCTTCTTCATAGATTTCCACCGAATCCTCATGGAAGATGAAATTGATGGTGTGATAGTCCACGCCGCTGGAGATCGGGCTGACGAAGCGGACAGCTTCCTGAAAATCGTGGACATTGACGGTCGCGAGTGCATCGTGATGGGTCGGGATGACGCGGTGGTAATCCGGATATTCGCCGGTGAGCAGACTGGTGATAAAGTACGTGCTGCCAAAGGTGAATGCGACATGGTTTTTGGACCATGAAATTTCGACGGTGCTGTCTTCCTCGTCCGGCAGCAGGCGGACTACATCCGAAAGGATGCTGCCGGATACGACGAAGCGCCCTTCTGTGCTCGCTTCTTCCGGCAGGGTGATTTCTTTGGCAGCCAGGCGGTGCGTATTGGTCGCCGCCATGATGAAGCGGTACTGGCTGACTTCAAAGAGCACGCCGGTGAAGAGAGGCTTCTGCTTATCCGAAGCCGTGGCAAAGGAGACCTGGCTGGTCATTTCTTTGAAATCATGGCAGGAGACTGTCGCGTGACTGGTATGCTCCATTTCTTTGACTTCCGGAAATTCATTGATATCGCGGGTCGGGAAACGGGCAAAATAAGAGCCGCAGGTAAAAGAAACCATATTTTCTTCTTTTTTCTTTTCCATGACGACATCCCCTGCCGGCATCATGCGGATCGTGCTTTGCAGCTGGCTGGCAGCAATTACGATAATGCCTTCTTCCTCGATCATGGCTGGGCAGCTTGTTTTGATCCCGATGGTGTAATCATTGGCCTGCAGCTCGACTTTTCCGTTTTCTGCAGCAATGAAGTATCCGTTATTGGTATTGGATGTAATTTTGGCCTGTGCAGCCCGCTGTACGCGGTCAATCGCATCAGACAATTCCGTTTTGTCGAAAATGACTCTCATGGCAGCACCTCTAAAAATAACGATGATTGATAAAAAGATAGTAGTCGCCGTAGTAGGGCGGTGTGAATAAGTGAATAACTCTGTGAAAAGTGAGATTTTCTCGGATTTCGCGGTTTGTTAAAAAGGATTGAATAACTTTTTTGGGAATTCACGGTTTTCACAGCTTTTTGGGAAACTGTCGTTTTTCACAACTTTCCCGCAGGATATTGGATACGGGGACATGGGGTTGTTCACAGTGGGTTCAGGGGGAGCCCGAGGGGCGGGGCGTCTCCTTGATTATAGTTGAAAGCCTCGCTTGAATGAGAAATTAGAAATGAGAAATGCGAAATGGAGGTGCGGCGCATAAAAATATGGAAGCGCCGCGAAGAATAAATCATAGCGATGCCATGAGCTGGCATGCCAGTCACCAGTCACTTGAGACTCCTAATCCCTAGCCACTAAATTTTTGCACTCTCATTTCTCATTCGGGCCGAGCTTTCATCCACAATCCATGGCGCCCCGCTCTACGGGCTCACCCTCACCCCTCACCCCTCACCCCCTCTGTTTCAGCAGCTTCCGGATCGCTTCGATGGAAGCACGGGTCTGCGGGTCGCGATCGATGTCTTTTTCCACGCGTTCGCAGGCATAGAGGACGGTCGAGTGGTCTTTTCTGTGGAAATAGTCACGCAGCGTCGGGTAGGACTCGTTCAGCTCATTGCGGCACAGGTACATGGCGATCTGGCGCGGGATGACGATCTTCTGCGGACGGCCGCGGCCGAGGAGCTTATCCTTCTTGACGCCGTAGTACTGGCAGACGGTATCAATGATGAAGTCGACGGTAAGCTCCTGGCGGTTGTCGAGGGGGATTTGGTCCTTCAGTGCATCCTTGGTGAAGGCGAGCGTGATCGTTTGTTTCTTGATCTGCGAGAAGGTGACGAGCTTATTGAAAGCCCCTTCCAGCTCACGGACATTGGTATTGATATGACTTGCGATATAGTCGACCACGTCTTTCGGGAGCGTGATGCCAAGTTTTTCTGCTCTCTGCTGAAGGATGATGCAGCAGATTTCATAGTCCGGCGGAGAAATCGGGGCAACGAGCCCGCTCGAGAAGCGCGTCTGCAGGCGGTCTTCGAGCTTGTCGATATCCTGCGGCGTGCGGTCGCTCGTCATGATGATGTGCTTCTTCTTATCGAAGAGGTCATTGAATGTATTGAAGATCTCCATCTTCGTCGCATCCTTGGAGCCGAAGAACTGCACGTCGTCGATCAGGAGGAAGTCCAGATTTCTATACTTGGCACGGAATTTCGGCATGGTGTGATTCTGGATGGCATCGATCAGCTCATTGGTGAAGGTTTCGCTCGAGACGAAGAGGACGGAAAGCTCCGGCTTGTTTTCGTGGATGTAGTTGCAGATGGCGTGGAGCAGATGCGTCTTGCCAAGACCGGAGGGCCCGTAGATGAAAAGCGGATTCATTTTCTGGTCGGCCTGATCCGGATGATCAGCCGTCTTGGCGACTGCATAAGCGGCCTGAAAGGCGATCTCGTTGCAGTTGCCATGGACGAAGGTGGAGAAGGTATATTCTTCATTGACCGGATTCGGCAGGAAGGCATTTCTCTTTTTCGGCTCACTGCGCACGGGCGCATCGAAGAGGGAAGTTTCTCCGAGCTCCCGGATGTCGGGGAGCGGGACCTCATCGGCTGTCATCGGCTTGATTTTGGAAAAATCCGGCGGCATGGCTTCCTTCGGAAAGGGATCATCGATATCAGGCTCCGGGAGAGGCGCCGGCGTATTTTCATAGGGGGTATCGGCGGTCTCATGGATCATCGGGAAGGGAGCATCGCTCTCCGCTGCCTTTCTGGATGCACCGGCTTCCGGAAACGGCGTCGGCATCGGCGCGGGTTCCGCGGGCTGGTTCATGATATCGGAAATCTCGATGGAAAGTTGCTTCCCTGTGATATCGAAAATAATTTTTTCCAGCTTTCCTTTATATACATTTTCGATCCATGGTTTCCGCCGTTTGTTTTTTGGCGAAATCGTCAGTGTGCTTTCTGTCATGGAGATAGGAAAGACTTCGTTGGAAAACATGTCATAGTACGGGTGGTCATACTGGTCGATATAGTCCAGTATCTGGTCCCATAATTGAAAGAAGTCCATAGGGTACCTCGCTTGCCACACATAGGGCAGCCGCCGTGGCTGTGAGTATGTGAATGACTTTGTGAATAATTGTGAATAAGGCGTTTTCTCCGATCGGACTCTTTGGAAAGAGTCTTGACCGCATCGGAGAAAGCGGCGGTTGAATATCTTTGTGGATAAGTGGATAAGTCTGTGAATTAGTGTATGCTTTCTGCACTTTTTCCACACGCTTTTCCGTAACTTTCAAACGGACTTGTGAATAACTTCATTGTACCATTTCCCTCGTCTCTTGTATATGCACAAGATGTGGGTAGAAAAACAGGCAGGGGCGCAAGAAGAAAAATTAGGAATGCGGAATTAGGAATGAGGAATGAAGGTGGCGGCTTCGCCGCGAGTATAGATAATGGCGATGCCTGAAGGCGGTATTCAAGTCACCAGTCAGTTGAGACTCCTAATCCCTAGCCACTAATCCCTAGCTACCAGTCACAAGTCACTAGTCACTAGTCACCAGCTACTCATAGTCCCTAATCCCTAGCCACTAGTCACCAGTCACTAGCTACCAGTCACTAGTCCCTTTCCCAAACCTTGCCTTGCCAGCCTTCCCTTTGGTAAGATATAAGTAAAATTGATCAAAGTGAGGCAAAGCATGAGTGAGATAAAAAATGATCCCCGTTTGAAACAGGCGGCGGAGGAAGCGATTGCGAAAGAAAGAGAGCGGCGTGTGATCTCTTTCACGCTGGATGGCGAGACGTACTGGATCAAGCGGAAGATGAGCAATGGCAGAAAGCAGTTCGTCAAGTACTCCGTCGAGAAGGAATTTTATTTCGAAGTGGCGAAGATGACCATTGCCTTCCGCGCCGCGCCGGAGCTTAGCCCGGAGATCCTGGTGCTGACGCCGGACTATATGGTGACAAGGGACGGCGGGCGCACGCTGAAGAACTGGCTCGATTCCGACAGGCCGGAAGAAGACAAGGAACGGCTTCTTGAAGAGGCCGGCCGCGCGCTGTGCGCCCTTCATCAGGCGGGCATCGTCCATGGCCGTCCGGCACTGCGCGACATCACATGGAAAGATGGGAAATTCACCTTTTTGGACTGGGAAAACCGCCTGTTCACCAGAGACATCGAAGAGCAGAAGGCCATCGACCTCATTCTCCTCCTCCATGGTCTTGCCCGCGAAGACTACAGAGAAGAAGGACATCGCATGGAAGCCTTGGACCGCGGCTATCTCGCACAAGGCGGAGAGAAGACGCGCGAAAATGCGATCCGCCTTTTCAGGAAACATGGCGTCCTTTACCGCATCGTCAAGGCCCTCTCCCCCTTCCATATGGTCGATGTCGAAGCGGCGAGGAAGGTGTGCGAGTACTTATTAAATTAGGAATTAGAAATTAGGAATGAAGGTGGCGGCTTCGCCGAGATCCTTCGACTCAGGTCGTAGCTGTTCTGGCATTCGTTATCTCACATACGACGTTTCTCGCCGCTCAGGATGACGAAACGGGGCGATGCCTGAAAGAAATATTCAAGTCACCAGTCACTAGTGACTGGTAGCTAGGGATTAGTGGCTAGGGATTAGGAGTCTCAAGTGACTGGGTGACTAAGAGGCTAGAAGACATCAGACTCCCGTATCGTCATTTCGAGCGAAGCGAGAAATCTTCCTTGCAGACCGATAAACGATGAATGTGTGAAAGCAGGGATTAGAAATCTCAAGTTACTACTTTATGGCATCGCCCTATTTCTACTCCGCGGCGCATTTCGTCATCCTGAGCGGAGTAAAATGTCGGATGTTCGAAAATGTAAAGGCGGAACAGTGAGAACTGAGTCGAAGGATCTGGCGCCGCACCAACCCCCTTTGAACCTTTTGAACCTATAGAACCCGATGAACCTCTTTCGCACGCAATCAAAAGGCAGCACGCCCCATGGGCTGGCCTTAAGTCCATACCCGAAACTCATTTGACTTTCTATTCAAATCATGGTAGAATGTGTCCAATTTCAAAATAGACTAGGATCGGGATCAGGCTGGTGAATTTTCTCAGAGAGGCAGTGGATGGTGAAAACTGCTGAAAAGGACGCAGCCACGTCACCCGAGAGTCCTTTTTTTGATCCCCCTTGCGGTATAGAGAAAAGCGGTGGCTCCGTTATCGCCCAATCGAGCAGGAAACAGCAGTCTGTTTCCATGGCAAGGTGGTACCTCACGCAATGTGCCCTGTCGGATGTTTTCCGGCAGGGATTTTTTATTGGCAGGAAGAAATCCCAAGGTTCACGGGTCAGGAAGGCGCAGCGCCTCCGCTTTGCGAGCGGTATATGCAAGCCGAAACATGCGGCGGCTCTATAAGATGGATGTGCCGCCCTGCTGAACCCTTGGAAGTGACAGAACCATTTCCGCAAGCCGTTTCCCGGATCCGATCCCGGATCCTTCCTCCATTCACGAAAGGAGTTTACTATGAAGAAAAATTTCTTGATTCCGATCGGGCTGATGCTCTTTGCCCTCTTCTTTGGCGCAGGGAATCTGATCTTCCCTGTGTACATGGGCCAGAATGCAGGCGTGAATACCCTTCCTGCGACGCTGGGCTTTCTTTTGACAGGCGTAGGTTTCCCGATCCTTGCTGTCGCAGCGATCGGCTATGCCGGGAGCGACCTCGAGTCACTGGCCTCCCGTGTCCACAAGGGCTACGCCATTTTCTTCACTGTCTGCCTCTACCTCACCATCGGGCCGGCTTTTGCCATCCCCCGTACAGCGACGACCTCCTATGCGATCGGCATCGCGCCCTTCTTCGGCGAATCGATGCAGCAGACTGCGCTCTATGCCTTCGCTTTTATCTTTTTCGTGATCTCATGGTGGCTCTCCATCAGCCCGTCGAAACTGGTCAACCGCATCGGGAAGATCATCACCCCGGCACTCCTGCTCTTCCTCGCCATCCTTTTCATCACAGCGACACTCTTCCCGATGGGCAGCTGGCAGGAGGCACAGGCAGCCTATCAGCCCTCCATCAAAGCGCTGACGCAGGGCTTCCTCGATGGATATAACACCATGGACGCACTGGCCGGTTTCGTCTTCGGCATCATCGTCGTCAATGCGGTCCGTCAGTATGGCGCGACAAGCAATGAAGAGGTCGCCTCCCATACCCTGAAGAGCGGCCTCATCGCGGGCGTCTGCCTGGCTGTCATTTACATCTTCCTTTCCGTCATCGGTGCCTGCTCTGTAGAGAAGCTGGGACTCATGAAAAACGGCGCAGACATCCTGGTCGGCACCGCGCACCACTACTTCGGCAGCTACGGCCGCATCCTGATGGGCGTGATCGTCCTCCTCGCCTGCCTCACCACCAGCGTCGGCCTCATCACCGCCTGCGGCGAATATTTCAAGAAACTCATCCCTGCTCTCTCCTACAGAGCTTGGGTGACCGTATTCTCCGTCATTTCCTTTGGTATCGCCCTCTTCGGCCTCACCACCATCATCACCGCTGCCATTCCGGTCCTCATGTTCCTCTATCCACTGACCATCTCCCTCATTTTCCTGACCTTCGGCGATCACCTCTTCGGCGGGAAACGCAGTGTCTACGTCTGCGCCACCCTCTTCACACTGATCCCCGCCCTCTACGACGGATGTCATACCGCAGGCCTTTCCCTCGGCGCGCTCGACGGCCTCATGCAGTCTCTCCCGCTGGCCAGCTATGGGATTTCATGGATTTTCTTCTTCATCGCAGGCGGCCTCGTCGGGATGGTCTTCGGGAAAAAGTAGCTGGTGACTGGTGACTGGTGGCTAGGGATTAGGAGCCTCGAGTGACTAGTGACTGGTGACTAGTGACTGGTAGCTAGGGATTAGTGGCTAGGGATTAGGAGTCTCAACTGACTGGTGACTTGAATACCACTTTCGGGCATCGCCCCATATATATTTGCGGCGAAGCCGCCACCACCATTCCTAATTCCTCATTCAGGTCGAGCTTTCATCCCCAATCAAGGAACGCCCCGTCCAACGGGCTAACCCTGAACCCTGAACCCTGAACCCTGAACCCTAAACCCTTTATCTCACCTCCCATCTGTGCTATGCTATAGGAAACAGCGAACCGCTCACTGTCCACGATTTCCAAGAAACGAGGTCTTTCCTATGACATCTACCGATGAAAAAAGTCTCGCCCTGCGCAAATGGATCTTTGCCGGGCTGATGGTCGCCGCCGGCGTACTGCTTTCCCCCATGTTCTCCTTTCCCCTGGGCGTGACGAAAGCATTTCCCCTGCAGCATATGATCAATATCTTCCTCGCGGTCCTCTGCGGCACGCGCTATGGCACCGCGGCTGCCTTCGGCACCTCCCTCATTCGAAATCTCCTAGGCACCGGCAGCCTTCTTGCCTTCCCAGGCTCCATGGTGGGCGCTTTCCTCTCCGGCTACCTCTACAGCCACACGCACAAACTCTGGGCAGCCGTCATCGGAGAATTCGTCGGCACCTCGATCATCGGCGGCCTCCTCTCCTACCCGATCGCTGCCCTCTTCATGGGCTCTGCCAAAGGCGCCTTCTTCTACGTCTCCCTCTTCGCCGTCTCCTGCGGCGCAGGCTGCGTCATCGCCTTCGTCGTGTTGAAAGGTATGAAAGTGATTCAAACGGAATTTTCAAAAATGTAAGGAAATAAAAAATGCCCAGTCCCCACGTTGGCGGCTGGACTTTTTTTATTGGGGGCAGGGTTCAAAAAATGAGAAATGAGGAATTAGAAATGAGAAATGAAGGTGGCGGCTTCGCCGCAAACTATAAAAGAGAGGAGATGGGTATTGCATGACAGTTGGGTAGCCCCTTGAAGAAGGGGCGCGCCGAAGGCGCAGGATAGAGTGCCTCAAAGAGGCACAACTCCCCGTAGCGTTCGGCATGCCGTCTGCGTTCATCCCTATTCCCGTATTGTCCTTTCGTGAATACCGCATATGTTAAACTCCGCAGCGCTTCTGATTGTTATGTACCGTACCCCACACTGAACCTATAAGTTTGAAAGCAGGGATGAGGGATTAGGGATTAGAAGTGACTAGTGACTAGTGACTTGTGACTGGTGACTAAATACCGCCTTCGGGCATCGCTACTATCTATACTCGCGGCGCATTTCGTCATCCTGAGCGGAGTGAAATGTCGGATGTTCGATAATGTAAAGGCAGAACAGTGAGAACTGAGTCGAAGGATCTGGCGCCGCACCACCACTCCTCACTCCTAACTCCTCACTCCTAACTGGCGAGTAGAGCTTTCATCCGTAATCAAGGGACGGTACGTCCCTGGGGCTAACCCCGAACCTGCCAACCTTCCCCCTTTCTCTCTTGACACTCTCCCACATGCTAGGCTATAATGTTTTAGTTTTGTGAGTGAAAAATAATACATATAACATCCGTAAGTTTTACTATCACATTTTTACATGAGAAATCGAGAGCGCACCATGGGGAAAGCGGCTCCGATTTCAGAAGAGAGGGACCATGAAACACGCTTTTTTGAAAGCAGCCATTGCAGCCTGCTTCGCCTGCGCCGCAGTGACCGTAAGCGCAGCGAATCCATTCACCGACGTATCTGCTGACGACTGGGCCTATCAGGCCGTCGCTTCGCTCTCCGATGAGGGCGTCATCGACGGCTATCCGGACGGCACCTTCCGCGGAGACAAGCATGTCACCCGTTATGAGATCGCGCAGATCGTTGCCCGCCTGATGGCGAAGGAAGACACACTGAATGCATCCCAGAAGGAGACCCTCGCCAAGCTCTCCTCTCAGTATGCGAATGAACTCAAGGACCTCGGTGTCCGCATCGCAGAACTTGAAAAGAAGCGTGGCGCGACCGACCTCATCACCGAGCTCCGCGTCCAGAGCATCGACCGCTATGACAATGTATTCAAAGGAAATGTCCAGAAGCACAACGAGCTTTCCACCCGCGTCCGCTTAAATACCATCACCCCCGTGAACGACCGCGTCCACCTCTACGGACAGCTCGAGACCATCCTGGACATGAATGGCAAAGAAAGCTACGATGTGAACCGCATCGATCCGAAGGACAAGAGCCAGACCAAGCTCCGCACGGGCTACGGCGATGGTGATTTCCACCTGAATCGCCTGTGGACCACCTACCACTTCGGACCGAAACAGGATACGACAAACCTCCCCTACGGCCCGTCCAAGAACCTCATCGGCATCGGCCAGTTCCCCGTCAAGATGGGCGTCACCGGCTACACCTATGACGGAGAAGTCAAAGGCGTCTTCGCTTCTTTCGGCGACTACCTGAAAGGCGGCCGCCTCACCCTCGCCTTCGGCCGTGCGACGAATATCAACTACGCGTACACCGGCCCGATGATGCGCGGCGTCAAGGTATCTGATATCGCAAAAGGCAAATTGCTGAATGAACTGAAAACAAATAAAGTGGTAGCTGAAGCAGTAAAATCCAACCCAACAACGCTTGGTCCGATATTAAATGAAGCAACAGAAAAAATTACCGGCAGCCAGTCTACTCAGGAATTGATGGGGAACGTACAACAGATCGTTAGACAGATCAATACCGTGAATCCACAACTTGCTGGAATGATTGCTGCAAAAGTAGCTCCTACCAGTGCCGCGTTGGCAGATCTGACTTCCGGTAAGTATGGATATTATAATACTGGAAACGATACCCTTTACCCGATGGGCAGAGATGTTGTCATGGGCTGGGGCGATGACGAAGACGTACCGGTCGCTTACGCCTCCTATATCTACAAGAAACCGGGCCAGTGGGAAGCCCATGCCTATGCCATGAAAGCCTGCGGCCCTGTCGGCCATATCGCGAAAGCCTACGGCTTCGCCGGCTCCTACAATGTCACCCCCATGCTCCGCGTCCAGGGGGAATTCGTCAAGAACCTCAGAAAGCTTCCGCTGAACAATGAACGTCCGTACAGCTACAACTACGGCATCCATTACGGCGAAGCGAATGTCCTCAAGGCCAAGTCCTTCTCCATCGGCGTCGACTACGTCTACAGCCAGGCAGGCACCTACTTCGGCGGCTCCAGCAATGATATCGTCGACCAGTATACCGGACACGTGTACAAAAATTGGAATGGCATGAAGATGCCGGCTTACTTCGCTGATAAGATGGATGCGCTGACTGATGGTGATCCGTCCAATGATAACAATAACTTTGGCGGCGCGAAATTCTACCTCGCCAAAGCCTCCTTCGTCCCCATGCGCGGCCTCCTCGTTGAAGCCAACTACGGCTTCAATGCCAAAGATATGGGCGGCAAGAAGATGGACAACATGTTCATGCTGAAAGCGACCGCATATATTAAATAATCGCGGATCGCGAAAATTTCTCACCTCCGTGGATAAGAAGTAGAAATCGGTGATGGTGCAAAGTTCAAAAAATTCAACGGGATTTCTGTTTGGAAGAATGCTGTATGACCGTGCGGTGCTATATATTACGCACCGCACCACCCCATTGACCTCACAGGACCCGTTGCGCCTTTTTCCTGAGACCCCTGAACTTTGCGTCAAAATCTTTTTTCAAAAATATTTGCAAAAACCCCTTGCAATTTCCAGAAAGATTTGTTATTATATACAAGTCACATGGATGATGACTTCCATCAAACAGATAGGGGCATAGCGCAATTGATAGAGCAACGGTCTCCAAAACCGTAGGTTGGGGGTTTGAGTCCCTCTGCCCCTGCCACATGGCCCAATAGCTCAGCTGGATAGAGCACTTGACTACGAATCAAGGTGTCGGGAGTTCGAATCTCTCTTGGGTCACCAGCCTGAAAGCCAGTACCGATCACGGTGCTGGCTTTTTTCGTGTTTGAGAAAATAAATAACAGAAGGCGATGTGAAATAAGGATCATCTCATTTTCGCGTTCCATCTGCCGCGGGGGACTTGCAGCTCTCATAGGAGTGACCGGAAAACCTTATCCCGGCTGTCTTTCATACCATAGTCACCCTATCCGCCCCTTTCGGGCACCTTCCCCTAGAGTGGTAATGCTATTAAGTTAAGGAAATCGTTAGCTACGTAACGTCTTGCTTCCCCCTTCGGGGGAAGTGCCGAAGGCAA
>UQRR01000052.1 GCA_900543455.1 uncultured Dialister sp.
CCGCAGGGGCGGATAGGGTGACTATGGCATGAAAGACAGCTGGGATAAGGTTTCCCGGTCACTCCTATGAGAGCTGCAAGTTCCCCGCGGCAGATGGAACGCGAAAATGAGATGATCGTTATTTCACATCGCCTTTTTGGCTGAAGGCGTAGCCGGCGCCGGTCGCAAGGGCGAGATATCGGCTGCCTGCCGAACCTTGCCCTGAAAACCGTTCCGAAAATTTTTCAAAAATCCCCTTGCAAAATACGGCGGAATCGTATATAATACTTTTCGTCGCACAGCGAGAGTGCTGACAGCGAAATGAACATCTTGACTGAATGAAAATTCCCTGTTGACACGAAGTAAACGATATGATACAATATCAAACGTCGCTGAAATGCCAAGACTTACATCGGTTCGATCCGAAAAAATGAGACTTGACAAAAGACAAAACTGTGATATAATAATATCGCTGTTAATCAAATGCGGAAGTAGCTCAGTGGTAGAGCACAACCTTGCCAAGGTTGGGGTCGCGGGTTCGAGTCCCGTTTTCCGCTCCATATGGCGGCATAGCCAAGCGGTAAGGCAGAGGTCTGCAAAACCTTTATCCCCAGTTCGATTCTGGGTGCCGCCTCCATATTACAATCTATTACATTCATATAGACCTGCCGGGGTGGCGGAACTGGCAGACGCAAGGGACTTAAAATCCCTCGGATCGTGAGATTCGTACCGGTTCGATTCCGGTCCTCGGCACCAATTTGAATGATGAGCCGGAGCGTGATGCTCCGGCTTTTTGTTGTTTGAAAATGGGTGTGCGCTGGGAAGCGGTCAGGCATCGGGAAGCTGATGGCGCTGAGTCCCAGTCTGCCCAATGAATCGAGGCAAACTATGGCAAAGAAAGAAAAGAAAACGAATGTCATGCGCATTCTGGATAAAGAGAAGATCTCCTACGAGACGAAGTCCTATGACTACGATGAGGACGATCTCTCGGGCGTGCATGCGGCGGCAGAGCTCGGCTATGATCCGGACATGGTCTTCAAGACCATCGTCACGCATGGTGACAAGACGGGCCCTGTGGTCTTCTGTCTGCCTTCGGAGAAGGAAATCGATCTCAAAGCGGCGGCGCGTGTGAGCGGGAACAAGAGTGTAGAGATGATTCATGTGAAGGAGCTTCCCGGTCTTACAGGGTATCTGCGCGGCGGCTGCTCGCCGATCGGGATGAAGAAGGCCTTCCCGACCTTCATCGATGAGAGCTGCCATCACCATGCGGCGATCAGCATCAGTGCGGGCCAGCGCGGCCGTCAGGTGGTGCTCTCGCCGGATGATCTGATCTCCCTCATCGGTGCGAAGACGGCGGATCTGACGGCGAAGTAGAGCGGCGGAAGCCGGATGGCCTCATGATGCTGCGTGCGGACTTTTCTCAAAAAGAGGCATGAAGGCGGCGACTTTGCCGCCTTATCCATAGGGCGATGCCCGAAAGTTTCCTGCATAGCAGGTTTCCTGTTTTGGATCTCCAAACATTGACCATTTTGACCGCGAATGACAAAGATCTCTCATTGACGCTCGAAATGACGACACGAGAGAGTCGCTAGTCACAAGTCACTCTCTTCCTCATCCCTACTTTCAAACGCCTCATCTTTCGTGAATATCGCATATTATGGAAACGCTGATTCAATCTGCCAACGATTTAATCAGTGTTTCCATAGAAAACTGCGCGGCGCTTCTGACTTGATGCGCCGCACCACCCCCCTTTGAACCTCTTGATTCTATAGAACCTGCTGAACCTCTTTGGCATGCCATCAAAGGGCAGCATGTCCCGTGGACGAACCTGATCCCGATGACCGGATACCATTTCCGGACATCGGGATTTTTTTATTTTTCATGCTGCGTATGTTATAATAAAGTGATATTTTGGATACGTGTGAGTTGTTATATAAAGGAAATATATTATGATGGAAAAGAAGTACTTCACCCTGACCTACGGCTGCCAAATGAATGAATCGGACACGGAGCGCATCAATGGACAGCTGGAGGAGCTGGGATATGTGCCGGCAGAGACGATGGAAGAGGCAGATATCATCATCATGAATACCTGCAGCATCCGTCAGAATGCGGAGGAGAAGGTCTATGGCAAGATCGGGGAGATCAAGAAGCTGAAGGATAAAAATCCGCATCTGCTTCTGGGGATCGCCGGCTGCATGGCACAGGAGAATAAGGGCAAGCTCATCGAGCGTATGCCGATCATTGATTTCGTCATCGGGCCATACCATATCCATGACCTGAAGGAGATCGTTTCGAAGGAGGATGCGCGCGGCGGCCATGTGGTGAAGACGGAGAGGAATCCGCACAGTGTGAGTGACTACAGCGAGCTTCGTGCGGTGCGTAAGTCTCATGTCTTTGCATGGATCCCGATCATGCAGGGGTGCAACAAGTTCTGCACGTACTGCATCGTGCCGTATGTACGCGGCCGTGAGCTGTCCCGCAGCGTGGAGGATATCTCGCGCGAGATAGAGGGACTCGCGAAGGAAGGCTATAAGGAGGTGACGCTCCTCGGGCAGAATGTGAATTCGTATGGTCTTGATTTCAGAAACGGGACGGACTTCGGGACGCTGATCCGCGCGATCGACAAGGTGGATGGCATCGAGCGCGTGCGCTATATGACGTCGCATCCGAGAGATATGACTTTCGATATGGTGGATGCGATGGCGGATTCGCTGAAGGTGGCGCGTCATATGCATCTGCCTGTGCAGCATGGCTCGAATGAAATGCTGAAGAAGATGAATCGCGGATATACGATCGAGCATTTCAAGGAGCTTGTCTCCTACGTCCGTGAAAAGATGCCGGACATCGTGCTGACGACCGATCTCATCACCGGCTTCCCGGGGGAAACGGAAGAGATGCATCAGGAGACGCTCGCGCTTTTGAAAGAGGTGCGTTTCGATTCGGCATATACATTCATTTATTCGCCGAGAAATGGCACGCCGGCAGCGCGCATGACGGATCAGATCGATGAGGAGACGAAGCACCGCCGCCTGCAGGAGCTGATGGATGTGGAGAATGAGGTGAGCCTTTCTCTGAATCAGGCGATGGAGGGCAAGACCTATCCCATCATCGTCGAAGGCCCGTCGAAGCAGGAGAATGTCTGGTATGGACGTACATCGGGCAATAAGATGATCCTTTTCCCGTATCAGGAAGGCGTCAAGGTCGGCGATACGCTCGAAGCGAAAGTCGAGGTCGGCCAGACGTGGGTGCTGAAGGGGAAATTGGTTCAATAAAATTAGAAATGAGAAATGCGAAATGAGAAATGCGAAATGAGAAATGGCGGAGCGGCGCACAAATAAAAAGCGCCGCGAGATTTGATCTTGCTTCGCATCGATATTCTTTGTCCTTCGGGCATCTCCTTTAGGGAAGAAGATTTTTCATCGAAATGCGGCGCTTTATGAATTTTATGCGCCGCACTACCATTTCTCATTTCTAATTGCTCATTTCTAATTCAGCAAGTTATATTTATGTTCATGTTTTCCAAAAGAATGGAGCGAAGAGACCATGGCCAAAACGCCCTTGATGGCACAGTATAAGGAAGTCAAAGAAAAATACCAGGACTGTCTGCTTTTTTACCGTCTGGGCGATTTCTATGAGCTTTTCTATGACGATGCGCTGACGGCGTCGCATGAGCTGGAGCTGACGCTGACGGGGAAGTCGGCAGGGCAGGATGGCCGCGTACCGATGTGCGGGGTGCCTTTCCATGCGGCAGAGCTTTATATTTATCGGCTGATCCAGAAGGGATACAAGGTCGCGATCTGCGAGCAGCTGGAAGACCCGAAGAAGGCGAAGGGGCTGGTCAAGCGCGATGTCATCCGTGTCATCACGCCGGGGACGATTCTTTTTGAAAATTCCATCGCAGATAAGTCGAACAATTATCTCATTTACCTCTTAGAGGCGGACAAGGAGATCGCCGCGGTGCTCGCCGATGTCTCGACGGGGGAGTGCTGGTGGGGGACTTGGGATAAGAAGAAGGAGCAGGATGCCTTCTTCGACCTTCTGTCGGTATACAATCCCGCGGAAGCGGTGTGTCTCGTGTCAGATGATTTCTACGAGAAGCTCTCCCGCTTCGCTGCGGCGCGTCTCGGGGCCTGTCTCCTGACGCGAAGGGATGACGGGGAAGAGGGCGAGATCCCAGCGGCGGCAGCGCCCATAGAAAATCGCCATGTGCAGAAGGCCTTCGCCCTTCTTTCCGGATACCTCAAGGAGGTCATGCGCTCGGAGGCGGCGGAATTCCATGATCCGCGGCCGATCCGTGAGGATCATACGCTGACGCTCACCGAGGAGTGCCTTAGAAATCTGGAAATCACGCGGAATATGCGTGACGGCGGGCGGCGCGGCACGCTCCTGGAGCTTCTTGACTATACGCATACAGCGATGGGGGCGCGCCTCTTGAAGCGTTCTCTGGAGCGGCCGCTGACGGATGTGAACCGCATCATGCTGCGCCAGTCGGCGATTGAGGAGCTGACACAGCACATGACGGAGCTTTCGCGTCTGGAAGAGATGCTTTCCGGCGTCTTTGACTTCGAGCGTATTCTTTCCCGTATCGAGGCGAATTCGACTTCGCCCAAGGACCTGCTCTCTCTGAAAGCGACGCTTCGCGTGGTGCCGCAGGTGAAGCAGCTCCTCTCCGGCGCAGGCTCGGTGCTTTTGAAGAAGCTGAACAGCCAGCTCTCGCCGCATGGCCCTGTCTTTGACCTTTTAGACCGCGCGATGAATGAGAATGGGACGGGCAATATCAAGGACGGCAAGTACATCCGGGAAGGCTTCTCCGCTGAGCTGGATGAAGTGCGTTCGCTGTCGGAGAACAGCCAGAAGTACATCCAAGAGCTGGAAGAGAAGGAAAAGGAAAAGACGGGCATCAAGCTCAAGATCGGCTTTAATAATGTGTTCGGATATTATTTCGAGATTTCCAATGCGAATAAAGTCCCTGTCCCTGCGTACTATGTGAGAAAACAGACGCTGGTGAATGCGGAGCGCTATATCACGCCGGAATTGAAGGAGTTCGAGACGAAGGCGCTCTCTGCCAAAGAAAAAACAGAGCAGCTAGAGCTTAAGATTTATCAGGCGGTGAAGGCGGAAATCCGTCCGGAGATCCCTGATATGCAGAAGACGGCGCGCGCGCTCGCAGCGGTAGACTGCCTCGCCAGCCTTGCGCGGGCCGCGATCAAGGACCGCTACATCCGTCCGTCGATCATTAGCCCGAAGGATGGGTATATTTCCATCAAAGACGGCCGTCATCCGATGGTCGAGCATGCCTTGAAGAGAGACATGTTCGTCCCGAATGATACGGAGCTGAATCATCGGAATCAGGAGATCCTGGTCATCACGGGGCCGAATATGGCCGGTAAGTCGACCTACATGCGTCAGGTCGCTGTCCTCACCATCATGGCGCAGGTGGGCTCTTTCATTCCTGCAAGGAGTGCGGTCTTCGCGCCGGTCGATCGCATTTTCACGCGCGTCGGCGCGACGGATGACATTTCTACGGGGCAGAGTACCTTCATGGTGGAAATGCAGGAGGTATCCTACATCCTTAGGCATGCGACGAAGAACAGTCTTATCATTCTGGATGAGATCGGACGCGGCACGAGCACCTATGATGGCATGAGCATCGCGAAGGCGGTCGTGGAGTATATCGATCAGAAGATCCACGGCTATACGCTCTTTGCGACGCACTACCATGAGCTTTCCGATATGGCAGAGACGAGCCCGCGGATCAAAAATTACACGGTATCCGTCAAGGAACGGGGAAAGGATATCACCTTCCTGCGCCGTATCGTGCCAGGCTCGGCGGATCGGAGCTATGGGATCCACGTCGCGCGTCTCGCGGGGCTTCCCGAGTCGCTTCTCGCCAGAGCCGACGAGATCCTTCTGGGACTGGAGAATGAGGATGGGAAGAGCCGTCCTGCTCCGAAGAGGCCGGAGGCGGGAGCTGGCGCGATGGATCTTTTCAGCTCGCCCATCATTGACGAGCTGGCGAATCTCGATGTCATGAGCAAGACACCGATCGAAGCGATGGAAATCTTATTCCGTTTGAGCCGCGAAGCGAAGGAGGGACGCTGATGGCTTTGATTCATGTACTGGATGAAGTGACGGCGAACCAGATCGCGGCCGGTGAAGTGGTCGAGCGTCCGGTGAACGCCGTCAAGGAAATGGTAGAAAATGCCGTGGATGCCGGTGCGAGCGATATAGAGGTGGAGATCGCGGATGGCGGGCTCACCTATATCCGTGTCACGGACAATGGCAGCGGCATGTCGGCAGAGGATGCGAAGCTCTCCATCGTGCGTCATGCGACGAGCAAGATCTCAACGGTGGATAATATCTATCACATCGCCTCGCTGGGCTTTCGCGGAGAGGCGCTGGCAAGCATTTCCTCTGTCTCCCGCACGGCTATCACGACCCGGCGCATGGAAGACGTGGAGGGCACGATCGTCGAAGTCGAGGGCGGGACAGTCAGCGAAGTAAAGCCGATCGGCGCACCGGGTGGCACGACGATCGAGGTGCGCGATCTCTTCTATAATGTGCCGGCCCGGAAGAAATTCCTGAAATCCGAACGGACCGAGGCCAGCCGCATCAATACGATGATGGGGAAGCTCGCACTCGCGAATCCGGATATTTCCTTCCGTCTCATCAATAACGGACGCACCGTCATCGAGACACCGGGGAACGGACGTCTCCTCGATGTCGTGTCCGCGCTCTATGGCACGAAGACGGCTGGCGAAATGCTCGAAGTCTCCGGCGAAAACGAAAGGGGCATCCTTTCGGGGCTCATTTCCAAGCCTTCGCTTTTGAAGAGCAGCCGCCAATACCAGACGATCATCATCAACCGCCGCGTCGTCGAGAGCAGTGCGGTGTCGAAAGCCGTCGACAATGCCTATCACTCGCTGCTTCCTAAGAATGGATACCCGCTCCTTGTCCTCGCCTTCACTGTCGCTCCAGAGTCGATCGATGTGAATGTGCATCCGCAGAAGCGGGAGATCAAATTCTCTGATGAGCAGAGCATCTTCCGCCTCGTTTATCACAGCGTCCTTCAGTCGCTGACGACCAAGGATACGCCGGATGAGATCGCACGCGAAATGATCAAAGACCCGGGGCATCAGGTGGCAAAGGAGAGCGACTTTGACCTGACGTCTGTCAAGGTCGAAGACGCGCACTTCGTGGGGCCTGACATCGGACTCACGGAAAAAGAAAAGGATCCCGCGCGCTGGGGAGAGCCGGGCGCAGCCTATGCAGCAGAAGAACGGCGTCCGATGCCCGCCTGGCATCCGCAGGGAAAGCCGGCAGGAGAAAGGCGGGAGACCCCCTTTACGCCCTCGATTTCCAAAGAGAAACTTTTCTCGAAGGAGTCCGTCTTCCCGGGCGTAACGCACGAAGAAAAAGAAGCGCTCACGTCCGAGGTGCTTTTCGATGCGCCAAAGGCCGAAGAGCCGATCATCCCTTTGGGGCAGGTCGCCAAGTGCTTCATCCTCTGTCAGCGGGGGATGGATCTCTTCATCATCGACCAGCACGCGGCGCATGAGCGCGTCCGCTATGACCGCCTTGCGGCGCGCGCAGAGGGCATCCCCGTACAGGACATTCTGGTGCCTTATCTCCTTCATGCCGACCCCGAGGATCTCGCGCTCTTGGAAGAGCATGAGGCGGATCTGGCGCGTCTTGGCATCACCTTCGAGCAGGCAGGCCCGGACGTCATCCGCATCACGGGAAGTCCGGAGGATCTCTCGGAAGCGGACATGGACCGTGTGATGAAGGACATCACGCGCGCTTTCCATGAGAAGGACGTGCCTTCGCCGGAGACGATGCGTCATCGCATGATGGCGTATGCCGCCTGCCGCGGTGCGATCAAGCGCGGAGATCCCTTGAATATCCGACAGATGAAAGAGCTCATCGTCGACCTTTTCCACACGAGCCGCCCCTTCGTCTGCCCGCATGGCCGCCCGACCATCGTGAAATTCACCCCCGAAGAGCTGGGAAGGCTCTTCAAACGCCCATGAGGACGGGCGTCACGACCATCCGCCATGCGGACTCCTCCATCATCAAAGAGGCGAAGCGGCGCGGAGAAGCGCTGGGATTTCCCTACATCCCGCGCGGTGATACACTAGAAGAGATGACGGAGGAGACCGGGCTTTCCGGCTTCCTCATTTACGGGAAACAGCTCCCTCTTTACTGGTCTGACGGTGAGGAGTACCGCTTCCATATGGGGACGGCGGTGCTAAGGACCACGCAGCTTCGAAAAGGAAATCCTGACCGCCTCTGCGCGCGCCTTCCTGCGGACGGCCCTTGTGATGTGCTCGACTGCACCTTCGGGCAGGCAGGGGATTCGAGTACGATGTCATGGTTTTTGACGGGCAGAGGGCGTGTGACCGCGCTCGAGAAAAGCCCCATCCTCTATGAGGTGGGGCGCGCCGGCATCGCAGGCTACGAGGATAAAGACGAGAGCCTCACCGATGCCGTCCGGCGGATCCACCTGATCCATGCCGACTATAGAGAGTATCTGGCAGGCTGCAGGGATGACGCCTACGATGTCATCTATTTCGATCCCATGTTCCGCCATCCGGTGAAGCGCAGAGAAAATGATATGGAAGGCTTCCGTGCGGCAGCGGCGTATGACAGCCTGACGGTGGAGATCTTACGAGAAGCTCTCCGTGTCTGCCGGAGGAAGGTCATCGTGAAGGAGCGGCCCTTCGCGGGCATTTTCAGAGATCCCATCTTCACCGATGTCCGGATGAAGCGCGGCCAGTCGACCGCATATGGGGTAATAGAGAAGCGGTGACTGGTAGCTAGGGATTAGTGGCTGGGGATTAGGAGCCTCGAGTGACTGGAGACTAGTGACTGGTGACTAAATACTAACTTCGGGCATCGCCACTATCTGTACCTTGCGGCGCTTCTATATTTTTATGCGCCGCACCAGCACTCCTCACTCCTAATTCCTAACTGGCGAGCAAAGCTTTCACCCGCAATCAAGGGACGGTACGCCCCAGGGCTAACCCAGAACCACGAAGTTTGAAAGCAGAGATGAGGGATTAGACTAAAAGACTAGGAGACATTAGACATTAGACATCAGAAGTCAAACATCAGACATCTGACATTTGATATCTGACTTCTAAAGTCTCCAAGTCTTGGGCATTGCCCATATATATTCGCGGCGAAGCCGCCACCATCCCTAATCCCTAGTCCCTAGTCACCAGTCACCAGTCACCAGTTACTATTTCACCCCGAAAGGAGCTTCACCATGCCCAAAGAAAAACTCATCACCATCCTTGGCCCGACGGCTTCAGGAAAGACGGCGCTCGGCGTGTACCTCGCGAAGGTGCTGGGCTCCGTCGTGATTTCCGGAGATGCCTTTCAGGTGTACCGCCGCATGGATATCGGGACAGCGAAGGTGACGAAGGTGGAGGCAGAGGGCGTGCCCCATTTCCTCGTGGACTGCCTGGAGCCGACGGAAAGCTACTCGGCCGCGGATTTTCAGGAAAAAGCGAAGGCTATCATCCATGAAGAAAATGAGAAGGGCCGCATCCCGATCGTCGTCGGCGGGACGGGGCTCTACATCCAGTCGCTCTTGGAAGGCTACGAATTTCTTCCCAAAGTCGGGGGAAGGAGCCGCTGGGAGCGCCTCCTTGCCGAAGAGGGGAAGGAAGCACTCATCGAAGAGCTCCAAAAGCGGGGCGCAGACGTGCCGCCCGACCCGCAGCGCATGGTGAGAAAGCTCGAGCTTCTCTCCTCCGGCAGCGAGGCGAGAGCGGCGGGCAAAGCCCATACGCTCATCTATGACGGCCCGGTTTTGGGAATTGCTATGGACAGGGCGATATTATATGATAAAATAAATAAGCGGGTCCACCAGATGATGGAAGCAGGACTCTTAGAGGAAGTCAGGTCACTTTTGGAAACGGGCGTTCCGGAAGCTTGTCAGGCCATGAAGGGCATCGGCTATCGCGAGATGATCCCCGTGGTACGCGGCGAGCGCACACTGGAAGAAGCTGAGGAACTGATCCAGAAGAATACCCGTCACTTTGCAAAAAGGCAGCTGACCTGGTACAGACGAATGCCATATATTCACTGGGTGGAAAAAACACCATCAGACGGAGACATATGGTACAGGGAAATCTTAGCCTATGTCATTTCACAAGTTAGAGGAGAATCACAAGATGGAAGGTAAAATGAATCTGCAGGACACATTTTTGAATGAAGCAAGAAAGGAAAACGTGCCGGTCAGCATCTTCCTGATGAATGGTGTCCAGCTCAAGGGCAAAGTGAAGTCCTTCGACAGCTTTACCGTGCTTCTGGTCAGCGAGAACCGCTCTCAGCTGATTTACAAGCATGCTATATCTACAATTCAGAGGATTTGAATAATAACAATGGATAAAAAACTAAAACAGATCAAAAACGAGGCGCTCGAACTTTGTGCGCCTGTTTTTCATGAGATGGAAGAAATTTCCCTCTACAACACGCAGAAAGTTCTCGAGGCTTTCCGCAAGCATCACCTCTCGGCGTATCATTTCGCACCGTCCTACGGTTATGGCTATGATGACCCCGGCCGCGGCAAACTCGAAGAGATCTGGTGCGACGTTTTCAAATGCGAGGCGGCTCTCGTCCGTCCGCAGTTCGTCTCCGGCACCCATGCCTTAGGCACCGTACTTCTCGCTCTTCTCGAACCGGGCGATACCATGCTTTCCGCCGTCGGCACTCCCTATGACACCATGCAGAGCGTCATCGGCATTTCCGGCAATGCTCCTGGAAATCTGAAGTCCCGTGGTGTCCATTACAAAGAAGTACCGCTCAAAGGCGACACTTATGACCTTGAAGGCATCGCTGCCATGGTCGATGAGCACACCAAGCTCGTAGAAATCCAGCGTTCGCGTGGTTACAGCCTCAGAAACTCCCTCTTCCCGGAAGACATCAGGAAGATCATCGACGTCGTCAAAGCAAAGAATCCGAAGACCATCTGCTTCGTGGATAACTGCTACGGCGAATTTACAAACAAAGAAGAACCGATCGAACTCGGCGCAGACATCACCGCCGGCTCCCTTATCAAGAATGCCGGCGGCGGATTTGCACCGACCGGTGCCTACATCTGCGGCAGAAAAGACCTCGTCGAACGCTGCGCGCACCAGCTCACTGTCCCCGGCCTTGGGGACGAGATGGGCTCCTACGCGGCTTCCTATCGCCCCTTCTTCGAAGGCCTCTTCCTTGCGCCGCATATGACCCGTCAGGCTGTGATGGCAGCGGAATTCTGCGCCGCTGTTTTCCAGAAGCTCGGCTTTGCCGTGACGCCGGAGCCGGGGCATCTTCGCACCGACCTCATCACGACGGTCGCTTTGAACAGCGAAGAAAACATGTGCCGATTCGCCGAAGCCATCCAGAGCTGGTCGCCTGTCGACTCCGATGCGACCCCGGTGCCAGGCCCGATGCCCGGCTACGTCGATCCCATCCTCATGGCAGCCGGCACCTTCGTACAGGGCTCCACGATCGAAATGTCTGCTGACGGTCCTGTCCGTCCGCCGTATATCATGTACTTCCAGGGTGCTCTCACCTTCGAACATGCCGTTCTCGCCGTCATGGGCGCGGCAGAGAAGATTCTGGGAAAATAGTGACTGGTGACTGGTGGCTAGTAGCTAGGGATTAGGACGATACGGGATGACTGTAGTCGCCATATATCTTTCATAACATAACAAAAGCGCGCTTCCGATGATTCGGGGTGCGCTTTTTGGCTGTGAATGATTTTCCCTTTCCATCGGGACGGGGAACCGCGCCAGCGGCGCTCGGGTGCTTATGTGAGAGCCACTATGTTTGCAGACGCATTTCCTGTTTGGCTCAGCCGTCTTTCATACCGCAGGTACCCTATCCGCCCCTTCGGGGCACCTTCCCCTTGAGGGGAAGGCTGAATCGATGCGCGAAAGCGCCACATTCATTTCTCATTCGAACAGTGCTTTCACCCACAATCAAAGGACGACACGTACCACCGGTTAACCCAAATCCCTGTCTACCAATCCCTCACCACTAAGCCCTGCCCATCACACACCTTTTATGTTACAATGGAATGCAAATCACACCCGCAATGGCGGAGAAAAGAGGGACGCAAATGGGAAAACAAATTCTTCTTGTCAATGATCTTCCCGGCTACGGCAAAGTGGCACTGGCGGCGATGATGCCGGTTCTGGCGCACATGGGCCATATCACCTACAATCTGCCGACGGCACTGGTATCGAATACACTGGACTACGGGAAATTCGAGATTCAGGACACCACGCACTTCATGAGGAACACACTCAAGGTCTGGCAGGAGCTAGGCTTTACCTTCGATGCGATCTCCACAGGCTTCATCGTCTCTCACGAGCAGGCGGATCTGATTTCCTCCTACTGCTGCGAGAAGAGGAAAACAGGGACGAAGATATTCGTCGATCCCATCATGGGAGACGAGGGGCATCTCTACAACGGCCTTTCCGAAGAGACCGTGAAGGAAATGCGGGAGCTTGCAAGAAATGCGGATTACATGGTGCCGAACTATACGGAAGCCGCCCTCATCGCAGGCGCGGCGTACAAGGCAGAAGGTCTGACGTGGGAAGAGGCGAAAGCGCTCTTGAACAAGCTCCATGCCATGAGCCAAGGCTCGGTCATCATCACCAGCGCGAAGGTCGATGGGGAAGACGCTGTCGCGGGCTATGATGCCGCGCGCGACGAATATTTCCTCCGTACCTTCACCATGGTGCCGATCCGCTTCCCGGGGACGGGCGATATTTTCTCCTCCATCTTCATGGGAGAGATCCTGAATGGCGAGCCGCTCATCCGCTCCGTCGAGAAAGCGATGGGCGCGGTGAAGCTCCTCATTATGAAGAACAAGGACAGCCAGGACACCTTCAAAGGGATCGCCATTGAAAATTCGCTGGAGGTGCTTGACTGATGCCAAGAAGACCGAAGATCCGCATCACACTCATCGATCGCAAAGGCCCCTGTCCCTGTCACCGCGGTCACCGCGTGGGGGACTCGTGGGATTTCGACAAGGACAGAGGAGAGCTCTGCCCCATGGCGATGCACGTCGCCTTCCCCTATGTAGATATCCTTCGCTACGGCGGCGAGATCCCCCAGCGCGGCGTGGAGAAGGGCACGGCGCTCTTCTGCTGCCCGGATGTCGATACGATCAATGTGTTTAAGATAGAACGAGTGAACGACTAAGGACTGCCGAAAAGACTTGAAGAATGGGAGACGTCAGATATCAGACATCAGACGTCTGCCCTAAGGGACAGTGACCCTGCACCCGATTTCCAACTACCCAAAGGAGCCAACCCTATGAAAGAACAGATGAAATTCGTCCGCAAATTGCCGGAACCGATCGAAGTGCAGCAGGAGATTCCGCTGCGCGCACCATACAGAAAGCTGAAAACAGAAAGAGACCAGGCCATCGAGGACATCATGACCGGCAAAGACGACCGACTTCTCCTCATCATCGGCCCCTGCTCGGCAGACAATGAGCCTGCCGTCCTCGACTACTGCACACGCCTTGCGAAAGTCGCTGACGAAGTGAAGGACAAGCTCTTCATTGTGCCAAGAGTCTACACGAATAAGCCGAGAACCATCGGCAAAGGCTATAAAGGCATGCTCCACCAGCCGGATCCCGAAGGCAATGAGAACATGATGGAAGGCATCAAAGCCATCCGACGCATGCACGTCCACGTCATCGAAGAGACCGGCTTCACCTGTGCTGAAGAGATCCTCTATCCGGAAAACCACCGCTACCTCTCTGATCTTCTCTCCTACGGCGCGATCGGCGCGCGTTCCGTCGAGGACCAGCTCCACCGCATGATCGCAAGCGGCGCCGGTATCCCTGTCGGCATGAAGAATCCGACCTCCGGCGACCTTTCCGTCATGATGAACTCCATCGAAGCTGCGCAGAATGAGCAGGACTTCCTCTTCCACGGCTGGGAAGTCCACACCACAGGAAATCCGCTCGCCCATGCCATCCTCCGCGGCTATGTGAACCACTTCGGCACCAGCATGCCGAACTACCACTACGAGAACCTGAAGAAAGTCCTCGACCTGTATGGAGAACGTACCCTCGCCAATCCCGCCATCGTCGTCGACTGCAATCATAACAATTCCGGCAAGAAATACATGGAGCAGATCCGCATCGCCAAAGACGTCATGGCCAGCCGCCGCTACTCCTCTGACGTCGCCGGTATCGTGAAAGGCCTCATGATCGAGAGCTACATCGAAGATGGCAGCCAGAAGATCGGCGAAGGCGTCTACGGCAAGTCCATCACCGACCCCTGCCTCGGCTGGGAAAAGAGCCGCGCCCTTATCCTCGAGCTCGCGGAACTTGTGTGAGAATACAGGTGCAACGGGGCTGATGCGGCACCTTGTGTGCCAGTGCAGACCTGAGGCTTCTGAGTGTTTCCCTGGGGCGAAGTTTAGCCGTACTTGTACGACATGAACCGTGAAATGCGCTGGTGCCAGATTGCAGGGAATGCCTCCATGGAT
>UQRR01000053.1 GCA_900543455.1 uncultured Dialister sp.
AAAAAAGGACTTTTGATTCGCAAAAATCGAAAGTCCTTTTTTGTGTTCATGGAGCTATTATTTCACAGCCCCTTTTTGTGTAGGAATGCCGCTTTCGCTTTCCTTTTCTTCTACGAACTGTCATATAAATATGCTATAATGAAGCGATGTATATTTTTGATTGAGGTGCAATATGACTGATTTAGAAGAAATCAAACGCCGCCGGACGTTTGCGATCATTTCCCACCCGGATGCCGGCAAGACGACATTGACGGAAAAATTACTGCTTTACGGGGGCGCGATCCATCTCGCAGGCTCCGTCAAGGCGAGGAAGACGGCGCGCTATGCGGTGTCTGACTGGATGGAAATCGAAAAACAGCGCGGGATCTCTGTCACGAGCTCGGTGCTGCAGTTCGACTACCAGGGCTGCCGCATCAATATCCTGGATACCCCGGGGCATGCGGACTTTTCGGAGGATACTTACCGCACGCTGATGGCCGTCGACTCGGCGGTCATGGTCATCGATGTGGCAAAGGGCGTCGAAGCGCAGACGAAGAAGCTCTTCAAGGTCTGCTCGGATCGCGGGATCCCGATCTTCACCTTCGTGAATAAGATCGACCATTTTGGTAAGAATCCGTTCGATCTGATGGCGGACATTGAAGATGTGCTTGGTATCCGCTCCTGCCCGATGAACTGGCCGATCGGGGTGAATGGCGACTACACGGGCATCTATGACCGTGAGACGGAGATGTGCCATATCTTCATCAAGGATAATGCACATGGCGTGAAGAAGCTGGAAGTGATTTCCGGCAAGATCGATGACGAAGCCATCATTTCTCAGGTCGGACAGGACGTGCTCGATGCGCTCCGTGATGACTTGGAGCTTCTTGATGAAGCGGGCGATCCCTTCGATGCGGAAAAAGTCGCCAAAGGGGAGCTGACACCGATGTTCTTCGGATCCGCTATGACGAATTTCGGCGTACAGCCATTTCTGGAGAAATACCTCGAGCTCGCGCCGCCGCCGGAAGCGAGAAAGACGCTCGAAGGTACCATCGAGCCGGAAAATCCGGCGTTCTCCGGTTTCATTTTCAAAATTCAGGCGAACATGGACCCGAAGCATCATGACCGTGTCGCTTTCATGCGTATCTGCTCAGGCGTCTTCGAGAAAGGCATCACCGTCCTGCATCGTCAGAGCGGCAAGATGCTCCGCCTCTCCCAGCCGCAGCAGTTCCTCGCGACGGAGAGACAGACGGTCGAGAAAGCCTACCCGGGCGACATCATCGGCCTTTTCGATACCGGTGAGCTTGGTGTCGGCGATACCGTCTGCGAGAAGAAGCATCCGGTCACCTTTATTGATTTCCCGGTCTTCCCGCCGGAGCTCTTTGCCCGCCTGTCTCCGGAGAGCAGCATGAAGAGAAAGCAGTTCCTGAATGGTGTCTCCCAGCTCGCGCAGGAAGGGGCGATCCAGGTCTATAAGCAGCCGTATGTGATGGAGTCTTTCATCATCGGCGCTGTCGGCCAGCTGCAGTTCGAAGTCATGAAGTACCGTCTGGAAAATGAATATAATGTGCAGGTGAATCTGGAGCCCCTCTCTTACACCGCAGCCCGCTGGACGGAGGGCGATATCCCGCCGGAAGAGCTCATCGGCATCGATAATGCGATGGTCGTCTATGACCGCCGCGAGCGCCCTGTCTACCTCCTGCCAAATGCCTGGCAGGCCGGCTGGCTCGCTCAGAGAAATCCGAAAGTCACCTTCCTCGAAAGCCCGCCGCTCGGCGTAGCGATGCTGGAAGGAAATTAAATGAGGAATTAGGAATGAATGTGGCGGCTTCGCCGCTGAGCAGGAATCGCCTTCCCCTCGAGGGGAAGGTGCCCCGAAGGGGCGGATAGGGCACTGGCGGTATGAAAGAGAGCGGGGGAATGCGTCTCAAGTACGTCGTTTATGAGAGCACCCGAGCACCGCTCTGCGGTCCCCCTTCCCCATGCGGGGAAGGCTATTAAGTTAAGAAAATCGTTAGCTACGTAACGTCTTGCTTTCCCCTTCGGGGGAAGTGCCGAAGGCAATAGGGGCATGCCAGCGGTATAGCGTTCTATGTTGAATAGTCCGACGCTATCGATATTCCAACACTTTCATGCAATACCGCTACGTAGCCCCCTCAGCCCTTCGGGCAGCTCCCCCGATGGGGAGCCAAGACGTTCTGCCGCTTAACTTAATAGCATTGCCCATGCGGGGAAAGCTTAGGCGGAGCGACGCTCCGCGTCGATTTTTGTAAACGGTGATGCCCGCATTCCGCGCGCTGGTCGCTATCCTTAGTCACCAGTCACCATTTCCTCTGATCAATGAAAACGTCCGCCGTCCGGCGGGCGTTTTTGCATGCATTTTTCATTTCAAATCTTTGCGGAGACTATGGTATACTAAATGCGAATATGGTTTTTCGTGGCTGGTGATGGGAATTGCGTTTCATAAATAACTGGCAGTTAAATTGACCATCCAATCAAGTGAGAAGTTTGAGGTGAAGGCTCAGCGCATAAAATATGGAAGCGGCGCGGAGTTTTATATAAATCATGAATAGACTGTTTTATAAAATGAGAGGTATTGGGGCGCTATATGAATTGTGCGCCCTTTCCTCCACTCCTCACTCCTCACTCCTAACTCCTCACTCCTAACTCACATGAGGTGATACTATGACTTTTTTGAATCGACTGCTTTCCCGCATTAAGAATGAGCGCGGAGCGTACATGGTATTTTTTGCGATATTGATCCCGATCCTTTTCGGCTGTGCAGGGCTCGCGGTGGACCTCGGGAATGGCTTTGCCCGTCACGCGCGCCTGCAGAAGGCGGCGGACGCGGCGGTGCTTGCCGCGTCGTATGTGTATGATGAGAAGAATTCGGCGGAGATGTATCGCGTCGCGGAGCAGTATCTGCAAGCGAATCTGGATAATGAGGAGGATCGCGCGCTCTCTCTCGATGAGATCCGGAAGAAGTATGACATGAGACTTTATCCTCCGAGACATCCGAAGGATAGTACGAAGACGGAAGGGGTCTTGCTGACGCTGGATGCGACAGAAAAGATCGGGTCGAAGTTCATTGAGTTCGTAGGTATCAAAGACTTTTCAGTGGATGTGCGTGCGACGACGAAGGTGATTTTGAAGAAAGAACCTATGGATAGTGGTGTCTTCGGCTATGCATTTATTTGCGGAGATAGGAGAAAAGCTTCCCAGTCGGGAGAAGTATGGGGGGAAGCTGAGAAAAGACCTCCGTTTACGCTACTCAATTATAAGCACAAAATTATTGGAAAAGTACACTCGAATGGCGCTTTTGGTATCAATGGCAAGTACGAAGAATTTTCCGGTTGGGTTGAGTCTGAAAATTTTACTACTTCTATTAATAATGATGCGGAATTGTGGAAGAGCCGTGGTGAAGCGGACTGGGCGCATCAGAATAATAAGCCTATGAGCGATTGGTATGTTCACGATCAGCTGATCAACGGAAAGTGGTACCACTATAATCGACTTGGCTACTTTGATAAAACCGGTGCTGCTGCCGATGTAGTTGCACAGGATTGCTATTCTCCGTCGTTGGATATTTCCCTGTCTGAAAGCAATGCGAAGACGAAAGCAATTTATGACTATGTGGAGGATATGCGTTTGCATCATAGCCAAGGAGAAGAGGGGATATTTGTAAAGACAGATGGGGTTTATGATCAGACCGTTAATAATGGATACAATAAATTTGAGGTATGGGGACAAAGATTTAAAACCATTATTGCGGATGGGGATATTTCCATTTACTCAAATATGATTCCGGCAGATCCTAAGCAGCCTATGGCTATCATTTCATTGCATGGAAATGTAATTCTTTGGGTTGATTCCCCTGTTAAGGCTGTAGTTTATGCGCCAAATGGAGAAATTAATTTCGAGGGGATTAAAACAAATGGTCAGACAGAATACAGCTTCGAGGGGAGTATGGTAGGGAAACGGATCACACTGAATGGTAAAGAGTCAGGGGTGGGGGATTATATCACCTATAAATGGAATGATTTTAATTTTGGTACAGCTGATTTTGGCAAACCGAATAGCGGCTCCGGCAGCTCCGGCATGGGCGGAAGCGATAGCGGGACGGAGAGCGTCTCCAGCGTGATCCTTCACAAGAACAAAGATGCCGATTATGAGGAGCCAAGTTCTCAAAACGAGCTCAGACCATAAGCGCCTGCCTGTGAAGAGGGAAAGATAGGCAAAAGAGGGAAGCCTGACCGGCTCCCCTCTTTTTGCGTGCTATTTGCTATGCATCACGAAATTATATATAAAAGTGTGATAGAAATCACGCTTATATATATAATTTCGTGATTCTACGTTTTTTCCATACCATACTATCAGAATTTCCTTTAACGGGAAGGGCTCCCTGTTCTCCGCTATGCATATAAGTCATGGTATAATTATAAAGAGAAACTTTGCCCGCTGTTTACCTACTTTTTACGGGAGTGGGCTATCATTAAAAGGTATGCTTCTGCGTGTGACCTGTTTCATCGCGCACCAGCCCGGCACGCCCCGCGGGCTAACGCTGACGCTTCGCTTGAATGAGAAATGAAGGTGGCGGCTAGGGATTAGGGGGTGGGGATTAGGAGCAAGCGGTGATTGAAATAGCGCAATTGGTACACTGATCGTTCTGCAAGGAAGATCGAGGGCTACGCTCGAGATGACGGCGGCGCGAAGTGCTATCAAAACTCCGCGGTGCTTCATTATTTTCTGCGCCGCACCACCACTTTTCACTCCTCACTCCTAACTTTTACGTTTCATTTTTACGGATATATGGGATTACAAGATACCCGCTGTTTATAAAAGGAGGGCCACTTATGTCGGAACAAAAGCCGCTCATTTACGGTATCATTCACATCGGCTCGTCGAATCTGTCTCTTCGTATCGTGGAGTACAAGAATGTCAATGAAGTCCGTGTCATCGAGTCCGTGAGGAAGGATACGAACTTTGGGGAAGAGGTTTTCAATCATAAGAATCTGTCTTTTGCCTCGATCCGGAAGCTCTGCCGGATGCTGAATGGCTTGAAGCAGCTGCTGTCGGATTATCAGGTGAAGGTGTATGCGGCATATGCGACGGCGGTTTTCCGTGAGGCGGATAACTGCCGCTCGATTCTGGATCTGATCCGTGTGAAGACGGGATTCAATGTGCAGGTCGTGGATATGCCGCAGGAGATTTATTTCAAGCATTTCGGCCTTTCTTACCAGCTGAAGCAGTATAACCGCGCGGCGAATGAGCGTCTGGGGAAGAATTTCCTCTTTGTCGACATCACATCAGGATGCGTGGGGCTGACGGTGTGGGAGAAGGGCTCGCTCTGCTACCAGCACAATGTACATATCGGGACGCTGCGGCTTTTGGAGACGTTCACGACGAACCAGCGCGAGTCGCGCTATTTCCCGGAAGCGCTGGCGGAGTACATCCATGCGATCATGGAGCCGCTCTGGGTATCGATCAGAAAGTATGATATCGATACGGTCGTTCTCTCGGGCCGTGAGGCGAGGATCGTCGCGATGCTCTTGCACCATGACCTTGACCAGCGGGATATCGCCGAGGTGAAGCCTCAGGAATTCGGTAAGGTGTATGACGAGGTGGGAAAATTCTCCACTTCGATGATCATGCAGAAGTATCACATCAGTGAGGCGTGGGCGCTCACTGTCTCGCCGACGCTGCATATTTATCAGGAGATCCTGAATGCGATCCCTGTGAAGCATGTAGTCATGATGGGGATGACCTTCGTGCGCTCGGCATCGCTCTTCTATGGGGCGCAGAAGACGAATGATCCGGCGCTTGCGTACATGCGCGCGCAGAATCTGGAGCTGACGCGCTCGATCGCGGCAGACTATTACTATGAACCGGTGCATGCGAAGGCGATGGAGCTCTACAGCAAAGTGATCGTGCAGGCCTTTGACCGCGGAAATGGGCTCAATGACCGTGATGAATTCCTGCTTCGCATGGCGATCATCCTGTACCAGATCGGGAAGTATGTGAATCTTTTGGGCTCGTCCATGCAGGCGTGGAATATGGTCCGAGGGACGGATATTTTCGGAATCTCCGACCGAGAGAAGGATATCGTGGCGTGCATCGTCTACTATGATCACAAGGGGATCCCGAATGATGACGATGAGCCATTCCGCATCCTGTCGGATGAGTCGAAGATGACGGCGCTGAAGCTGATAGCCATCTTCCGTCTGGTCCGTGCGATGGATATGTCGAGGAAGCAGAAGCTGAAAGATCTTTCGGCCCATATCTCGGGGGATGCACTTGTTATCGAGTATGAATCGAGTGAGGATACGGCCTTGGAGACATGGCTGTTCAATAAAGAAAAGACAATGTTTGAAACGGTATTTGGCATGGAAGCCAAATTGGAGCGGAGGTAACTATGGACGTGCAGGATAGACATCAGCATTATTATCTGAACCGCGAGCTGTCGTGGCTGCAGTTCAATCGCCGCGTACTGCAGGAGGCGGTGGATCCGAACAATCCCCTGCTGGAAAAATTGAAATTCCTGGCAATCACGAGTTCGAATCTGGATGAATTCTTCATGATCCGCGTGGCGGGGCTGAGGCACCAGAAGGAAAATGGCGTGAAGCGCCGTGACATCGCCCATATGACACCGGAGGAGCAGCTCGAGCAAATCTCCGACACCTGCCAGAAGCTCGTCGCGCGCCAGTATCGTTTCCTTCATATGATCCTGTCCGAGCTTCGCACGGAAGGGCTCTATTTCATCCATCCGGAAGATGCGACAGAAGCGCAGAAGAAATGGATGGAGGACTACTTCGAGCGGCAGGTCTTCCCAGTCGTCACACCGATGGCCGTCGATTCCTCGCATCCGTTCCCGTTCCTCGCTTCGAAGAGCCTCAATATCGCGATGCTGCTCGAAAGGAACGAGCGTGACCTTTCGCTGGATGAGGAAAATGATATCGATGTGAAGACGGCGATCGTGCCGGTGCCATCGCTGCTCCCTCGTATCGTCCGCCTGCCGGATGATCCGGAAAAGAAGGGGCGCCACGACTTCGTCCTCTTGGAGCAGGTCATCCGTCACTTTGCTTCCCGTTTCTTCATCGGCTACGACCTTTTGGAAGCACATCCTTTCCGCATCACGCGTGACGCGGATCTTGCGATCGACGAAGAAGATGCGCAGGATCTCGTCGTCGAGGTGGAGCGCCAGCTGAAAAAACGCCAGCGCGGGGAGGCCGTGCGTATCGAATTCGAAGCAGGCACCAGCCGCTTCATGCAGCGCTTCATGACGCAGGAGATGCACCTCGCGAAGGAGGATCTGTATGAGATCGACGGCCCGCTCGATATGACGATGTTCTTTTCCTTCTGCGGCATCAAGGGCTACGACCGTCTCCGCTATCCGGAAGCGCATCCGCATCGCCCCTGGTCCATGATCCAGCTCGAAAAGGATGGGCGAAAGAATATTTTCGAGATGATCCGTGAGAAAGATCTCCTCGTGCATCTGCCCTATGAATCCTTTGAAGACTCTGTCGTCAATTTCGTCGCTTCTGCAGCGGCTGACCCCGATGTCCTTGCCATCAAGCAGACCCTGTACCGCGTGGCTTCCTCCTCGCCGATCATACAGGCGCTCGAAAAAGCAGCGCAGAACGGCAAACAGGTCACTGTCCTCATGGAAGTCAAGGCGCGCTTCGATGAAGCGAATAACATCCTGATGGCCCGCCGTCTTGAAAAAGCAGGCGCGCATGTCATCTACGGCCTGGTGGGCCTTAAGACGCACTCGAAGTGTACGCTCGTCATCCGCCGCGAAAAGGACGGTATCCGCCGCTATGTCCATGTCGCGACTGGCAACTACAATGCATCCACAGCCAAGCTCTATACGGATCTCGGCGTATTCACCTGCAATGACCAGTTCGGCAGCGACGCTTCTGCCTTCTTCAATCTCCTTTCCGGCTACTCTGACCCGCCGCTGTGGGACTCCTTCATCGTCGCGCCGATCAATCTCCGCCAGCGCTGCATGGAGCTCATCGACCGCGAGATCGCCTTCGCCAAGCAGGGCGAGCAGGCACACATGGTCGCCAAGATGAATTCCCTCCTCGATAAGGAGATCATAGATAAGCTCTACGAAGCTTCTCAGGCAGGCGTCAGGATCGAGCTCATCATCCGCGGCATCTGCGTACTCATCCCCGGCATCCCCGGCGTTAGTGACAACATCACGGTCAGAAGCCTCGTCGGCCGCTTCCTGGAGCACAGCCGCGTCTTCTGGTTTGCCAATGGCGGTCGTGAAGAGCTGTATATCGGCAGTGCGGACTGGATGCCAAGAAACCTCAATGACCGCGTCGAACTCATGATCCCTGTGCGTGACGCCGATCTCTGCCATCGTCTGAAGACCATGGTCAATATGGAACTCGCGGACAATCAGAAAGCGCACATCATGCAGTCTGATGGCATGTGGAAAAAGGAGATCGCACCTGCTGATAAAGTGGGCGCACAGGCTGAATTCCAGCGCATCGCGGAGAAACGTGACCGCGAAGATGAAATGACCCTTGCGCAGAAAATGGAACCCTACATGCCTGTCTTTGGGAAAAAAGAAAAGTAAAGAGGGAAAGAAAAAGTCGAAGCGAATGCTTCGGCTTTTTTCTTTGCCGATCGGGAGAGCCCGGGCATCCGATGCCAAATGACAGCGTGGAGCGCACGAACCTTTCGAGCCAAAGCGGGGATCGTTTTTCTTTAAAAAGGAGATGGGGCGTATCAGGAAGATCAAACGGAAAGCCGCTCAAACCGCAAACGTCAAAGCAGCGCCAAACTGTATCCTGCTGCGAAGCCGCCGCCACCGGGATCTGTGAGGGGATCAGGTTGTGCGTCTAATCCGAAAGCCGATCCTCTATTATCCACTTTTCCTTCTGCCATCTTCTCTTTTTGGGAAAGAATTGTAAATTTCAAGGATTTTAATGGGCAAATTTCCCACTTTACGAAAGAATGAGAAGAACGAAAGGTCAAAGATGGGACAAAGTTGGGCTATCTCGGATGAGAAATGGGGTCGGCTCAAGGTTGACAATCTGGCAGGGGTCGAAATGCATAAAATGCGAAAGAAACGATAACATGGGAGATAGAGCGATTCATAATTTGTTAATAATTCTCAAATGTCTATTGGGGAGATACAGGATTGACAATTGATTTAATGAATAATACTCGATAGTATCTGATAAAAACAGTGATATGACTAAAAGCGCATCAAAGAATAGTGCGCGATGTATACTGGATGATATGCAAGGAATATTTGACAGATACGGAATAAATGCGAGCTTCTATTATTGTCAACATCGGAAAAATTGACAAAAAGTCTCTCTATGGTAGAATAACGGCCATAGGAGATGCATTTATGAAACCTTCAACGATGAATAAAGCGAAAAAAGTATTAGCATGTATATTGGCGGCGGCTGCCTTGGGAAGCCAGGTGGATCTTGCGGCAGCATCTTTGGATTTTCTGGGCGCAAGTCCTGCGAAGACTGTCACAGTATATGATGGGGCTCACAAGCAGGTCATTTCTACGGCAGCCTCCAATTTCAAGAATGTATTAAGCGACCTCCATGTATCACTGAAGGCGTATGACACATTCTGGACAAGCACAAAGGACGTCACGGACGGCGCGGTCATCGTGGTGGAGCGGGCGGTGCCTGTTTCCATCATCGCGAATGGCAAGAAAAAGGTCGTCTATACGACGCAGCAGACCGTGCAGGGCGTGGTGAATGACGCGGGCTTCGACTGGAAGAAGATGATGCCGATCGAAGACGGTCTGATGCAGGTGAAGGAAGGCATGCAGATCCACGTTGTCCCGTATACCGCGCGGAAGGTCTTCCGCAAGGAGGCGATGCCGATCCACTATAATAAGTGGTACGATGGCAGCCTCAGAGAAGATCAGGAGGTCGTCGTGCAAGAGGGGATCCCCGGCGAACGGGAAGTGGAGATCGATGAATTCATCTCCGGCGGCAAGGTCGTGAAGACGGTCGTTGCTCATGCCAAGGTTCTCTCTGAGGGCACGCCGGGCATTATGAAGACCGGTAAAGCGGAAGGGACGATGGGCTGGGTCGCCAATATGCATGCGAGCGCATATCATCCGAGCGATGGAGGCGGCAGCGGCATCACTGCGACCGGTACACAGGCCGGTCACGGCACGGTGGCGGTCGATCCTTCCGTCATTCCGCTCGGTACGAATGTATTCATCCCGAACTATGGCCATGCTGTCGCAGCAGATACCGGCGGTGCGATCGTCGGTAACCGCATCGACCTCTGCATGGAGTCTTTCGAAGATTGCTATAACTTCGGCAGGCAGAATATCGAAGTGTTTGTGAATTATTAAGGGTTCAGGGTTCAGGGGTGTGGTGCATAAAAATATAGAAGCGCCGCGATGTATAAATGAGGCGATGCCCGAAGGTAGTATTTCAGTGACCTTCGGGCATCGCCTTTTATATGTTGCGGCGAAGCCGCTGCTAGAAGTTGAAAGCAGGTATGAGTGGCTAGGGACTGGTGACTCTCTTGTATTGTCATTTCGAGCGAAGCGAGAAATCTTCCTTGCAGACCGATAAATGATGGGTGTGAGAAAGCAGAAATACGAAGCATCAAGGCGTCGTTTCCCTGCCTATGTGATAGTGACCGCAGTGCAAGAAAGACCCTCGGCAACGCTTTCGATGACGACGGCGCGAAGTGCTATCAAAATTTCGCGGCGCTTCCATATGATTATGCGCCGCACCACCCCTTTGAACCCTCTGAACCTATTGAACCCTCTGAACCTGTAGGGACTGGTGACTAGAAGACTAGAAGACTAGAAGACTAGGAGACATCAGACTCCCGTATCGTCATTTCGAGCGAAGCGAGAAATCTTCTTTGCAGACCGATAAATGATGGATGTGAGAAAGCAGAAATACGAAGCACCAAGGCGTCGTTTCCCTGCCAGTGCCTATGTGATAGTGACCGCAGTGCAAGAAAGATCCCTCGGCTACGCTCGAAATGACGATACGAGGATATCATAGTCTAAAAATTGCGGCGAAGCCGCTACCACAACCCCGAACCCCGAACCCTGAACCCTGAACCCCGAACCTATTCCCCGCCAAATCTCCCTACTGCGCGCACCCTCTCTCTCATGCTATAATAGAGCAATATATAGGAGGTACTATGCTGACAGTTTATATAGCTTTATTCGTGACCGTGCTGGATCAGCTGGTGAAATGGTTCGTCCAGCAGCACATGGTCTGGGGAGAATCGATCCCGCTCATTTCCGGGGTATTTCATCTGACCTACATCATCAATCCCGGCGCGGCCTTCGGCATCCTGGCGTATCAGAGATGGTTTTTCCTTGCGATCGTCATCCTGCTCTTCGGCGCGTTCTTCTTTTTCCGGAAGCGCATCCCGAAAGAGCCCCGCTATTTTTCCGCCGCGATCGGTATGCTGCTCGGAGGGGCTTTGGGAAATGCCATCGACCGCGTGCGTATCAGCGGCGTGGTGGACTTCTTCGACTTCCGCATCTGGCCGATCTTCAATGTGGCAGACATTTTCATCTGTGTCGGTGTGGCACTGATCGTATTTTATTTTTGGAGACATGAAGCATGAGTGAGAAAATTTACGTTGTGACCGAGCAAGAAGCAGGACAGCGTCTTGACCAGTTCCTGAAAGAGGCCTCCGGGCTCACCCGTTCTGAAGTGCAGAAATGGATCAAAGACGGCCGTGCGCTGCTCGCAGATGGCAAGATGATCCGCCCGAATTACCATGTGCAGACAGGCGATCAGATCTCCTTCTCCTGGGAAGAGAAGAAGGAGCTCGCGCTCATTCCGCAGGATATACCGCTTGATATCCTCTACGAAGATGAACACATGCTGGTCATCAATAAAGCGCGCGGCATGGTCGTACATCCCGGCTCGGGCAATCCGGATGGCACACTGGTGAATGCACTCCTCTTCCATGTCGGCCCTTCGCTTTTTGAGGCCTGCGAGGATCCCATACGTCCGGGCATTGTACACCGCCTTGACAAGGATACCTCAGGTGTCATGGTCGTCGCGAAGTCGAAGGAAGCCTTCCCTGTGCTGAAGGAAGAGATCGCGACGCATGAAGCGGAGCGTCACTACGTCGCCCTCGTCCATGGGCAGATGGAAGGGAATACGGGCGTCATCCGCTTCCCCTTGGGGCGCAGTACGAAGGATCGCATGAAATGGGACGTACAGCCTAAGACCGGCAAGCATGCCGTCACCCATTTCCGTGTACTTGAATTCATGCCGCATTACTCCTGGATCGAGTGCAAGCTGGAAACCGGACGTACCCACCAGATTCGCGTCCACATGGCACACATCCGCCATCCCGTCGTGAATGACCCGCTCTATGGCTGGAAGAAAGACCATTTCCCCATCGAAGGGCAGGCACTCCATTCGTGGACACTCGACATTCGCCACCCTGTGACGGGCAAGGCCCTGCACTTTGAAGCGCCGATCCCTGCTGATCTTGCGCTCTGCCTTCAGATGGCAAGAAAAGGGGAAATGTAAAAAGGCAAGAGAGCTGATGCGCCTTTGGGCGTAAGTGCTTGACTTCAGGTAGCAGCCGTTGGCTGAAGGCCTCGAAGAAGGCCTCGAAGAAGGCCGAAAGGAGAATTTCCATGATCACACGTACCATATCTGTTCCGGGATTTCGCATCGGCACGGCGCAAGACCGTGTGGGTCTTACGGGCGTGACCGTCATTCTGGCGCCTGAAGGGGGTGCGACCGCGGGGGTCGATGTACGCGGCTGCGCGCCGGGGACGCGGGAGACGGATCTTCTCTCTCCGGAGAAAACGGTGCAGCAGATCCACGCCGTGGTCCTTTCCGGCGGCTCTGCCTTTGGCCTGGAAGCCGACAGCGGCGTCATGAATGCTCTCGCAGAAGACGGTGTCGGATTTCCCGTAGGGCCGGTGTCTGTGCCGATCGTCTGCGGCGCGGTGCTCTTCGACCTTTTGATCGGCGATCCGAAAGCCCATCCCGATCTTGCCATGGGATACAAGGCAGCAAAGCAGGCGGATGTGACATTTCCCGTCGGCTGCTACGGCGCAGGGACAGGGGCGACGGTCGGCAAGCTCAAGGGCGCAGAGCATGCCATGAAGAGCGGTGCCGGCTATGCCGAGATCTCCCTCGAAAGCGGACTCTGCGTCGGTGCCTACATGGCTGTCAATGCGTGCGGGGAAGTGTACGACAAAGAGACTGCGCTCGCAGGTATTCTTTCCGATGATGAGAAAACCATCCTTTCCTCGCATGACCTCATGCTCGCCGGATTCAAGCGCATCTTGGGCGGCAATACGTCCATCGGATGCGTCGTCACGAATGCAAAACTCACCAAAGCGGAGTGCAAAGCGGTGAGTGGGATGGCACATGATGGCTTCGCCAGATCCATCCGCCCCGTCCATACCACGATGGATGGGGATACCGTCTTCACCATGGCATCCGGAGAGATCGCAGCGCCTGTCGATACGGTGGGCTATCTTGCGGAAGAAGCCATTCGCCTTGCTGTCCTTGATGCGGTCAAGAGCGCGGAATCGATGGGCACTCGCCCGGCATATGCGGATATAGCGGGCGGGGAGTAGAGCGTGCGCCTTAAGGAAACGCTGATTAAATCTGACAACGATTGAATCAGCGTTAGCCCGTGGGGCGGGGCGCCCTTTGATTGCGTTTGAAAGCCTCGCTTGAATGAGAAATTAGAAATGCGAAATGGTGGTGCGGCGCATAAGAATATAGAAGCGCCGCGAAGTATGAATAATGGCAATGCCCGAAGATGGTATGTAGTCACCAGTCACTAGTCACCAGTTACTTGCGGCTCCTAGTCTCTCATCCCTGCTTTCAAACTTCCTTATTCCCCCACAGGCGGTGAAATTGACATTTCCCTTCGTATCGCATACAATAGATATGTACCCTTGGGGATGTACCGGTTTCGACAGGAGATTCTGGGACATAAACAGCGAGTCGGGATCCCACCTTCCCGTTAAACGGTGGAAAAACCTAAACGCAAAACGTGATTTTGCTTTAGCAGCCTAATCTGCTAATGTCCCCTGTGGTTTTCCTATGACCGCAGGCTGACATCAACCAATAGGATAGAGCGGAAGGAGGCTTGGGACTTTCGTTTCGAAATCCATTCCGAGATCGGCAAAGGCAGTTTGTTCCTGTACGATACTTTGCTTAAATCTTAAAACAGTGAACTGCACTCGGAGAAGTTTATGGGACAGGCTTTTTGGACAGGGGTTCGACTCCCCTCATCTCCACCAGCAAGTGATAGAATCGCAGCGATGCGGTTCTTTTTTTATTGGATGATAGGTTAGCCCCTCGGGCGTGGTGCCCTTTGATTACGTGCGAAAGAGGTTCAGCGGGTTCAACAGGTTCAGAAGGTAGGGCGGTGGTGGTGCGGCGCATAAAAATATGGAAGCGCCGCGGAGTTTTGAAACTAGCGGTTTTCTCGTATCGCAAACCTAATCCCTAGCCACTAATCCCTAGCTACCA
>UQRR01000054.1 GCA_900543455.1 uncultured Dialister sp.
TAGGTTTGCGATACGAGAAAACCGCTAGTTTCAAACCTCCGCGGCGCTTCCATATTTTTATGCGCCGCACCACCATTCCTAATTCCTCATTCGCGCAAAGCTTTCATTCATAATCAGTGGACGGAGCCGTCCAAGAAGCTAACCCTGAACCTCAAATCCAACCGTCCCTTGTTTGACAGTCCGTCCCATTTGCGCTAAAATATTTTCTATACATTTAAATCTATCGATAACAAGCGACGGATAGAGACGGCGCGCGTGAACGGGAAGAAGCGAGGTTTTGTTATGGAATTTCAGCCAAGTTACAAAGAGTTTGCACTGATTTTTAAAGCGCTCTCTGATGAGACGCGACTGCGGGTGATCGACATGCTGTCATGCCGCGAGATGTCTGCCTGCGACATTCTTTCGAATTTCACGCTGTCGCAGTCGACGCTGTCTTATCACATGAAAATCCTGATCGAGTCCGGCGTGGTGAATGCGCGCCGTGAGGGCCTCTGGACGAAGTATCGGATCAATGACGAGACCTTCAACAAGCTGATGGATTTCCTGCCTGAGCTGTACAAGCTGAAAGACAAATGCATCTGCCAGCAGATCAAGTACTGCAAGGCGGAAGCACCGGAGGAAGGGAAAGACGTATTTGGCAACTAAAAGACGCGCCGCTAAGCGGCGCGCTTTTTTGATTATTCTTGGTCAATGACATTTCATATGATATACTAAGCTCGTCACACTGCAAACCCCTAGACATGCAATTTGCGTGACAGAAGGGAGGTGCACTATGAGCGTATTGGAAACATTCATTCTCTCGGTCGTAGCAAGTGTAGTTGCATACTACATCTGCAAATGGCTTGATCGGTAAAGAGACAGCGTGTGATAAGCCTGAAGCTTAGTCTTGTGCTTTGAACAAGAAGACCCCCCACGAGCCCTAGTCATCTCGTGGGGGGTCATTCTTTTGTGCACTATGAGGTATTGGAAACCTTTCTGCAAAATTATTGTAGCATGATGGAAATGCAGGGTCAAGGGGGATTTTCTGGGAAACGCCTCTCCAAAATCCATGGCGTTTACGGATAGGTTAAACAGTTTCTGAAGGTTCAAAAAGTTCACAGGTTTCTCATCTTTCGTACATACCGTATATCCTAAAACTCCGCGGCGCTTCCATATTTTTATGCGCCGCACCTTCCCCGCCATCCCCTCAGAACCTATAGAACCTGCTGAACCTCTTTCGCCCGCAATCAAAGGGTGATGCGCTCCACGGGCTACCTTCCACTATCTTTTTCCCTCGCGGCATTTATTTCATGCTATAATAAAGACACATCGTTCAATAGTGTTTTCCCAGGAGGTAGAAAAGAAGATGGACGACGGCCACATATGGCTTGAACTGATTATCATTATCCTGCTTGTTTTAGGCAATGCGGTATGTTCTCTGGCGGAGATCGCCATCGTCGGAGCGCGCAAGACGAAGCTGCAGGAGCTCATCGACGAAGGCAATAAGAGCGCGGTGTATGCGCTGCGCCTTGCCGAGGAGAAGGAAGAGCTTTTTGCGACCATTCAGGTGGGTATCACCACCATCAGCATCATCACGGGTATGTTTTCGGGGGCGTCGCTGGCGGGGCCTTTGGCGGGTGAGATGGAGAAGATTTCCTTCCTCGCTCCGTATGCGCGTGAGGTCAGTATGGTGACGGTGATGGTACTGGTCACCTATTTCTCGCTCATCATCGGCGAGCTGGCACCGAAGTGGATCGCCATCGCGGTGCCGGAGAAGGCGGCGTGCGTCATCGCGCGTCCGATGATCATCATGGCGACGGTATGCCGGCCGCTGGTGTGGTTTTCCACATGGTCGACGAAGATCGTGGTCGGATTCCTTGGCGTGAAGATGGGCGGCGAGCAGCCGGTGTCGGAGGAGGAAATCAAGGTCCTTCTGCAGCAGGGGGCGCGCCTTGGCACTTTCGATAAGGAAGAGCCTGAGATTATTGATAATGTTTTTGAGCTGAATGACCGCACGGCATCAGACTGCATGACGGCGCGTCCGCAGCTTGACTGGCTGGATCTGGAGGATGAAGAGAAGAAGATCTGGGCGGATATGATGGAGTCATCCCACTTCCGCCTGCCGGTTGGCAAGGGTTCGCTGGATGATTTCAAAGGCCTTGCGGATGTGTCCGAGATTCTGATCGATCAGCACAAGCATCCGGGCAAGCCTTTGAAGGCGTCGGTCATGGATACGATCCATCAGCCGCTTTTCATCCCGGAGACGCTCATCCTGACGAAGCTCCTGCAGCTCTTCCGCACGCGCGGGGTGCATGAGGCGATCGTCATCGATGAGTACGGGACTTTGTCCGGCCTCGTGACACTGCATGATGTCTTGGAGGAGATCGTCGGGGATATGCCCGGAGACAAAGAGGATATCCTGGAAGAGCAGAATAAATTCATCCGCCGCGGCGAGCATGCCTGGTTGGTGGAGGGGCTCTGCTCCATCGATGATTTCCGCGAGCATTTCCATATCGAGGGAGAGCTGCCCGGAGAGAAAGAGGCCTACTACAAGACGCTCGGCGGTTTCCTCACTTACCTTCTGGGCTACATCCCGAAGGAAACGGAGAAGGTCACCTATGGGCGCTTCACCTTTGAAATCGTGGACTGCGACAACAGGCGCATCGACAAGGTATTGGTGACGGAAGGCACGGCTTCCGCAAAGGAGTAAAAAATGGAGACAAAGAACTGGAAGGAAACTCTCGCGGCCATGAGCCGGCGGATCGATGAAGACCGCGCATTCCTGCAGAGCTACATGCTGGATCCGAGCCTGGATAACCGACCGGCGGAGGAAGAACGTCTGAAGGATATCATCGCTCTTGCAGGCGAGATGGAAGAGATCCTGACTGACCTTATCGAAAAGGGCGGCGAAGCAGCCGTCTCTCTGGATACGGATGAGGGCGATATCAATATCGAGTACAAGACCCATACGCTGGGACGGCCCGATGGTGAAGATAATATCGATGGCGACTGGGAAATTTCCGAAGAAGAGATGCATCCCGCCGGCGAAGAGCTGACGCTTCCAGAGGAGGAAAAGCTCATCTCCGCCAAGGTCAAGAAGTGCAAGAAGCACAAAAAAGGCAAGAAGGATAAGAAAAAGAAGAAAAATAAAAAGTAAAGGCAAAGGGGACTTGGAAGAGGATAAGTCCCCTTTTGTGGTTTAGAGGGGAGGGTTAGCCCGTGGGCGGGGTGCCCTTTCGGGGATGAAAGCTTCGCATAAATTAGGAATGAGGGATGAGGAATGAAGGTGGCGGCTTCGCCGCAGAGTATAAATAGGGCGATGCCCGAAGGCGGTATTCAAGTCACTAGTCACTAGTCACTCCTAATCCCCAATCCCTAATCCCTGGCTACTCATCCCTGCTTTCAAACTTCGGATGGAGGGTTCAACGGGTTCTAAGGGTTCGGAAGGTTCAATAGGGTTGGTGCGGCGCCAGATCCTTCGACTCAGTTCTCACTGTTCCGCCTTTACATGATCGAACATCCGACATTTCACTCCGCTCAGGATGACGAAATGCGCCGCGGAGTATAAAGGGGCGATGCCCGAAAGTCGTATTCCAGTCACGAGTCACTAGTCACTCGCGGTTCCTAATCCCTAGCTACTAATCCCCAGTCACTAGTCACCAGTCACTAGTCACCAAAAAGGAGGCCAAACAATGAGAAACTATCACTATGCCGAAGCGGGCGAGGTCATGTATCATACCGGTCTTACGAAGGAACATCTGGCGGGCGCGCGCTATGCGGTTGTGCCCGGCGATCCGGGGCGGGTGCCGGGGCTGGCGAAGGCGCTGGATCTGTCCGCTGTTTTTCTCACCTCGCATCGCGACTATACGAGCTGGCTGGCCCGCGTCTCCGGTGAGCCGGTGCTTGTCATGTCGACGGGGATGGGCGGGCCGTGCATGAGCTTTGCGGTGGAAGAGCTGGCGCGTCTCGGGGTCACGACCTTTCTCCGCGTGGGGACGACGGGCTCCATTCAGGAGGAACTTGAGCTCGGCGATTTGGTGATCAATCGGGCTTCGGTGCGCCGCGACGGCGCCTCGAAGGCATATGCGCCTGCTGAGTATCCGGCTGCGGCGGATATGACGGTGACACTGGCGCTCATGAAAGCTGCGGAAAGTCTCAAGGTGCCGCATCAGGTCGGCGTCTCTATCTCGACAGATTCCTTCTGGCCGGGGCAGGAGCGCTATGATAGCTTCTTGGGCTATGTCAGGACCTCGTATCAGGGGCTTCTCTCTGATTTTCAGGCGATGGGATGCACGAATTTTGAGATGGAGAATGCGACGCTCTTCACGCTGGCGAGCGTCATGGGGCTTCGTGCCGGCTCTGTCTGCGGTGTCGTGGCGAAACGGACGGAGAGTGAATCCATCGCACCGCAAGAGGTGTATGCGCTTGCAGAGGAGCGCTTCCAAAAGACAGTGAAACGGGCGCTTGAGATGCTGATCGGGCATTTCATGGTGACGATGTAAAAAACGCCGACATGCGGTTTTGTGCATGCCGGCGTTTTTGTGTGGGGAAATGGGGGAATGGGTTCAGCGGGTTCAATGGGTTCAAAGGGGAAGGGGCGGCGCGAAAAATAAGAAAGCGCCGCGAGAATTTGAATAAGACTTTACAACAAGCGATGGTTTCCTATGTTATACTATGCATGTCACACTGCAACTCTTCGAAGCGCAAATTTGCGTGGCAGAAGGGAGGTGCCTCATGAGTATGTTGGAAACATTTTTGGTCTCGGTCGCAGCGAGCGTGGTTGCTTACTACATTTGCAAATGGCTTGACCGGTAAAAGATGTAGTGGAGACAAGCCTGAAGCTTATTCTTGTGCTTAGAACAAGAAGAGCCCCCACAGTACGGTCGCAGGTCTGTGGGGGCTCTCTTTTTGGTGCGTCATGAGTTGTTGGATTCTCTCTTCGCAACTTTATTGTAGCACGAGAGATGGAGCGGGTCAAGGCAAGTGTACTGATGATGGGTCATGGCGTAAGAGCGCATGTTTCCCGGGCTGCCAGTCTCGAATTTCCGGTCTTTCATTCCTGCTTTGAGGGTTAGCCTGTGGGGCGGCTCGTCCACTGATTGTGGCTGAAAGCTTTGCACGAATGAGGAATTAGGAATTAGGAATGAAAGTGGCGGCTTCGCCGCGAATATATATGGGGCGATGCCCGAAGGCCGGAGGATAGAAGTCAGATGTCTGATGTCTCCTAGTCTAATCCCTAATCCCTAATCCCTAATCCCTAATCCCTAGTCACCAGTCACTAGTCACCAGTCACCAGTCACTAGTCACCAGTCCCCCGTCACTTCTATCTCACATACTTCCGTATCGTATCAAGCATGACCTGCGTATGAAGCGGCTTGGTGAAATGCTCATTCATGCCGCTCTTATGGCTCTTTTCGATGTCGTCCTGAAAGGCATTCGCGGTCATGGCGAAGATGGGGATGAGAGAAGCATCACGGCGGGGGAGGCTTCGGATCTGCCGGCTCGCCTCATAGCCGTCCATGACCGGCATCATGATATCCATGAGAATGAGGTCATAGTAGCCAAGGGGAGATTCTCGGAATGCCTTGACGGCTTCAGCGCCATTTTCACAGGCGGTGATCTCCATGCCTTCTTTTTCGAGGAGACAGAGCGCGATCTCGCGGTTCAGCTCATTGTCCTCGACGAGGAGGACATGAAGGCCGGAGAGGGAGACGGGGCTCTGGCTCACTGCTTCTGCTCTCTGCGACGCATGGTCGATGGTGAAGGGGATGGTGAAGGTGAAGCGGGTGCCGACACCCTTGCTGCTGGAGAGGGTGATCGTGCCTCCCATTTTTGAAACGAACTCCTTCACGATGGAAAGACCGAGGCCGGTACCTATGTAGTGGGTGCGGGCCGTATCCGACTCCTGCGTGAAGGGCTCGAAGGCGCGCTGCTGGAAGGAGGGGCTCATCCCGATGCCGGTGTCGGCGCAAGTCAGCGTGAAGTAGGCCTTCTCGCCCTTGATCTCGATCTTGTCACACGAGAGATCGATGCGTCCGCCGCGGCGGTTGTACTTCAGCGCGTTGCCGGCAAGGTTCATGAGGACGCGGCGAAGGAAGGTGGGGGAGCCGATGACGCGACGGACGGGGAAGGGAGGATTCTTCACGTGGACGGTGACGCCGTAGAGAGGGGCCTGCATTTCGGTCAGATGATTCGACTCCATGAGAAGCGTAAAGATATCGAAGGGGACGCTTTCCGGCTCGAGCGTGCCGGACTCGAGCTTGTTCATGTCGAGGATGTCACTCACCATGGAGAGGAGCGTGTCGGCGGCTTGGCGGATCTTATGACGGCAGTCCTGCAGCTTCTCGAGATCAGCAGGATGATTGTCAGCGACCTCTAGCATGCCGAGGATGCCATGGATCGGGGTGCGGATGTCGTGGCTCATGCGGCGGAGGAAATCTGTCTTTGACTGGTTGGCGATCTGGGCTTCACGGGCGCTCTTCTTGAGCTCTTCTTGACGGGCGATCTCAGCCCGCTTGAATTCATCGATATTATGAATGGTATAGAGGAGGGTCGCGACGCTCCCGTCCTCGTGCCGTCTTTTCACGAAGAAGCGGCCCTGATGCCAGAGACCCTCGGCAGTCAGGTATGGCTGGCAGATCGTGTCTCTTTCCCGAAGACGGTCGGAGAGGGTGGAGGGGTCGAGGAAGTCCTTCATGGAGGCTTGGGATTCGGGAGCGATGAAGGAGCGGCTGAAGATGGGGATGACCTTGCTTAAAAGGCCTTCGTTTCCAATGACCTTCTGGTAGGTGGCCTCGCCTGTGATCTCCATGTAGGTGCCTTTATCCAGGTCGACGAAATAGATGGCGCGGTAGATCTTCCCGATCGTAGCGATGAGATCCTTGCGGAATTGCAGCTGTTTTCTCGCTTTCTCCTTGGCTGCCTGCCGACATTTCTCGCGAAGAACGAGATCATCGATGGAGCGGATGCCGATCGCGATCTTGTGCTGGCCGTCTTCGACGGAGTGGAGCGGGGCGATCTGTATTTCAAGGTAGCGATGGCCGTCCTCATCAGGGATGACTTCTAAGCGGTAGTTTAGGATCTGCTTCGCGGAAAGCGCGGCAAGAAGCTGCTTCCTGTCAAAAAAGGAAAGGAAATCCGGCGCGGAGGCATGGATGATGTACTCGTCATAGGCCTTGCGGACCCACTCGCTGAAGACGCCGGGTGTGCCGGTCGGACAGCGGGGGACTCCCTTGATCGTCTCGAAGGTATCCTGCGTGAGATTGCAGCGGAGGATGCAGCGGTAGTCTGCGGCGAGGGCATCGACCAGATAGGTCTCGCGCCGGAGGGAAATGAGCTGCGATTCGAGCTGAGAGCGGCTTTCGCTTAGGGCCTTTTGGGCGTCGAGATGCGAGCGGATGCAGCCCAAATGGCCACTGATGACCTGCAGCATCTTGGAGGCGATGTCATAAATGCTGTGGTCAAGATTATCGAGACCGATGAACCCGATGAAATTCCCGGCAGCAAAGATGGGAAGCACGGCGATGCTGTGGATGTCCTGCGCATGCAGGATGTCGTACTCTGCGGGCATGGTGTCCCTGATGGTCTCCAGATCCCAAGTGCTGATGGCTTTTCCGCGCCGGAGCGTGCCATCCCAGTACGGAAAGAGGGCAGCGGGGACATGCTGCAGGTTCTCGATCTGCGGGGTGACACCGTCCTGACACCATTCGTAGGCATTCCAGTAGTAGCGCTCTTCTTCTTCGCGAATGCCGAAAATGTAGGCACGGTCTGCGTGCGTGATCTGCCCGATGTTTTCCAGCAGAGAGGGGATGAGGGCAGAGTAGGTGGCGCGGTCGGAGATCTGGTCTAAGATCAGGAGCTGGGAGAATATCATCTCCATGCGAGCCTCGTGCAAAAGGCTACAAGGTGTATCGGGGGTAGATGCCAAGGGAATGGCCTCCTTCCATCGGAAACTGACCGAGTTTTTTGCTGTTTATGACTTTTTTATATTATAGCATGAGATGCTAAAGAAATTAAGAAGGGAGAGGATTAAAGGGGGCAGGGTTAGCCCGTGAGGCGTGCCGTCCCCTTTTGATTATTTGCGAAAGAGGGGGAACGGGTTCTACAGGTTCAGAGGGTTCAGAGGGGGTGGTGCGGCGCATAAAAATAGGAAAGCGCCGCGGAGTTTTGAAGATATGGTATTCACGAAAGATGAGAAACCTGTGAACCTTTTGAACCTTCAGAACCTCTTAACCTATGAGGATTCATATAAAGGGAAGATGGTTATTTTCTGCTTTCAAAGTTCAGGATTGTGGTGGCGGCCTCGCCGAGATCGATGGCTCAGGTCGCAGCGTTTCCCTAGCATTCGTTATCTCACATACGACGTTTCTCGCCGCTCAGGATGACGAAACGGGGCGATGCCCGAAGGTTGGAGGATAGAAGTCAGATGTCTGGCATCTGAAATCAGACCCCCGTATCGTCATTTCGAGCGAAGCGAGAAATCTTTCTTGCAGACCGATAAACGATGCGTTTGTGAAAGCAGGGATGTTTAGTAGCTAGTGACTAGTGACTGGTGACTAGGGACTAGGAGACTGGGAGACGGGGAGGCATTCTTCCTCATTTATCTTTCATACTGCCTGTGCCCTATCCGCCCCTTCGGGGCACCTTCCCCTCGAGGGGAAGGCTGACGATACGAGGGAACCTGCTATCAAGAGCCCTTCGGGCATTGCCCTGTTTATACTCCGCGGCGCTTCCATATTTTTATGCGCCGCACCACCACTCCTCACTCCTCACTCCTCACTCCTCACTCCTCACTCCTCACTCCTAACTTAGAGAGCGAAGCTTTCAAACGGAATCACGGGACGGCACGCCCCACGGGCTAACCCTAGCCACTTCCCCCTATGTTCGTTATAATAGAAAAAGAATAAAAGTAGCTAGTAGCTGGTAACTAGTCACTAGTCCCCAGTCACTAGTCCCTAATCCCTAATCCCTAATCCCTAGCCACTTGGCATTGTGGGATTACCATTCCGAAGGAGTACCAACCTATGTACGAAGAGACCACTATCGCGGCGATCGCGACCAGCCCTGGCGAGGGCGGGATCGGCATCATCCGCATTTCCGGCATGCAGGCGGCGGATGTCGCAGACCGCGTATTTCATGCGAAGAAGATCAAAAGCTTTCATGAAGCGGAGCCATACCGCATGTATTTTGGCCGTGTCATGGAGGAGGATCGGCAGGTGGACGAGGGGCTCGCCGTCTACATGAGAGCGCCTCATTCCTACACGGGTGAGGATGTCGTGGAGATCCAGATCCACGGCTCGATGGAGGCGCTCCGCCAGACGCTCTCGCTCGTTCTGGAAAAGGGGGCCGTCCCCGCGCACCGCGGTGAATTCACGAAGCGGGCCTTCCTGAATGGCCGCCTCGACCTGTCGCAGGCGGAAGCCGTGATGGATATCATCGAGGCGAAGGGGGCGGCGGCGCTCTCGCAGGCAGAAAGCCATCTTTCGGGCGCGCTTTCCTCCTTCGTGCGTGCTTCGCGCGACCAACTGAAGGATCTGATCGCCAAGCTCGAAGTCACCATCGACTATCCGGAGGAAGACCTGGAGGATCTCACGAATGAGGAGATCGAAGAGGGGCTTTCTGCCATCGATTCATCGCTTCGGACGCTGCTCTCTCGCTCCGAAGAGGGGCGCATCATCCGCGATGGCCTGCGCACGGCGATCGTGGGCCGCCCGAATGCAGGGAAATCGAGCCTTTTGAATGCGCTTTTGCAGGAGGAGCGGGCCATCGTGACGGATATTCCCGGGACGACGCGCGACACCATCGAGGAGTCCATCAAGATCGGCGGTGTGCCGCTCATCCTGATGGATACAGCCGGCATCCGTGAGACGGAGAACAAGATCGAGCGCATCGGCATCGAGCGCGCGAAGAAGTCCATGGAGAAGGCTGACCTCATTATGGCAGTCATCGACGGCTCTCGCCCGCTCTCGGAAGAGGACCGCGCACTGCTCGCCTCTCTTCGCGGAAGAAAGGCGCTTGTCATCCTGAATAAGTATGACCTGCCGCAGGAGATCGAGACGAGAGACGTGAAAGCACTCGCCGGGGATATTCCGGTCGTGCCGATCTCCGCTCGCTACGGCAGCGGCATGGCCGAGCTGGAGGAGGAGCTCCATCATATCACTCGGCATCAGGATGTCTCCGCGGGCCGTGAGCTCTTCTTGACGAACCTGCGGCATGTGGATCTGGTGAAGAAAGCTCTCGCGGCCGTCCGCCGCGCCGAAGAGTCCATCTGCTCTGGCATGCCTGCGGACTGCATCACCATCGATGTCACCGAGGCGTGGCATACGCTGGGGGAGATCACCGGAGACACGGTGGATCAGGAGCTCATCAATTCCATCTTCGAAAGATTCTGCGTGGGAAAATAAAGGTTGTCTGGTTCAGGGTTCGGGGTTCAGGTTGCGCGAAGGGGACACCGCACAACGTCATCCCGACTGAAGTGGAGGGATCTCTATGGCAGGCAGGAAATCGATGTATGTTTGGTGACGGGAAACGAGAGGTATTGAGGATGCTACCAGGGCACAATCTTCGATAACCGTTATGCAAGAAAGATCGAGGGCTACGCTCGAAATGACGATACGAGAGTGCCGCTAATCTCACAGCCAGCGGGCATCGCCCATTATATATTTGCGGCAAAGCCGCTACCACCATTTCTCATTTCTCATTGTGTTCACCCCGAACCCTGAAGTTTGAAAGCAGGGATTAGGGATTAGTGGCTAGGGATTAGGAGTCTCGAGTGACTAGTGACTAGTGATTGGTGACTTAAATGCCACTTTGGGGCATCGCAACCATCTATACTCCGCGGCGCATTTCGTCATCCTGAGCGGAGTGAAATGTCGGATGTTCGAAAATGTAAAGGCAAAGCAGTGAGAACTGAGTCGAAGGATCTGGCGCCGCACCAACCCTGTTGAACCTTCCGAACCCTTAGAACCTGTTGAACCCTCCAACCCGAACCCCGAACCCGCCAACCTTCCTCTATTCTTTCTTTGAAATGGACGAAAAAATTTTATATAATAAGACTTTGGAATATAAGCAATCAACAAGTGCAGGAGAAGAGCTCCTGCGAGGCAAAGAAAGAAGGATACCATGTATCTCATTGATACGTATGATGTGATCGTCGTCGGCGCAGGCCATGCAGGCTGCGAGGCGGCACTTGCGGCAGCGCGCATGGGGATGAAGACGCTGCTCACTACGATCTCTCTGGAAAATGTCGCCATGATGCCATGCAATCCGGCGATCGGCGGACCGGGGAAGAGCCATCTTGTAAAGGAGATCGACGCACTGGGCGGCGAGATGGGCATTGCAGCCGATGCGACAGCCATCCAGATGCGCATGCTGAATCTCGGCAAGGGGCCGGCGGTCTACGCGCTCCGTGCGCAGTCGGACAAGAACAAGTACCACACCTATATGAAGAAGGTGGTGGAAAATACAGAGAATCTCGACCTGAAGCAGGTGCAGGTGATGGATATCCTCGTGGAAGACGGGGCATGCGTCGGCATCACGACCGAGCTTCATGAAGAGTACCGCGCGAAGGCGGTCATTCTGGCGACGGGGACGTACCTCGACAGCGAGATCATCATCGGCGAGACGATGTACTCCGGCGGCCCGAATGGCATGCGTCCCTCGGTCGGTCTGTCAGAGAATCTGAAGAAGCACGGGCTAAAGATCCTCCGTTTCAAGACCGGCACGCCGAGCCGTGTCGATATCCGAAGCCTGCATCTGGACCATATGGCGCTCGAAAAGGGCGATCCGATGAACCATGCCTTCTCCTTCATGAATGAACGGGAGGACAGGAATCAGCGAAACTGCTGGCTCACCTATACCAATGAGGAAACGCACCAGATCATCCGTGATAACCTGATGCGTGCCCCGAAGTATGCGGGCAAGATCCACGGCGTCGGTGCGCGCTACTGCCCGTCCATCGAGGATAAGGTTGTCCGCTTTGCCGATAAGAAGCGTCACCAGCTCTTCATCGAGCCGGAAGGCCTTGACACGAATGAAATGTACGTCCAGGGCATGTCGACGTCCATGCCGATCGACGTGCAGTACGCCTTCCTGCGCACCATTCCGGGGCTCGAGGATGTGAAGCTCATGCGTCCGGCCTATGCGATCGAGTATGACCTCTTAGACCCGCTCCAGCTCTATCCGACGCTCGAGGTGAAGAAGCTCCCGGGCCTCTACTCCGCGGGACAGGCAAACGGCACGAGCGGCTATGAGGAAGCCGCGGCACAGGGGCTCATGGCCGGCATCAATGCGGCGCTCAAGATCAAGGGAAAAGAGCCCTTCATCCTCGCCCGCCACGAAGCCTACATCGGTGCGCTCATCGATGACCTCGTCACGAAGGGGACGAATGAACCGTACCGCATGATGACCAGCCGCAGCGAGTACCGCCTGATCCTCCGTCAGGACAATGCGGATCTTCGCCTCACCGAGAAGGGCCATGACATCGGCCTTGTGACAGAAGAGCGCTACGCGCATTTCCTTTCCCGCAAAAAGGCCTATGAGGAAGCGATGGCTTATATCCGGACGAAGCGCTTCACGCCCAAGGCGGCTGTCAATGCAGCGCTTGCAAGCGTCGGCTCTGCTCCGCTCACGACAGGCATCGGCGCGGATAAGATCTTAAAGCGTCCCGAGATGACCTACCAGACCATGGTCGATGTCCTTGGCTGCCCCGTCTTCGATCCGGAGGCCGTCGAGGAGATGGAGATCACGGTGAAGTACGAGGGCTATATCGCCCGTCAGGAAGCCGCCGTCCAAAAGGCAGCGCGCATGGAAAAGGAAAAGATGCCTGAAGATATCGACTATCTCCATCTGGACGGCATCTCCATCGAAGCCCGCCAGAAGCTCGATCAGATCCGCCCGCTCTCTCTGGGGCAGGCCTCCCGCATCTCCGGCGTCTCTCCGGCGGATATGTCAGTCCTGATGGTCTACGTGAAGCGAATGAAGGGAAATCAGTGACTAGTGACTGGTGACTAGTGATTAGGCTGATGCTGCATCTACCCCCCTTCCTCAGGAAGGGGGATGCCCGAAGGGCAGGGGGTTGGCCGAGGAAGGCGGGATTCGCGGTTTGCATACCGCAAGCGAGCATCGCCCTATTTATACTCCGCGGCGCTTCTGATTTTTATGCGCCGCACCACCACTCCTAACTCCTAACTCCTAACTTCTAACTTCTAACTAGAGTGAGCGAGAGGCTTTCAAGCGCAATCAAGGGACGCCCCGCCCCACGAGCTAACCCTGAACCCTGAACCCTAAACCCATATATCACCATTCTCAAGTAATTTTGAAAGGGAAATCAAAATGACAGTTGCAGAAATGATGGAAGCTCTGGGTCTCGCAGCGAATGAGGACGCGGCGAGAAAAATGACAGAGTACAATGCCATGCTGATGGCCATGAACAAGAAAGTGAATCTCACCGGCATCAAAGACGGGGAAGAGAGTCTCATCAAGAACATTTATGACTCCATGACCGTCTATGATCCGGCCTATTTTCCGCAGAATGGCCGCGTACTTGACCTTGGGACAGGCGCCGGATTTCCCGGCGTGCCGCTCGCGATCCTGCGTCCCGACATGTACGTGGTTCTCGTGGACTCCATCCAGAAGAAGCTCACCTTCATTGAGGATGCCTGTCGCGAGCTGGGCATCCGGAATGTGAAGTGCGTCCACATCCGTGCAGAAGAAGGCGGCCGCCGCAGAAAGACCCGTGAGTCCTTCGACGTCGTTACCGCTAGGGCCGTGAAGGCGATGCCCGTGATCTCAGAGTGGGCGATGCCCTTCGTCAAGGTCGGCGGCGTCTTCTGTGCCATGAAAGGGCCCGGCGCGGAAGAGGAGCTAAAGCAGGCAGGCCGTATCCTGCGTGAGCTCCATGGCACGCTCGAGGAAAAGAAGGAACTCACCCTCCCCGCCGGCGACCAGCGCGTGATCCTCTATATCAGAAAGACTGCGCCCTGTCCCAAGACCTATCCCAGAAAAGTAGGCATCGCAGAAAAAAAGCCGATCATCGGAGAATAAAGAAGGAGCTGTGAAGAAATGAATCCTCATTTCTTCACAGCTCCTTTTTACTTTGCTTTCATTTGGTTCAGGGTTCAGGGTTCAAGGTTCAGGGCTCTCGTGGCGGCTTCGCCGCCTTTTTTAGAAGATGGTATTCTCGTATCGCAACCTTCCCCTCTAGGGGGATGCTATTAAGTTAAGCGGCAGAACGTTCTTGGCTCCCCATCGGGGGAGCTCCCCGAAGGGGTTGTGCAAGCGAACTGGATTTTTAGGAGTGAAGCGACGCGAAAATCCAGTGAGACGCCATTTCGAAC
>UQRR01000055.1 GCA_900543455.1 uncultured Dialister sp.
GACTTGCCAGAGCGATACAGAAATACTGATTAAACCGAAGCCACGGAGATAGTAATTATCGACAGTCAAATGAATTATCGAAGAAAACTTGACACTTACGGATTTCCGCTTTTCAGCTTGACAAGATCCTCCTCATTTGCTACATTAGGAGCAGATAAAAGGTTATCGACTTTTTCTTCGGGAATGAGCCAATGGGGCTGCTCTGAAGAAATCCAGTCGGTAGCCTTTTTTCTATTGACGCCTTTCTTGAAAATCCCTAATTCCTTCTGTATATTAGATATTAGGAATTGAAATAGCAAACTCCTTGCCCGGGGGAACGCTCGCTTCATTTTTTGAAGCGAGCACCCGGGGAGCGCAGTTTGCTATTTCTTTTTTTATTGCCTCCTCCTTCCCTCTTGTACCATGCTAATAGGAAGAGCTACAAAAAGATGGATAGAGCCATGCACAAAGCCGTGGTGCGGGCAGAGCGCAGAATGAGAAACTATAGGCCAGGATGCCTGGAAGGGCGTATAGGCGTTTATGGAGCTTCTTCTTTCCCCCATGGGAAGACTTGCCAGAGCGATACAGAAATACTGATTAAACCGAAGCCACGGAGATAGTAATTATCGACAGTCAAATGAATTACCGAGGAAAACTTGACACTTACGGATTTTCGCTTTTCAGCTTGACAAGATCCTCCTCATTTGCTACATTAGGAGCAGATAAAAGGTTATCGACTTTCCCTTCGGGCATGGGCCAATTAGGGCTTCTCTGGAGAATTTCGTTGATAGCCTTTTTTCTATTGACATAAAGCAAATTTCCTTCATCTAATTGACTGTTAAACCACTCATATGATGGGTTCTTCGACTTCTTTTTCGTCTTCCCATTGCGCTTGCAATTCGGTTGATTTCGTAATTTTTTCTCGTAGTCACTTTTAGCTCAAACGGGACGACGATGGTTGCCCCATTGCTATCTTTGAGGTCTACCACCACTACGCGGCGCTCCTCTCCGTTCGGTCCTGTATATGACTTAAAGATCATGATTGGATTTGTAAGCGCCCGCGGCAGCTGCTTCATGATCTCCGGTGTCTTGTCTCCTGCATGCTTTCCGTTCAGGATTTTCTCAAGATCTGTCTTGGCGATTTCCACAGGAAGGCCTTCAGCTCCGGTTAGTTCCAGCACGAGAGGCGTTGTCATCACGCGAACCATGGGCGACTTTTCTTTACCGGCAATGAAACGATCTACGCTGTCCACGAAAGATTTCTCATCTGCGTCCAGCTGCCGCTCGGCCATATCCTTCTTTGTCGACTTGCCCGATAGGACGTTATGGGCATATTCTCCAGCCATTTGGTGATAGGTGCTGCTCTCTTCGAAGTTGTTTACAACACTCGGCAGGACTTCTCCATTTCCCCTGATTTTATCGGTAGTTTCTTTGACTTTTACCAGCCATTCCTGTATACTATGAGTAAAGAGAACTCCCTCAGACTGTACCCCGTTTTTGGAATCGGGACCCCCAGTCTGAGCGGGGTTCTTTTTTATTTCCGTAATGTCTCCATCATAGAAATACTTTCTCCCATTGGCCTCTTCTCTTACTACGATTCTTGCAAAGCATTCTTTTCCATCGAGCTTAATTTTCATCCCATAGTATCTGTATAAAACAGTGCTCTGATTTAGCTTTTTGACTCTGTCTGGATCTTTTGCATCTTCATACAGGAATACAGACTTGGCGATTAGCTCTTTTAGATTCGGTATGAGCTGCAGTGTGCTATTTTCAGCCGAATGCCTCACTAATTCTTTGGCAGCGCTGACCAGCATTCTAATGTATTCCCCATCCCTGTTTCTAATAACAGCAGGCTCGTCCCGTTTGCCGCCTGCTCTTGAGGCAGGGAATAGGGCTCTATACAATTCTTTCGCGGCTTTTCCGATTTCTTTGGCAGATGCCGCTCTGAATGTTGTTCTATTGCACTCTACAGGTTTGCTATGCAATAAATGAAAGAAAAAGCAAGAAAAAGTCGCACATGTAAAATGGACGAGGAAGGGCATTCAGGCTTTGTGTGGAATCATCGTATCCCTATCATCGACAATACGCGAAAAAAGTGACCCTCTTTTCGAAAAAGGGTCACTTCCATCACAAAAGCGCAGCAGAGTTTTATAAGTATCCATGGAGGCATTCCCTGCCATCTGGCACCAGCGCATTTCACGGTTCATGTCGTACAAGTACGGCTAAACTTCGCTCTAGAGTTTGCCGTGGAGGCGAATCCTGCATGAGATCTTTTGACCTGCTGCGTCTTTCTGTGATTTGTATTTCTTACGCTCTCCGGCGGCTAGCACGCTTTCGAGCGGGAGAAAGGAAATCGGATCCGCCGTCTGCCCTCTCTGCGCTCCTTTCCTATAGGTCTGTGCACGAAGGAGTGCAAAGGGAGCTTTGGGCTCCCGGGAAGATTTCCCTCTCCGAGAAATACCATCGTAGAAATTCAAGATTTTACACGGCTTTCTTTTCGTAAAATAAAAAATCTGAACATTCTATGATTGAGTCCGTGTTTCCTTAATTTCGCTCGGGATGATAGCCAAGGAGTGTATTTGCGGGGATGCTGAGATCCAGATCATAGCCACTGAGCGGATCGATGTTGCTGGCGACTGCACGCTGGTAGTCTCCCATGGAGGCTCTCGACTGCATCGACTGATAATCTCCATATTCTGCCGCATCACAGTACCTTTCGATTGCTCTCACGCGGACGTGAATTTCGTTCATGAGCTCGGTGTAGCGGATTTCGTCCGGCTCGATGGTACCAAGGCCATTTTGTTTCGCGTAGGCACGCCATTGGATCATACTTTCATACTCTGCGACGAGGCGTGCATTCGTCATTATCCAAGGCTGCGTGCGGTTGTCGAACCAGTCCGGGCGCGCGGAGAGTTCATCCGGCGGCCATGGATCGAGCGTGCCTGCAAAGGCAGTGGGATTCGTGCCATCTGGACTTTCTATCCGTTTCACGCCATACTTCTCCGCTTCGCGTTCGCTTTTCTTCTGTTTCTCGCTCTTTGGCTGGGACTGTTTCACCGGCTTCTTTTTGGCGGAAGAACCAAGAACGCTTCCGATGGCTTTATCCGCTGCTTTGCCCGCGATGTCCCCCCAGCCGAATGCCTCTGCTTTTCCGGTAAGACCGAAAAGCAGGGCAGCGGTGAGCCCGATAGCAAGAATAGATTGCTTTTTCATCATGACCGCCTCCTTTGAAACTATAACCGCATTATAACATAAGTATATAGGAAATCCAAACAACTCAGGATGACGATACAGGGAGACGGATTCTCCCCTGTCCATTTTTCGCATAGATCCGTTAGCACAGTCCCTACTTGTTCTGACAACGGCCATCTCACGGACGTTCTTTCCGTCCGCTCAGGTTGACGGTGCGCCTTTGTCACCCTTCTCCGCAGGACTACGTGTTTCAACAAAAAAGAGAAGCCTCGCGGCTTCTCTTTTCGCTTGCTTATTATTTGACGACGATATTGACGATTCTCTTCGGTACGACGATGACTTTCACAATGGTCTTGCCTTCGGTGAATTTCTGAATTTCCGGAAGAGCCTGGGCTTTTCCGCCGATTTCTTCGCGCGCCATAGCAACCGGGACGGAGATTGTCGCACGGACCTTGCCGTTGACCTGGACAGCGAGTTCGACTTCATCAACGACGAGGGCAGATTCATCGCAAGCCGGCCAAGCAGCCAGATGAATGCTTTCTTCCTTCTGTCCTGCGCCCTGCCAGAGTTCTTCGGTCATATGCGGAACAAATGGCGCGAGGAGGATGAGGAGGTTTCTGACGAGTTCGCCGGAAAGGCTCGCTTCGATGGTATCATGGGATTCGATGAAGCGGTACATATCGTTTACGAGTTCCATGATGGCAGAAATCGCAGTATTGAAAGCAAATTTCCCATCCAGATCTTCGGTGACTTTCTTGATGGTCTGGTGCAGTTTTCTTCTGAGAGCGAATTCATCGGAGGAGAGTTTGCCTTTTTCTTCAGTCTGAATGTCTTCGTACTTGCCGACGATGTTCCAGACGCGTTTCAGGAAACGGTAGGAGCCTTCGACGCCCTGATCGGACCATTCGAGGTCTTTTTCCGGCGGAGCGGCAAAGAGGATGAAGAGGCGGGCCGTATCAGCGCCGTATTTCCCAACAATTTCTTCCGGGGAAACGACGTTGCCGACAGATTTACTCATCTTGCCGCCATCTTTCAGGACCATGCCCTGACAGAGCAAGTTCGTGAATGGTTCCGGATAGTCGACCATGCCTTCATCCTGAAGGACTTTCATGAAGAAGCGGGAATACAGCAGGTGAAGGATCGCATGCTCGATGCCGCCGATGTACTGGTCGACAGGCATCCAATAGTTTGCCTTATCCTTTGCGAATGGTTCTTCGGTATTGTGCGGATCGCAGTAACGCAGGAAGTACCAGGAAGAATCGATGAAGGTATCCATCGTGTCGGTTTCTCTCGTAGCATCCGCACCGCACTGTGGACATTTGCAGTGAAGGAAGGCTTCGCTGGTTTCGAGCGGAGAGGTCGCACCTGCGACAAAGTTGACGTCTTCCGGCAGTTTGACCGGGAGATCTTTTTCCGGGACAAGGACATTGCCGCAATGCGGGCAGTGAATGATCGGGATCGGGCAGCCCCAGTAGCGCTGGCGGGAAATCAGCCAGTCACGCAGACGGTAGTTCACTTTGCCTTCGCCGATGCCCATATCTTCGAATTTCTTGGTGATGGCTTCACGGGCTTCTCCGGATTTCAGGCCATCAAATTCTGCAGAATTCACAAGGACGCCGTCAGCATCGTAGGCTTTGTCCATCTCGTCAAGGGAGAGGGAGCCGGCTTTATTCTGGACGACGAGTTTCATCGGGAGGCTGTATTTCTTAGCGAAATCCCAGTCGCGCTGGTCGTGGGTCGGTACAGCCATGACGGCACCGGTGCCGTATTCGTAGAGAACGTAGTTCGCGATCCAGATCGGCACGCGTTCGCCGGTCAGCGGATGGATCGCATAACTGCCGGTGAACATGCCGAGCTTCGGTGCATCTTCCGCGGTGCGGACGATGTCGTTTTCATTTCTCATCTTTTCGATGAATGCTTCAAGTTTTGCCTTTTCCGGGTTATTCGCGATGAGTTTTTCGACGAGCGGGTGTTCCGGAGCAAGGACCATGTAGGTAACGCCGTAGACGGTGTCGACACGGGTGGTATAGACCGGGATCTGATCATCCATGCCTTCAACCTTGAAGGAGAACTGGGTACCGGTGGATCGACCAATCCAGTTTCTCTGCATGGTCTTGACGCGTTCCGGCCAGCCTGGCATATGGTCGAGATCCGCAAGGAGGCGGTCTGCATAGTCGGTGATCTTCAAGAACCACTGAGAGAGGTCTTTCTTGACGACTTCATTCTTGCAGCGCCAGCAGCGTCCTTCTTCGACCTGTTCATTTGCAAGGACGGTGTGGCAGCTTTCGCACCAGTTGACCTTTGCTTCCTTCTTATAAGCGAGACCTCTCTTGTAGAAGATCTCGAAGAGCTTCTGTGTGTGCTTGTAGTAATCTTCACGGCAGGTCAGGACTTTTCTGTCCCAATCATAGGAAAGACCGAGTTCTTTCTGCTGACGGGTCATGTTGTCGATATTGGAATAGGTCCATTCCGCCGGTGGAATGCCGTGCTTGATAGCCGCATTTTCGGCCGGCATGCCGAAGGCATCAAAGCCCATCGGATGAATGACATTGAATCCCTGCATCGTCTTGAAACGAGCGACAACGTCACCAATGGAGTAGTTTCTGACATGCCCCATATGGAGATTGCCAGACGGGTACGGGAACATTTCCAGTACATAGTATTTCTTTCTGCTCGGGTCAGAATGAGTTTCAAATGCTTTGGTATCCTCCCAGATTTTCTGCCACTTCTTTTCGATCTGCTGAGGTACGTACTTTTCGTGCATAGTTTCACCTTCCAAATTTTTCGTTACTGTCGACATTTTTGATAAAACAGTTCTTACTATTATAGAGCCTGCCGGAGGTAGCGTCAAATAGATTTTCGTTTGTGAAGAGGGTTGATTTACGTGATTCAACCCAGCAGTTGATTTCCGTGATTCAAACCAACAGTTGTGAGTTGATAATAGATAATACTTGACATTGTCTGTTTTTCATGCTCTTAAAGAAATTCAAATGAAGTCCGATCCTGCAATTAAAACGACACGTTCTTTTTCTAAATACATCTTCTAACCAGCTACAAGGACAACGTAAAAAGGGATGCGGCAAAATGCTTGTGCATTTTGCCGCATCCCTTTAAGCAATGTTTCCTTCTTTTATCTTATGATTTGCAGAAGCTCCTCAAGGCTCTTTTTCCCAAAATACGTCTTTCCATCCATGATCAGACAGGGAACGCTCATAATGTTGTATTTCTTCTGCATGTCCGGATAGTGCGCGAGGTCATACACATCGACAGAGACATGGTCATTATCCGCAGCGATCCGTTCGGCAGCGGCAACGAGATCAGGACACATGGTACAAGAGAGAGAGACCGCAATATCTATGTGAATATCGTGAGAAATCTCTTCTATGCGCTGCTGCAGGGTTTCTCCCACATCCTGCCCGGGACCTGCTGCATTGTAGAGTGCCAGAATAAAGGAATTAAATTCATGCCCGCCGGGAACACCGTGAAAACGGAGACCCAGATCCTTTCCTTCCGCGCTGCAGATAGAAATGGTAACATCCGGATTCCCCTCTCTCACCACTTCATAGGAAAGTGTATCAGAAAGGCCGGCAAGTTCCCGTACCAGACTTTCTGCTTCGTCTGCAAGCAGAGTGCCGTCACTCGATACTCTGAGGAAGAGAGGCTTCTCAAAACGAGCAAGGACCGGCGATAAAGCTTCACGCATCGCATCATCAAGAAAAGCTCCTGCCACAGCTTTGGGAGCCGTCTTTTCCTCTTTGACGACTTTCTTTCGCGCATAGGTACGACGAAGGCCGAGACGTCGATACAGATTCCCCAGATACCGTTCCAGCGAAGTAGCAGCGACCGCACCATCGCTGACAGCCGTCACGACCTGACGGAGCTGCTTCACGCAGATATCGCCCGCTGCATATACGCCGGGCAGATTCGTCTGCTGCTCACGATCTGTCACCACGTAGCCAGCAGGATCCAGCTCGATCTGTCCTTTCAGAAGTCCACTCTCCGGCGCGTATCCAACGAAGACAAAGACGCCGAAATAGTCACCATCTTTGGCTTCTACAAGACGCTCTTCCCCGCTCTTCCGATCTCTGAGGACGAGGCGGCGGACAGCGCTGTCTCCTTCAATCCGCACCACCTCCGTATGATAGGAAATCGTAACATCAGGATGCTCTTTCAGCTCATCGACAGCCGCAGACGAGATCGAGAAGTCATCTCCGCGAACAAGGACATGGACTTTGCGCCCGTACTTAGTGAGGAAAAGGGCTTCCTCCACGGCTGCATACCCACCGCCAACAACAAAGATGTCCTTTCCGGTGAAGAACTCCCCATCACATGTCGCACAATAAGCGACACCATGCCCACGGAATTCTTTTTCGCCGGAAAATCCGGCAAGACGGGGATGCGCACCGGCTGCATAGATGATACCCATCGCCTCAAAATCTCCTCGATCGGTATGTACCACCTTTGTATCTGCAGTAAGCGACAGGCTCTTTACTTCTGCCGTCAAAAATTCTGCACCGAAGGCTTCAGCCTGACGCACCATTTCTCGGGTCAGTGCCTCACCGTCTGTCTTATAAACGCCGGGATAATTCACCACTTCTGATGTGATCGTGATCTGTCCGCCCATCTTCTCTTTTTCGATGACAAGGACATGAAAACGTGCTCGTGCCATATAAATAGCGGCGGAGAGCCCTGCCGGTCCTCCGCCTACTATAATGGCATCATATCGTTTTTCCATGATGCCGCTCCTTTTTATAACTTTCCGACCAGATCAAAGGACGGTTTCAGTGTTTTTGCACCTGGCTGCCATTTAGCCGGGCAGACTTCATCGCCATGCTCATATACGAACTGAGCGGCTTCCACCTTGCGAAGCAGCTCGTCCGCATTGCGGCCGATGTTGCCTGCGCTCACTTCGTACAGTACGACTTCGCCCTTCGGATTGATGACAAAGGTACCCCTTTCTGTGAGACCGGAGTCTTCGATGTAGATATCAAGCTCCTTGGACAGTTTGCCGGTCGGATCACCGATCATCGGATACTCAACCTTGCCGACTGCCTGAGACGATTCATGCCATGCTTTGTGAACAAAGTGGGTATCGCAGGAAACAGAATAAATTTCACATCCGATTCTCTGGAAGTCAGCATACTTGCCCTGCAAGTCTTCAAGCTCGGTCGGGCACACAAAGGTGAAGTCCGCCGGATAGAAGAAGAGCACGCTCCACTTGCCGAGAAGATCCTTATCGGTGACTTCGATGAAATCGTTCTGCTGGAATGCATTCAGTTTGAATTCGCTAATTTTTTTACCGTTGAGAGACATTTGGGATTCCTCCTTATAAGAAATACTCTCTCGCAGAGGATTCGTATCGAACCCTCACGAAGCATATTTAACTTTCTGAATGTATTATAGCGGGTTATTCGAAAAATGTCAATATAGTATTTTGAAAGTTTTCGATTTCAGGTATTTTTACCAGTTTAAGGGGACTACAGGAAAATGACAAAGAAAAATAATTCTATGCCTCACAGATTTAAGAAAATGCCGATGAAATTGCTGTTTAGTTTTATGCTTTGCCTAAGGAAACGCTGATTAAATCGCAGAGTCAAATTCTACAAGAATTTTTATACATAGCTTCGTCATAGCCTTCCTTAAATAGCTCGCTATTCGCGTCAGGTTATTCCTCGCTATGCATAAAAATTCAAGAGTAAAATCTGACAACGATTTAATCAGTGTTTCCTTAAAATGCCTGTGAAGTCAAACGCTGTGATATACTTGCGTTTCCCTTGCTCCTGTCACCAGTAACGCCTGCTTTCGTGCCTTCTCCACCGCTTCGGCGAACGTATTCCCGAAAAGTTCATGCGTCACATAGTCCGGCTCGATGGCCTCGACGATCTCTCTGGCGGCTCTCGTCTGAAACGGATCATGATGATCCAAAGAACATATATGACGCATCATGACCTGATTCGTCAGCGGAACCGGCATTTCCCTCCTGAACTGGCGGATATACGCTCCGGAAAGAGAGCAGGAGAGATGAATACCTTTCACGAGCGCTCTCATTTCCCCCAGCTGCTTCATGCTTTCCCTGATATAGAGCGCGGCCTCTTTTTCGCTTGTCAGATCCGGATTCGTGATCATGAAATGTCCACTATCAAACATAAGGCCTGTATGAGCGGGATCATCCAGTTTTGTGAAAAAGTATTCCACCTTCTCTGGTTCAAGTCGGTAAAGCCCCGGCCAGAAGATATTTTCAAAGAGAATGAATACCCCGTCCGGGATCAGATCGCGGAAAGACTGATAGAGCTCTGCCGTCGCTGCCAGAACTTCTTCATCGGTATGGCGGAAGTGCCAGGAAAAGGCCTCTTCAGGCGTACTCTCCTGCACATGCCAGACCAGATAGCGGGGCTTCTCAGCCAGTGCTGCACGGATATTCGCACGGATGACCTGTATCCAGCCTTCTCTATCCTCTGCGCCATACATTTGGCGTATATTATCCTGATTTGTAAAAATTTCAAACAGACGATCCTTATTCCCTTCATAGAAATCCATCCAATAGGGCCAGTACCTGAGATGCGTTCCCACAGTGATTTGCAAAAATGGCGGACTCCCCGCCTGACTGCCATATATGAGGTTTTCCACCCCATCCAGACCTTCCGCATGGATAAGACGCGAGATCTCCTCCTCCCGGTCACCCGGCATACGATAGTAGCTGATCAGTTGTTTCATCGGAGTATATCCTTTTCTATGTATCTGACTGGAACAGTTTATTATTTATCAAAAAAGCGATTGTACACATCTACCGCTTCCTGTGCCTTTTTTACAGCTTCATTTCTAGCTTCAATGATGGCATTCGCATCATTTGTCGCTCCGTCAATGTAGTGCTGGCAGGCTTTCACATACAGATCCACTTCTTCTGCATATTTTTGAAAAGCGGCTACATCCTGGATTCCCTTCTCCGGCGGTACAGGCACTGGCGGAAGGATGGCATCCGGAGATGGATATGCCTCTGTCATCTGTGTCGCTGCCGGATCGACCTCCGGGCTCGTCTTCTCCTCCTCTGCAAAGACGCATCCCGCACCAAGAAGGGCGAAGCATAAAATAAAGGCACCCATTTTCTTTTTCATTTTCATTCCTCCTTAAAAATGAGAAATTCATCGCTGTAACACCTAAAAAAGCCGCACGAAGTCAGGATGGACTTCTCCACCCCAAGATCCTGCGGCCACTCTCTCGATGGCTTACGATCGGACTACATCTTTCAGGCGCTCTGACTTGGTTCCCTGCTCTCCCATGTCCGTGCGAAGGAACTGCCATGAGAAAACTCCCTATACAGCTGCGGAACAGTTCCGGAGTCTCACCGGATTCCCCTGTAAATATCACTTACTAACCTTTTCATAGGATATTCTTATTTTTCACTAATGTCAAGAGATTTTATTGTCTTTTGATACTGGAGGGCCGACATAAGCGGCCGATGCGTACTTTCCGATTGCTGTGCGTTATCCCTTCAAATCCTGATAACCTGAAAAATGCTGATTCAATCGCAGAGTCAAATGTATTCGGTGTTTGTGTAAAGAACCTCATCATTCCCATAAAAAAAGCAGAGCACTCGCTCTGCTTTTCATGTTCCTTATTCTGCTGCGATAAACATCGGATACAACGGCTGGTCGCCTTCGTACATTTCAAAGGTGACATCCGGGTAGGCTTTTTCTGCCTTTTCGATTTCTTTCTGACAGTCTTCTTCCGAAAGGTCTTTTCCGTAGTAAATGGTGACGATCTCGGTATCTTCATCAATAAGTTCACCAAGTACCTGCATGAAGCAGTCGGAAAGCTCCGGTACGGAGATGACTTCACAACCTTTGACAAGACCCATGAAGTCGTCCTTGTGAATGGTGGATTCACCGACGATGCTGTCACGTACAGCGGTCGTGATCATACCGCTCCTGATGTCTGAAAGACGGTCGGCCATGGCATCAAGATTTTCCGCGATAGTGGCCTTACCATCAAAAACCATAGCAGCTGCCAGCCCTTCCATCGGGTTCGTGGATGGTACGATATGGACTTTTTCACCAAGCATTTTCTTCAGCTGCTGCGCAGCAAGAATAATATTTTTGTTATTTGGCAGGATGATATATTTCTCATACTGTCCATTTTCCATACCTGCCGAGAGTTCCTGTACGGATGGATTCATGGACTGGCCGCCGGAGACAACATCACAGCCTGATTTTTCGAAAAGCTCTGTCCAGCCTTCCCCAGAGACCACGGTCAGGATACCAAGCGGTTTCTTTTCCATCTTCTGCTGCTTTTCTTTATTTCTATGAAATTGGTCGACCATGTTATCACACTTGATGTCATGGAGCGTACCCCAGTCCGCTGCCATGTCCAGAACATGGCCCGGACGCTGGGCGTGAATGTGGACCTTCACCAGATTATCGCCCGCAGCGACGATCATAGATTCACCCCAGGAAGAAAGCTTCTGGCGGACCTCACGAGCACTTACTTTACATGGACTGATGATGAATTCCGTGCAGTAGGGATACTCAATGGAGAAGGACTCTCCTTTTGCTTCCAGACGGCTGATGACCGGCTTCACATCGACTTCGATATCCTCGACTTTTCCGGTCAGACCATTCAGACAACCCATCAAAAAGAAGATCAGTCCCTGTCCACCGGCATCAACAACATTCGCATCTTTTAAAATCTGCAACTGTTCCGGCGTCTTAGCGAGTGCTTCTTCTCCCGCATCGATAGAGGCTTCCAAAATTTTGCTGAAATCCGTTTCCACGCGGTATACATCATGTGTCCCTTTCGCAATGCCGCGAGCTACGGAAAGGATGGTGCCCTCCACCGGCTTGGTGACAGCACGATACGCATACAGGATACCGTACTGGAAAGCCTTGCTCATCTGTCCGCAGGAAGCGGTCTTCTTGCCATGCAGGCCGCGGCTGATGCCATGAATGATCTGTGAAAGGATGACACCAGAATTTCCGCGTGCCCCCATGATAGCACCAGCAGAAGCTTTCTCAGCAATGATGCCAACCGGCTCTTCCGGGCTGACTTCCGCAATCATGCTGTACATGGACTTCAAGGTATTCAGCATGTTATTCCCTGTATCGCCATCCGGCACGGGGAAAACATTCAGCTGATTGATAATTTCATATTTCTTCTGAAAAAGCTGATACGCTCCTACCAGCATATTTTTGAAACAATTCCCATCAATAACGGTATACATCATTCTCTCCCCCATTTATTTGGCTCTTTCAAAAATGAATCCAGTAAGACCAGGTCCCAGATAGGCTGTCAGAACCGGGGTCGCCGTCGTGAGTGTAATGTCCATGTCCGGATACATTTCCTTCGCTTTGTCATAGAGCACCTTCGCTCCGGCTTCATTTTCGATATGGACGATGCCGAGTCTCTTGAGCGGCTCCTGTTTTTTCAGATAATCGATCATGAGCGCATTTGCTTTTTTGGTCGTGCGCACCTTCCCCAAAGCATCTACTTCAATGTTTTCATTCAGGTAAATCACCGGCTTGATCTTGAGAATGCTTCCGATGAGGCCGGCAGCCTTCCCGATACGTCCTCCGCGCTTCAGATAGTCGATGGTATCAAGTGCGACGGTGAGTCCCGTCCGCATCGAGGCTTCTTCGAGCGCTTTCGCGATTTCCTCATACGAAAGGCCCTTCTCGATCATCTCCAGACCATCCTTGAGCAGATGGATCATGCCGATCGCCGTCGTTCTCGTATTGATGACCGTGATATTCTTGCGTCCCGACTGTCGGGCAGCCAAAAGCGCCCCGTTGTACGTGCCGCTGATGGTGGAGCAAAGACAGAGCACGATGATCGGGTCTTCGGCAGGAATATCGGAGAACATCTTCAGAAAATCACCGGTACTGGGCTGACTCGTAGGGACCGATTTCTTCGTCGCTTCGGAATAATCGATGACAGCCTTGATGGTCGCCTCGCTTTCCGGTACGTAATTCTCTCCCATTTCAATGGTCAGGGAAATACAGTGTACATTCGGGTGAAGGGCTAGAAAATCTGCACCGACGCCAGAGGTACTGTCCAGAATCAAATGAATCATAGCAGTATGTTCCTTCCTATTGTTATTATGTTAGCAGTTAAGAGCTGGCATCCTGTGTAAGATGCATCATGAGCGAAATGACATATTACTCTCTGTGTCTACGCAAGGTCACAATGCATTTCTCATATCAAGCACATCCATGCCAGCCAAATGCATGGACGCACTGAAACGCATTATGCTTTTTTCTCTTTGGCTGCTTTTCTTTCCGCCTGACGTTCCTTGAATTCCTTCAGGAGCTGCTGATAATCATCATCATCGTAGCCATTGGTCGCAAGCATATATTCATGCAGCTTCTTTCTCTGTTTTGCTACGTTCAGCGCAGACAGCTCAAAAGGATCGAGGGAAATTCTTGCCAGCATTTCACCGGTCGAAGAATAGCCGACGATGCCTTCGCCAAGGATGTCCACCAGCTTCTGCTTCTTCACTTCTTCACAGAAGGTATGGAAAAACTTATCTGCTTCCTTCGCCATACTGTCGCGAAGACGCTTGTACTCTTCGCCTTTGTCTGCAGGAATTTTGAAACCGTCAATCATGACATATTTTTCTGGTAAATTAAACATTTTATCACCTATTCGATTTTATAATTATCCACTGTATTTAACTATATCGCCCAAGCCGGTTTTGGTCAAGTTTTTTGCACCATTTTATACTGATATTCTCAAGGAAATCAGTGCATTTTCAAGGAACCCCGCAATAGTATATCTAAACATTTTTTATGTTTGATTTTAAATGAGAATCCGCCTGTAAAACGGAAGGGTACGTTTGAAAAGGCTGAATTTGGAAAGGTGACAGATGAACTTCTTCTTACCAGCAAAAAGCCGCCTGGACTCAAAGATGATCAGCCCCTGTCAAGGTAGACATGGCAAATATCTAAAAAATTACTGCCGTAAATTCCATGTTGGTGTTTTAGCA
>UQRR01000056.1 GCA_900543455.1 uncultured Dialister sp.
GGGAAAGGGGGAAGTATACCCTTTTCCTCTTGTTTTTTACTACCTGGAGTGAAAAAGGACACAAAAGAAGGAGCTGTGAAGAAATGAATCCTCATTTCTTCACAGCTCCTTTTTGCTTAAGGTTCAAGGTTCAAGGTTTTGAAAGGCTCGTTTGAATGAGAAATTAGAAATGAGAAATGTGAAATGTTGGTAGCGGCTTTGCCGAGAATATATGGGGCGATGCTCGAAGTTTTTGGGGGATAACAGGCTTCCCGTTTGCCGTTTCCAAACATTGTCCGTCTGATTGCGAACGAAAAAGATTCGAGGGCTTCGCTCGAAATGACGATACGAGAGTCTGATGTTTCCCAGTGACTAGTCACCAGGTACTAGTCACTCGAAGCTCCTAATCCCTAATCCCTAATCCCTAGCCACTTATCCCTGCTTTCAAACTTCCTGGTTCAGGGTAAGCCCAAGGGGCGTGCCGTCCCTTTGATTGCGTGCGAAAGCTCTGCTAGAATTAGGAATTTGGAATGAAGGTGGCGGCTCCGCCACAAATATATATTTTGCAGCGAAGCTGCCACCACAACCCACAACCCACAACCCTGAACCCTTTTTTTATTTATCTTCTTTACATGCCGCCTCTTCCATGTTACACTTTTCACAGTATACAAGGAGCGCGGACGAATCCGATGGCTGCTCCAGCGGGAAGGCAGACTCTGTTTTCCTAGATTACTCGTAAATGAGGGATGCAAATGTCACTTTATGTAAAAAAATTCGGCGGAAGTTCTGTTGCGACACCGGAAAAAATGTTGAATATTGCAAACCGTGTGCTTCGCGATCGGAAGCCGGGGGACAAGATCGTGATCGTCGTATCGGCTATGGGCGATACCACCGATGATCTCCTGGCACTGGCTTCGAAGGTATCGGATATCAATCATGGACGTGAAATGGATATGCTGCTGGCGACCGGTGAGCAGATCTCCATTTCCCTTATGGCGATGACTTTCAGAAAGCTCGGCGTCCCTGCTGTATCGCTCACGGGCCCGCAGGCGGGTATCATCGCGGGAGGGGCGTATGGCAAGGCGACCATCGATGATGTGAAGCCGGAGCGCGTCTTCAAGGAGCTGGAAGAAGGCAAGATCGTCATCGTGGCGGGCTTCCAGGGCCTTATGGAAAATGGCGATGTGGCGACACTGGGCCGCGGCGGCAGCGATGCGACGGCGGTGGCGCTTGCAGGTGCGATGCATGCAGATATGTGTGAGATCTTCACCGATGTGGATGGTGTATACTCTGCAGATCCGCGTGTCGTGAAGAATGCACATAAGATGAAAGAAATTACCAATACGGAAATGCTGGAAATGGCACGTCTGGGCGCTGGCGTCATGCAGCCTCGCAGCGTCGAACTCGGGATGAAATATCACATTCCGATCCATGTCAGATCTACATTTACGAATGATGAAGGAACGATTATCCGGGAGGTATGTATGGAAGGCTTGAACGAAGCGGTCAGAGGCGTGGCACAGGATGCTCATGCAGCTAGAATTGCAGTACTGGGACTCAGAAATGTGCCGGGCGTGGCATACAGTGTATTCTCTGCTCTTGCAGAAGACAATATCACGGTCGACATGATCGTGCAGAGTGTCAGAAACTCCAATGATGACAAGACGGATATCGTATTCACCATCGATGATACGGATATGGAGGATGCCAAGAGAGTCCTCGATAAGATGAGAGACGATGGCAAAGTGGAAGAAGTCATTTATGATGATGACACGGCCAAAGTCTCTGTCGTAGGCGCCGGCATGCTCGGCAGACCGGGAGTCGCTGCCCGTATGTTCGGCGCACTCGGCAGAGCCGGTGTCAATATTGACATCGTCAGCACTTCGGAAATCAGCATTTCCTGCCTCATCCTGAGAAAAGACCTGAACAAAGCTGTACAGGCCATTCACGACGAATTCTTCCCGCAGGACGAAAAATAATAAATAGATGCTTATGGAAAAAGCACAGGGATTTCCTGCGCTTTTTCTTGTGAATAAAGTGGTGGACTAGTAGCTGGTGACTAGTGACTAGTGGCTAGGGATTAAGAATGCCTGTTGGCTCGTGATTCAAATTCTACCTTAGTGCATTGCCATTATTGCCAAAATGGTGCGAAGCCCCGCTCCTGCTACTGCTGAACCCGTTCAAACCGCCAACAGCTAACTATCAACGAGCAATAAATCAAGGAGAACGTATATGAAATGGAATGATGGAGACCTGGTACACGGATTCCGTGTCAGCCGCATGTCCCATATCGAAGAAGTCAATGCCGATGCCTACCTGATGGAGCACGTCAAAAGCGGTGCCCGTCTTCTGTATCTGGACAGCGACGATGATAATAAAGTCTTTTATATTTGCTTCCGCACGACGCCGGATAATTCCAAGGGGACACCGCATATCATGGAGCACTCGACGCTCTGCGGCTCTCGGAAATATCCGCTGAAGGAACCCTTCGTCGAACTCGCGAAAGGTTCTCTCAATACCTTCCTCAATGCGATCACCTGGCCGGATAAGACCATGTATCCGATCGCCAGCCGCAATATGGTCGATTTCCATAACCTGATGGATGTATATCTCGATGCGGTCTTCTATCCGAATTGCCTCAAGAATCCGCAGATTCTGATGCAGGAAGGCTGGCACTATGAGCTGGAGAACAAAGAGGCGCCTTTGACGTACAATGGTGTCGTTTACAATGAAATGAAAGGCGCGCTCTCTTCGCCGGAAGCCATCATGGAAGACCGCGCGACCGAGCGTCTCTTCCCGGATAATACCTACGGCGTGGAGTCCGGCGGAGATCCGGAAGTCATCCCGATGCTTTCTTTCCGTGAATTCACTGAATTCCACAGACGCTTCTATCATCCGTCGAACAGCTATATCTATCTCTATGGCGATATGGATATCGAGAAGACACTGGCATATATCGATGAGGAATACCTGTCTCATTTTGACCGCCGCCATGTGGACTCGGCCGTCCGCACGCAGTCCGGCTTCAAGAAAAGGGTATCCGCGATCTGCCCGTATGGGATCGCAGAGCAGGAAAGCGAAAAGGGGAAGGCGATCCATGCCCTCTACATCGCAGGAAGCGACCATATGTCTACGAAAGAATCGCTTGCTTTCCGTATCCTGAACTATGTCCTGATCGATATGGATGGCGCACCGCTGAAAAAAGCAGTCATGGATGCCGGTCTTGGAAACGACCTGTCCGGCGGCTATTGTGACAGCTACAAGCAGCCGGTCTGGACCATCGAAGTGACAGGCTCAGAAGTGGAGAAGCAGGAACAGTTTGCGCAGGTCATCGATGGGACGCTCCGCACGCTCGCACTTGACGGCATTGACAAGGATATGCTTGATGCTGCATTGAACCGCACGGAATTCACCTCGCGTGAAAACGATTATCAGGGACGTCCGAAAGGTCTTTTCTATGGGGTCCGCGCGATGGATCTCTGGCTCTATGACCGTGACCCGATGGCGGCACTCCGCTATATCGACGACATCAAAGAGCTTCGAGAAGGGATCAGGGAAGGCTATTTCGAAAGCCTTCTCCTGAAGTACGTCATCAAGAATCCGCATCAGGTCCTGATCACCATGAAGCCGGAAAAGGGACTGACGGAGAAGAACAATGCGGCAACGGCAGAAAAACTCGCTGCTTACAAGATGAGTCTCACCGACGAGCAGCTCGAAGACATCATGGCGTCCACCAAAGCACTGAAGGAACGTCAGGCATCCATGGAAACAGAGGAGGCCCTGAAGACCATTCCGCTCCTGTCCCGCGAAGACCTGAAGCGGGAGATCGAGGAGGAAGTGCTCGAAGAAGAGACAGTCTCGGGCATCCGCCACTTCCACTATGATATTCACACAACGGGCATTTCCTACGTCACGATGTATTTCGATCTCTATGATCTCACCGAGGAAGAGATCCCGTATGCCATCCTCCTTGCCGGGATGCTTCGCAGCATGGATACGGAAAAGCACAGCTACACCGAGCTCGCGCGGATTTCCAATGCATATACCGGCGGCATCAGCTTCCAGATTTCCTGCATCGGCGATATCAATGACGCTTCGAAATATAAGCCTTTCATGGTCGCTAGAGGCAAAGCACTCACCTCAAAGGCCGAGCAGCTCATGGACCTTTTGGGGGAAGTCATCAATCACACCTCCTTCCAGGATACGAAACGGCTGAAAGAGATTCTCTTGGAAGAAAAATCGGAATGGGATATGACGGCTTTCTCCCGCGGGCATAATCTCACTATGGGACGCCTTGCTTCCTATTTCTCAAAGACAGCGCAGTTTTCTGAGCAGGCGGGCATGACGTTCTACTATTTCCTGGCAGACCTTGTCAAGACGTATGACAGTCAGGCAGAGGACATCGCAGAGAAGCTCTCGGCTGTCGCGAAGAAAATCTTCACGAGAAGCCATATGTTCTTGGCCACCACAGGCGAGAAGGAAGAAAAGCAGGCTGTCGATCGCTACCTCGGCCTCATCTTGGATGATATGCCGGAAGGGGAGAAGAAAGAAGCCCATCTTTTCGATTTCCCGGCCAAGGAAATCAATGAAGCTTTCCTGACCTCCGGCAAGGTCCAGTACGTCGCCAAAGGCGGCAATTTCCGCGACCATGGTTTTACCTATACCGGCGCACTTCGTGTCATGGAAACCATCCTTCGCTATGAGTACCTCTGGAAGAAAGTCCGTGTCCTCGGCGGTGCGTATGGCGCTTTCACTCAGTTCCTGCGCGATGGTACGTCGCTACTCTGCTCGTACCGTGATCCGAATCTGAAGGAAACGCTCGAGGCATACAAAGGCCTTCCGGAATATCTGAAAACGCTTGAGCTGTCCGAACGTGAAATGACCAAGTACGTCATCGGCACTATGGCAGCAGATGAGATCCAGCTCACTCCGTCCATGAAGGGCGAGCGCGCCATGCTCCACTATCTGAACGGCAACACAAGGGAAGACCGCATGCGGATCCGCAGTGAAATCATCTCCTGCGAAGTGAAAGACATCCGTGCCCTTGCGCCGCTCGTCAAGAGCATCATCGATGATCCCTATATCTGCTGCATGGGCAGCGAGGAAAAAATCCAGCGGGATCAGGCTCTCTTCCATGAAGTCCTCTCGATGCCAGAGTAATGGAATGAAGGGGGTTGTGCCGCAGACTTTATGTGGCGACAGGGGATCGATGAGAGGATGCCATTTGCTCTTCAGCTATGTTGAACCTAATCCCTAATCCCTAGTCACAAGTCATTCGTCACTTTTACCACCAAGGAGGCTCAACTGTTTGAGCCTCCTTTCGTATACCTGAAAGGAGCCGCTATGCAGAGAGCCATTCGCACCCGTTTTGCGCCGAGTCCCACAGGATACATGCATCTTGGGAATATCTGGATCGCTTTTTTGAACTGGCTCTGGACACGCCAGCAGGGAGGGGCGATCGTGCTACGGATCGAGGACATCGACCGGCAGCGAAGCCACGCCGAATATATAGAGGGGATCCAAGAAGACCTTGCATGGATGGATCTTTCCTATGACGAGGGACCCGGCGGGAATTATTCCTATGGGACGCCTGTCCAAAGTCTCCGATTTCCTCTCTATCAGGCCATCATGGATCGGTGGAAAGAAGCGGGGGAGATCTATCCCTGCTTCTGCAGCCGCGCCCGTCTCCACAGCATCGCCTCTGCGCCGCATGAAGGGGAGGGGCTGCCGGTCTATGATGGGCACTGCCGCCGTCTGACCGCGGAAGAAATCTCTGAAAGAGAAAAGGAGAAAGCGCCTTCCTGGCGCCTTCGCATGGAGGAAAGCCGTGTGTCTTTCCGAGATCTTTTCTGCGGGGAGGAGTCGTGCGTGCTCCGTCCCGGCATCGATGACTTTGTCCTTCGGCGCGCAGACGGTATGGTCGCTTACCAGCTCGCTGTATCCGTCGATGATGCAGCGATGGGGATGACGCATGTTTTCCGGGGAAATGACCTTCTCTCCTCGACCTTTTATCAGCTCTATCTGCTGAAAAAATTGGGAGTTTCCCATGTTCCGACTTACGGACATCTGCCTCTTCTCGTTGATGCGGAGGGAGTCCGGCTCTCGAAGCGGCAGAAAGGTCTCACTCTTCGTGAAATGAAGGCAGAGGGCAAGAAGCCTTCTGATATCATCGGACTCCTTCTGTATTATGCAGGCGCACTTCCAAAGCCGATGCCCGTATCCGCAGAGGAAGCGGCTCGGAATGTCGGCTTTGAGGAGCTGAAGCACCTGTCTTTGCCGCATATCGTGGTGACGCAGGTCTAAAAAACGGCTATAATGAATCTATAGATGGTTATCCGGGAAAACGATGATGCGATTCACGATGGGATCCGTACTTCCCCGGAGGATCCGGTAAAGGAGCTGATTTCCATGATCCATATCACCTGTGAAGGTAGAGGTTTTGACTTTTTTGACGGTGCGACACCGCAGAATTTATGGAATATGGTCCGCGGTACAAGGGGGAAGGAGCAGGCGGTGCTGGCAGAGATGGATGGCGAGCTTCTTGATTTCCAGACACCGTTTCCCTCTGGCGGAGATGTGCGATGGGTCCCTCTTTCGGCGCCAAAAGCGCACCAGGCGTATGTGAGAAGCGCGATCATGCTTCTCGTATGTGCTGTGGAAGAGATCTATGGAGAAGAGGCAGATGTCCTCGTGAAGCATTCGCTGGGAAAATCGCTGTACTGTGAATTTGAAGACGGGCATGTACCGCTCAAGAAGGAGCTGGATCGGCTGGCGGCACGGATGCGTGAGATCTCCGAAGAGGGACGCGATATCACCAAGCTCGTCGTCGGAAAGAAACGTGCGATGGTCTTCCTTCGCATCAAAGGGCGGAAAGAAGATGCAGAGCTTGCCGGTCAGCTCGCCGGGAATACGATCAATGTCGACCAGTGCGGGCGCGTGATCGACTATTTCTTCGGCCCTCTTTTGCCGGATATGAGCTTCGTGCGGCTTTTTGCGCTGAAGTCTTATGCGCCGGGATTTCTGCTGCGCCTTCCGGATGAGGATTTTCATCTGGCTCAGGATGAGGAAGAGGACCCGCTATTTGCGAAGGTCTTCCTCGAAAGCCAGAACTGGTCCGAGCTTATCGGCTGCCAAAATCTGGCGCAGCTCAATGCTTCTATCGAGAATGGTAAAATTCTCGATTACATCTCTATCGCGGAAGCCCTGCATGAGAAAAAGCTGGCAGAGCTGGCAGATGCGATCTGTGAGGCGAAGCCCCGGATCCGTCTCGTCTGTACAGCCGGCCCCTCATCCTCCGGCAAGACCACCTTCATGAAGCGTCTCATCGTCCACCTGCAGGTGAATGGGGCGCATCCTGTCATGATCTCGCTGGATGACTATTTCCGTGATCGAAGCGAAATGCAGGGGGAAGACTGGGAAGATATCCACGCGCTTGATCTGGACCGTTTCGAAGGAGATATCACCGCACTTTTGGAAGGGAAGCCGGTGCGGCTTCCGACTTTCAATTTCATCACTGGGAAAAAGGAGTGGAATGCGCCGCCCGTGACGCTCGGGAAGGGGCAGCCGATCCTTGTGGAAGGGCTCCACGCACTGAATCCGCGCCTCACCTATTTTGTCCCTGGCTATCAGTGCATGCATATCTACCTTTCCGCACTGACGCAGATCACCATCAATCACCATAACCGCATATCGACCTCAGATACGCGCCTTCTTCGTCGTATGGTGAGAGATATGCAGTTCCGCGGAAATCCTCCGGAAAAGACGATCTCCACCTGGCCAAGCGTCCGCGAGGGAGAGGAACGGAATATTTTCCACTTTCAGGGACGCGCCGATGTCGTGTTCAATTCGGCCCTTCTGTATGAAATCCCTGTCCTGAAACAGATCGTAAAGCCGTTTTTAGAGGAAATCGCTAAAGACAGTCCTGCCTATGGGGAAGCCCGGCGCCTTCTGGAATTCCTCGCCCCCTTCCGCGAACTGGACGCATCGCTCGTGCCGGATCATTCGCTGCTTCGTGAATTCGTCGGCTATGAAGGGCTGGGGAAGTCCTTCCTGAATCGGTGAAAGGTTAGTCCGTAGGGCGTGCTGTCCTTTGATTGCGGGTGAAAACTTTGCTCGAATGAGAAATTAGAAATGGTGGTGCGGCGCATAAAATAATGAAGCGCCGCGAAGTATGAATAGGTCGATGCCCGAAAGTGGCATTTCAGTCACCAGTGACTAGTGACTAGTCACTAGTCACGACCAATTCTTGATCGCCACCCGTTGCTTTCAAACTGACGCCTCATTTCATCGATACGAATCACTTTTCCCATTCTCCTACTAGCAATCTTTTGCAAGACAAGGTACAATAGAAACAGCTTTAAGAAAATTCTCATTTCTATTTGGAGGTCATGCATCATGGCAGAAGAAAAAAGAGTAAACCTGAAAGCCCAGAAATTCGAAGCCTACACCAAGGCGAACAAAATGGACTTTTTCGTCAAAAATGAAATGAAAGATGACGCAGATACCGTTGTATTCCAGTCGAACCTGAAGGTCGAAGGACAGACCATTCCGCTCGGCATCATCACAGACAATAGCATCTACACCATCATCCGCGTCCAGATCGGCAGCCAGCTTCTGAAAGATGAAAATAAACTCTCCCTGCTCGAATACCTGAACCAGCTGAACCGCAGCTACAAGGTTTTCAAGTATGTCGCAGCGGAAGACGGCAGCATTTTCCTCGATGCGTGCCTCCCGAGCACCAACGACAGCTTTGATGCAGAAATCGTCCGTGTCATCCTCGATGTCATCGTCGATCATCTGAACAATGAATACAAAAACATCATGAAGCAGGCTTGGAAATAATTTCCCATCTGCTGATAGAAACGGCTTTCCGAAAGGAAGGCTGTTTTTTGTTGCACTTTAGGGGAAGTCAGTGGGGCGTGCCATCCCGAAAGCTTCGCGCTCTCTAGTGAGGAGTGAGGAGTGAGGAGTGGTGGTGCGGCGCGTAACAATCAGAAGCGCCGCAAATATATATGGGGCGATGCCCGAAATTAGTATGCAAGTCACCAGTCACTTTTTCATAGCAATATTTCGCTAAAAGCTATATAATAGAAGAAATCTATTTGCCGAAATGAAAATATAGATTTTCATTTCATCTTTAGGAGGAGATTTCATTGTTAGCATCCAAATTATATAGCCCGACCCTGAGAGAACTGCCTGCCGACGCTGTCGTCATGAGCCATAAGTACATGCTGAAAGCCGGCATGATGCGAAAAATCGCCAATGGTACCTATGCGTACCTGCCGCTGGCTTTCCGCGCCATCGAGAAAGTGAAGAAGATTATCCGTGAGGAGATCAATAAGACAGGCGCACAGGAGATTCTGATGCCGATCGTGCAGCCGGCGGAAATCTGGCAGAAGACGGGACGCTGGGCCGTATATGGGGAAGAGATGTTCAAGCTGAAGGATCGTCACGGCAGAGACTATTGTCTGGCTCCGACGCATGAAGAACTGGTGACGACGCTCGTTTCCATGGATACCTCGTCCTACAAGCAGCTGCCGGTCTCTGTCTATCAGATCCAGAACAAGTACCGCGATGAGAAGCGTCCGCGTTTCGGCCTGATGAGAAGCCGCGAATTCATCATGAAGGATGGCTACACCTTCGATATGGATCAGGAAGGCCTCGATAAGCAGTACAAACTGATGTATGATGCATACTGGCGCATTTTCACCCGCTGCGGTCTGAAATTCCGTCCGGTCATCGCAGACTCCGGCGCGATCGGCGGCAATGCGTCTCATGAATTCGAAGTGCTGGCAGATTCCGGCGAAGCCGATATCGTATATTGCGAAGACTGTGATTTCGCAGCGAATATCGAAGCGGTCGATCCGAAGACGATTCCCTGCGATATCTCGAATGACAAGGAAAAGGAAATCGTAGAAACCCCGGGGCAGCACACGATCGAGATGGTTTGCAACTTCCTGCATGCAGATGTGAAGCAGTCCGTCAAGGCGGTCGTCTACAAGCTCGATGATACCGTCGTCCTTGCGATGGTGCGCGGCGATCATGAAGTCAATGAAGTGAAGCTCCAGAATATTTATGGCGCGATCAATGTGGATATGGCGTCGGAAGAAGATCTGGAACGCTGCGGTCTGACGGCTGGCTATATCAGCCCGATCGGCCTTAAAAAAGTGAAGAATTTCGACATCATCTGCGATAAGACGGTCATGGAAATGCAGGATGCCTGCTGCGGGGCCAATGAAAAGGACAAGCACTTTATCCATGTGAATCCGGCGCGCGACTTCGGTGATGTGAAGGTGGATACCATCCGTCAGATCCAGGAAGGCGATGTCTGCCCGCACTGCGGCGGCAAGATCGTCATCACGAAGGGCATTGAAGTCGGACAGGTCTTCAAGCTCGGGACCAAGTACAGCGAAGCGCTGGGCGCGACCTACCTTGACAACAATGGCAAGTCGCATCCGATGGTGATGGGCTGCTACGGCATCGGCGTCACTCGTACAGTGGCTGCGTCCATCGAGCAGAATCACGATGATGACGGCATCATCTGGCCGGTCGCGATCGCGCCTTATGAAGTGGTCATCGTCCCGGCGAATAACAAATCGGAAGAAGTCATGGATGCGGCCAAGAAGCTCTATGATGCGATGGAAGAAAAGGCGGATGAAGTGGTGCTGGATGACCGCAATGAAAGAGCGGGCATCAAGTTCAAAGATGCTGACCTCATCGGCTATCCGGTCCGTGTGACCATCGGCAAGAAATGGCAGCAGTCCGGCAATGTGGAGATCCGTCTCCGCAGAAGCGGCGAGACCATCGAAGTGCCGTATGAAGAATGCAAAGCCAAGGTCATGGAGATCCTGGCAGAACTTCATGAAAAGAACCAGTAAGAGGCGCAGATGGACGAAAAAGAACTGGAAGAGCTGCGTGATTCGGTGCGCAAGATCGACAGCGAGCTGGCAGCGCTTTTTGAGAAGCGGCTGGAGCTGTCGAGAGGCATTGCCCTTTATAAGCTGAAGGCGCATAAGCCGATCTATGATGCAGAAAGGGAAGCGAAGAATATCGAGGCATTGTCTTCTCTCATCGAAGATGTGAGCTGCCGTCCTGATTTCATTCGCTGGTACCAGCTCTTGATGGATATCAGCAAAAAACTGCAGTCGAAACTGATACAAGGGGAAACAAAATGATCGAAGAACGCAGAGGTACCGTCAGACGATGCATTTACGCAAGTGATGATGGCAGATTCTGCGTTTTTCAAATCGAAGATAAGGAAAGCCGCAAGCTGGTCTGCGCCACATACCATGGGAGAGGCCCGTACGTCGGCGAGCAGATACTCATGCGGGGGTGCTGGCAGAAGCATCCCCGTTTTGGAGTGCAGTTTTCCGCGCAAAGTATGGAGATGGTGAAGCCGGAGGAAACGGAAGATATCATTCATTTCCTGGCATCAGGGATGATCGATGGCATACGTGAGACCATGGCGCGCCGCATCGTGGACCATTTCGGCAAAAAGACGATGGATGTCATCGAAAACAACATCGATGCGCTTCTGGAAGTCCCGGGTATCGGGCCGAAGGGATTCGAGAAAATTAAAAAATCCTACGAGATGATTTCCGGGCTGAAGGAAATCATCATGTACCTCCAGTCACTGGCCATTCCTGAAAAATATGCGGCAGATATGCAGAAGAATTATGGAGAGAATATCAAGTCCGTCTTTCAGCACGAACCCTACCGCATGCTGGGAGACATAAACGGAATGACTTTTCTGGAGGTCGACCGCATCGCCATGGATCAGGGCATAGCGCCGAATGACAGCGAGCGCATCACGGCAGGCGTGAAGCATATGCTGGGACTGGCGCTTGCTCAGGGGCACAGCTGTGTGCCGATCGATTCGCTGGCGAAAAATACCGTGCCGCTTCTGCACCTTTCCTTTGACATCATCAAGGATGGCATCGAGTCTGCGGTCCGGGAAAAAGTGCTGCCGTCTCTCACCTATGAAAAGACGGTGTATGTATACCTGAGATTTCTCTATGAAGCGGAAACACAGTCGGCCGATATCCTGAAATACATGCTCTGTCACCAGAAGGCGCTCGGAACGGCCGCCCTGGCCATCGAAAAATTTGAGAGAGAAAACCAGATCACGCTGGCCGATGAGCAGAAAGAAGCCGTCGAAGAGGCGATGAAGAGCCGCGTCCTCGTCATCACAGGCGGGCCGGGTACAGGGAAAACGACACTTGTGCGGGCCATCATCACGGCGGCGGAGCAGCACGATCTGAAAGTCCATCTCATGGCACCGACAGGCCGCGCAGCGAAGCGCCTGGCCATCGCGAGCCACATGGATGCGGATACCATTCATAAAGCGCTTGAGGCGGAAAAACGCGAGGACGGCGGGACCGTCTTTTCGCGGGATGAAAGCGATCCTTTGGAAGAAGACCTCATCATCGTCGATGAAGCGTCCATGATGGATATTTCCCTTTTCTATCATTTGCTGTCCGCACTGAAAGAAGAGGCACGCCTCATCTTGGTTGGAGATGTCGATCAGCTCCCGCCGGTAGGACCGGGTACGCCCTTGAGATCCATCATCGCCTGGGGAAAGGTGCCTGTCACCAAGCTCAAGCACATTTTTCGTCAGAAAGAAGGGAGCGGCATCATCGAGAATGCGGCGCTCATCCGGGAAGGGAATATGTGTATCCCGGATGAAGGCGGGGAATTCAAGATCCTGCCTGTCTGGTCGGAAGAAGAAGCCTTCGATACGGTGATAAGCCTTTGCCGTTCGCTTCACTATGGGGAGAGCAAGGAGAAGATGGCACTGCAGGTACTCTCTCCGATGTATCGTGACCAGTGCGGGGTGGACAATCTGAATCATGCCATTCAGGAGCTGGTGCATCAGAAACAGATCCCGCAGGGAAATCATTTCTTTGTCGGCGACAAGGTCATGCAGAAGCGGAATGACTATGACAAGGGCGTCTATAATGGGGATGTCGGCATTGTCTGGTCGGTGACAGACAAGCGCATCGCTGTCAGTTTCTATGACAGGGAAGTCGTCTATGAAAAAGAGGAAAGAAATGACCTCCAGCTCGCCTATGCCACGACGGTCCATAAGAGTCAGGGCAGCGAGTATGATACCGTCATCCTTGTCCTCCTTCCGACACAATACATGATGCTGAAGCGAAATCTTCTCTACACAGGCATCACCCGTGCGAAAAAGACCACCTATCTCATCACGACGGAAGAAGCATTGGCAAAAGCCGTCGATACCGTAGAAACCGGACGAAGATACAGCCTTTTCTTCCCGCTCCTGACGGGAGAGGCGGAGGGATAGTCATCAGTGGACTAGTGACTGGTGACTAGTAGCTAGTAGCTAGGGATTAGGGGCGCGAGTGACTGGAGACTAAGAGACATCAGACGTTAGACATCAGACTCTCTCGTATTGTCATTTCGAGCGTAAGCGAGAAATCTTTGTCATTCGCGGTCAAACAGACGATGTCAGGGAACCACAAATGGGAAACCTGCTATCTGCCGACCTTCGGGCATCGTCCCATATATATTTGCGGCGAAGCCGCCACCACAAGTTTGAAAGCAGACTATTCTTATCTCCTTTTTCGAAACCTAATAGGTTAAACAGGTTCTGAGGGTTCAAATGGTTCAAATGGTTCGCAGGTTTCTCATCTTTCGTGAATACCATATATTGAAAGCTCTGCGGCGCTTTCAATTATTATGCGCCGCACCAGCACTCCTAACTCTTAACTCCTAACTCCTAACTAGAGTGCCGAACTTTCATTCACAATCAGGGAGCGGTACGCCCTGCGGGCTAACCCAGAAAGGATCCGGCCATGCGTTTTATGACTGATATCTTAGAGATACTCTATCCCACCTGCTGCCCGGGCTGTGGATGCGTGGTCGATCCGGACGTGCAGTGGTGCGAGGCGTGCCTCCGGAAGATCTGGGATCCGAGGCTCCTCAATTCTTCTTTCACTGACCACCTCTCGGGCTGCTATACCTGCTGCGACTATGCAGGTGCGATCCGAGACTGCATCATACAGATCAAGTATGGCGGG
>UQRR01000057.1 GCA_900543455.1 uncultured Dialister sp.
TACTACCTGGAGTGAAAAAGGACACAAAAGAAGGAGCTGTAAAGAAATGAATCCTCATTTCTTCACAGCTCCTTTTTCTATTCTCTATCAGCCGACAATGTTCAGCGCATAGACAGCGTATTCTTTTTCCAGTGCTTCGGACTTCTTGGAGAGTTCGATCTGGAGATCAGAAGCGGTGTCATAGTCTTTGGCTTCCAGTGCTTCTTTGAGCTTGGTCGCGATAGACTTGCTGGCTTTGGTATCTTTGATGAGTTCATATTTCTTTGCTGCGATAGATTCCCAACGTTCTTCATCGAGTTCATCTTCGCTGGCAAGCTTCTTGAAGCTCTTGACGAGTGCTTCTGTAGCCGGGATGATGCGGTCAACGAGTTCATTTTCCCAGCGGTATTCGATGGAATCAAGGAAGGAGTCTACAATGACCTGATTTAAGCTGTCGCCGGCAGTGATGACAGCGACTTTGTCTTTGTTTGCCTTCATGGTCTTGATGTTTTCCCATACGGTTGCCGGCGGCTTGCCGAAAGCAGCATCACGTTCTTCCTGTGTGAAGTCTTCGAATACGTTGTCTTCACAGCGATATGCGCGGCCTGCTTCGAGGTAGTCGGCAGCTTCGCCCGGTTTCTTGGAGAGTTCGGCGAGAAGGTCTGCCGGTGCTTTGCCGGAGGTGATCGCATAGGTGATGCCGTCCAGTGCCGTCAGGAAGAGGCAGGAGGCCGCGAGATAGGTATTGGTGAACGGGTTCGGTGCGCGCAGTTCGAAGCGGGTGGCTTTCGGGCTTTCGATGTCGCGGACAAGCCCGATCAGGATGGTTCTGTTACGGGACGGTACTTCCGGATTGTGGCCGAGGGAAGTAACGATGCAGACTGGTGCTTCGAAGCCCGGTTTCAGACGGTTGAAAGCATCTGTGGTGGAGGAAACGAATGGATTCGTTGCTTCGTAGTTTTTCAGGATGCCCATGATGAAGCCATAGCCGATGGTGGAGAGGAAGTCGGCTTTCATATCGCTCGGTGCCAGAAGGTTGATGGTCTTGCCATTCTTCAAAGAAGCGCAGATGCCGACATGGGTATGTTCGCCGGAGCCGGCGACGCCGATGATCGGTTTTGCCTGGAAGGAAACGTCGAGACCGTATTTGCGGAAGACTTCACGGATGATGATGCGGGCTTCGAGTTCATTGTCAGCAGCCTGCAGCGGATTCATAGAGAAGAGCCAGTCGAGTTCGAGCTGTTCGCAGACATCGACGGTATGTCCCAGATCGTCGACTTTCGGTTTGATACCGCCGACTTCTTTATGCCCCATTTCTACATGCATGCCGCGAGCATCCAGTTCTTCGATGGCTTCTTCCATCGCAGTTCTGACGTTGCCGCGCATTCTCTGCCAGTACTGTTCCTGCAGTCTCTGGGAAATGGACAGGTGCTGTACCGTTTCTGTTTCGCTCGGTGTCTTGACCCAGAATTCCAGTTCCGTGCCGATGGTGAATTTGATATCCTCGATCTCATCGACCGGCAGATTTTCCATGCCTTTGACCGGCTTGCCGCTTGCCAGGAGGCCTTTCAGCTTCTCAGCGACAAAAGCGCAAGACTCTTTCAGGATAGAACGGGAGTCGATGAATTTGCCATTGTGAAGAAGGAAGCATGGGATGCGGAGCGTGCCGACCGGACGGCCATTGCTGTACAGGTTGTCTTCATTGTAGTCGATGTACCAGTTTACGCTGGCATCTGCGACCATGTCGACGCGGGCATCATTCAGTGTGGCGATGTTCATCAGAACGACAGAGGAGCCGTCGGTCTGTACGGCTGTACCGGCGAAGAAATCATCGTAGTTTTTCAGGAACAGTTCGATCGGCACCTTTTCATCGGTGTCATTGCCGGCCAGATCGATGCCGACCAGAGAAACGAAGCGGATTTCCGGATGGGTCTTGAGGAGTCCCAGGACGCCTTCTTTGCCAAATTCACCGGACGGGATATAGTACAGTAAGTCGTTGTTGATCATTTTGAATTCCTCCTGCTTGATAATCGTGGATTGTTGGTCTTTGATTGCTGTTTGCCTATGGGTGAGGTTCGCTGATTCCTAACCTCCAACCCCTAATCTCTGGATCCTTTTACACAGCTGGCGAAACCCCAGCGTGGAGTAGCAGTACTCCATTTTCCATAAACGTCTCATCCAGGTTGTCCCCCCTATTTGAGCTTGCCTGTAAAATAAAAATGACCTACTCTCTGGGTATCCAGAGAGTAGGTCATCTTCGGCCAGATGAATGTATAGTTGGTTAGTAGTGACTGGTGACTGGTAGCTAGGGATTAGTGGCTAGGGATTAGAAATTTCATTTCCCCCTCGCCCTGATGCACCAGCATTTCTCTAGTCCAGAATATTCAGCGCATAGACGCGATATTCTTTTTCCAGTGCTTCTGCTTTCTTTGCCATTTCCACCTGCAGCGTGGAAGCGGTATCGAAATCATTCGCCTCGAGAGCTTCCTTCAGGCGGGTGCAGAGGCATTTCTCATCCTCTGTATCCTTAGCGAGCTCGATGCGCTTCGCCTTGATGGCTTTCCAGCGTTTTTCATCGATCTTATCGTCGTTATCAAGCTTCTTATATCCTCTGACAGCCAGTTCGGTGCCTGGAATGATCCGATCGATCAGCTCATTCTTCCAACGGTAAAGGATGGATGCGACAAAGGAGTCTACAATCTGTTCAGAGATCGCACCGCTCTTGGTGAGCGCAGCGACTTTGTCCGGATTGGCTTTCATGATCTTGACATTGTCCCAGACGGTAGCCGGCGGCTTGCCGAAAACAGCATCGCGTTCTTCCTGCGTATAGTCTTCGAATACGTTGTCTTCGCAGCGATATTCTCTATCCTTGTCAAGGTATCCGGCTTCTTCTCCGGCTTTCTTAGAAAGCTCGGCGAGCAGCTCTTCCGGACCTTTCCCGGAAGCGAGCGCATACTCGATGCCATCCAAAGCAGTCAGATACAGGCAGGAAACGCAGAGATAGGTATTGGTAAACGGATTCGGCGCACGGAGTTCGAAGCGGGTCGCTTTCGGATTTCCGATATCACGGATGAGCCCGATCAGGATGGATCTGTTTCGAGACGGCAGCTCCGGCTTATGTCCCAGAGAGGTGACGATGCAGACCGGTGCTTCGAAGCCCGGCTTCAGACGGTTGAAAGCATCGGTGGTCGAGGAAACGAATGGATTCGTCGCTTCGTAGTTGTTGAGGATGCCCATGATGAAGCCATAGCCGATGGTGGAGAGGAAATCTGCCTGCATATCCTCCGGCGCCAGAAGATTGATGGTCTTGCCATTTTTGAGAAGAGCAGCAAAGCCGACATGGGTGTGTTCCCCGGAGCCGGCGACGCCGATGATCGGTTTCGCACGGAAGGAGACGTCGAGCCCATTTCTGCGGAATACTTCACGAACCACAATGCGGGCTTCCAGTTCATTGTCTGCTGCCTGCAGCGGATTCGTCGAGAAGAGCCAGTCGAGCTCAAGCTGTTCGCAGACGTCGAAAATATGACCGTCATCATCGATCTTGGGTTTGATCCCGCCGACTTCTTTATGTCCCATTTCTACATGCATGCCGCGGGCATCGAGTTCTTCGATCGCCTGTTCCATGGCGGTGCGGACATTGCCGCGCATGCGTTGCCAGTACTGCTCCTGCAGACGCTGGGAAATGGAAAGATGCTGTACGGTTTCCTTTTCACTCGGTGTCTTCACCCAGAATTCCAGCTCTGTGCCGGTGGTGAATACGATATCCTGGATCTCAGAGAACGGGAAATTTTCCATTCCCTTGACCTGTGCGCCGACCAAGAGCTTTCGGAGGCGGTCAGCGACATATTCGCAGGACTGCTTCAGAATGGAACGGGAATCAATGTATTTGCCATTGTGGATGAGGAAGCTCGGAATGCGGAGTGTGCCGATCGGAAGGCCTGTCTCTTCATCCACGTTGTCATCATTATAGTCTACATACCAGTTCACGGTGCTGTCGGCGACCATGTCGACGCGCGCATCGTTCAGTGTGGCGATATTCATAAACACGACAGAAGAACCATCTGTCTGGACAGCTTTGCCGGCGAAGAAATCTTCGTAGTCCTTCATGAAGATCTCGATCGGGATGCGTTCATCTGTATCATTGCCTGCAAGATCGATTCCGACCAGAGAGACGAACCGAATTTCCGGATGCTGTGCCAGTAAAGAAAGTACCCCTTCTTTGCCATACTGTCCAGCAGGGATGCAGTACAATAAGTTTTTGTTCATTTGAGTCCTCCTATAGACTTTCTTGAATTCCACCATTTTTTAGATTGAAAATAAGCTATATGAATCAATAGAAAATGACCCATCCCGGTAGGAATGAGTCATCTTTGACGCAGCATATGAACTTATGGATTAAGAATACACCACGCTTCTTACTTTGTCAAGCCTTTCGCCTAAGCAAGCAGTTTGCGGACGATCTGATTGATCAGCTTTCCGTCTGCCTGTCCTTTAAGCTTCGCCATGACAGCTTTCATCACAGAGCCCATGTTTTTCTGCCCAGGATCCATGGCATCGACGATTTCCTTGACTGCTGCTTCAACGGCTTCCGGAGTCATTTCTGCCGGCAGGTATTTCTCAAGTACATCGATCTCCGCTTTGGTCTGTTCAACCAGGTCTTCTCTTCCGGAACCCTCGATCTCAGACAGAGTTTCTTTCCTCTGCTTCACTTCTTTCCGGAGAACCGCAAGAACCTGATCATCATTGAAGTCCGCGTGTCCGTTGTCGATTTCAGCCTGTCTGATGTGAGCACGAGCCATGCGGATCGTGTTCAGAGCAAGCTTTCCTTCTTCTTTCGCTTTCATAGCTGCTTTCATGTCAGCCATGAGCTGTTCTTTGATTGACAAAACTAATCACCTTACAACCTATTATTTAAACTTACGTTTTCTAGCGGCTTCAGATTTCAGTTTACGTCTTACGCTGGGCTTTTCATAATGTTCACGTTTTCTTACTTCAGAAAGAACCCCGGCTTTTTGGCAGGAACGTTTAAATCTGCGAAGAGCACTTTCAAGAGTTTCGCCCTTTTGAACTTTGATTTCAGACATCTATATCCCTCCCTCCCAATAAGACTGATGGGGTGCTATTGCACACTTAATTAGTATAAAGTACAAGTGGCATTCTGTCAATCTGTTTTATGAAAAAAAGTGACTAGGGACTAGGGATTAAGGATTAGGGATTAGACCAAGAGACTAGGAGACATCTGACATCTGACTTCTATCCTCCAGCCTTCGGGCATCGCCCCATATATATTCGCGGCAAAGCCGCCACCTTCATTTCTAATTCCTCATTCCTCATTATTTTTCAGGGAATGGCGGCCAGCCCATTTCTTTACCGCCGATGATATGAGCGTGGAAATGGAAGACGGACTGTCCTGCTTTTTCGCCCGTATTCATGACGAGGCGGAAGCCATTTTCTTTCAGACCGGCTTCTTCCGCGATCTTCTTCACGACAAGGAAAAAGTCGGAGAAGTTTTTGTTGTACTCTTCGTCGAAAGCCAGAATGTTGTCGACATGTTTTTTAGGAATGACAAGGATATGGACCGGTGCGCAGGGCTCGATATCCTTGAATGCAAACCAGTTGTCATCTTCGTAAACTTTGGTGCTCGGGATTTCTCCGGCAGCGATCTTGCAGAAAATGCAGTCAGACATGGTGATTCCTCCTTAAATAACTAACAAAGGGTTTCGCAGGTTCTATAGGTTCAGAGGTTCAACGGGGGTGGTGCGGCGCAAAAAACAATGAAGCGCCGCAGAATTATGATAGCGCTACGCGCCGTCATAATTGGAATCATAGCCTGCAGACCTTCCTTACAGAACGGTCAGTGTGCTAAATTCAGAAGTCAGACGTCTGAAGTCTGATGTCTCCCAGTCACTAATCACTTACAAGCTACTTTCGGGCATCGCCCCATATATATTCGCGGCGAAGCCGCCACCTTCATTCCTCATTTCTAATTTCTAATTCCTAATTTTCAATCTTCCCCACCATTCCTTCTTCGGTGATGGCGGTGATGCGGACCGGGTACATGAGGCCCCGCTCTACACCTTCACTACGGATGGTGACGCGGATGTATTCATCCGTGAGGCCTTCGTACCAGCCGTTCTTGACCTCTTCGGCGAGGACATGGACGACCTTGCCGAGGAACTGATCGCGGTAGTCCTTCGCGATGCCTTTTTCCAGCTCCTGTACGCGATGAACACGCTCTTTTTTCAACTCATTCGAGACCTGATCCGGATAGGTCGCCGCCGGCGTACCGGTGCGCTGGGAGTACGGGAATACGTGAATACCGGAGAATCGGATCTCTTTCAATGTCTCCAGTGTTTCCTTGAAGTTTTCTTCCGTTTCTCCCGGGAAGCCGACGATGAGGTCTGTCGTCAGAGCAAGGCCCGGGATCTTATCGCGCAGTTCGGCGATCAGTGCCTTGTACTTGGCAAGGCGGTAATGGCGGTTCATCCCCTTCAGCACACTGTCGGAGCCTGACTGGATGGGAAGATGGAGGTGACGGCACACCTTCGGCTCATTCTGGATGATCCGGATCAGCTCTTCTGAAAGCTCGACGGACTCGATAGAGCCTAAGCGGATGCGGAGAAGCTCCGGAATCTTGACGAGCTCGGCGACAAGGCTGGAAAGGGACGTCCCGTCATGGAGATCCTTGCCATAGTTGCCAAGATGGATGCCTGTCAGCACGACTTCACGATAGCCGCGAGCGACAAGCTTCCGGATCTCGGAAACGGCATCCTCCTGCTTTCTGGACTTCAGCTTGCCTCGCGCATAGGGGATGATGCAGAAGGTGCAGTAATTGTCGCAGCCTTCCTGCACTTTGATGAAGGCGCGGGTCTTGACCTCTCCTTCCGGATCGACCTCCATATTTTCGAAATCCTTCACCTTCATGATGTCCACGACTTCGTTCAGCGGCTGCTCCGCCGTTCTCGCTTTCTCCACATACTCGACGATATGCGTGCGATTCTGGTGGCCGACGATGACATCGACATCCCCCATCTTCTCGAAGACCTCCGGCGCAAGCTGGGCATAGCAGCCGGCGACAGCAATGATGGCATCCGGATGCGCGCGGCGGATGCGGCGCACCATCTGGCGAGATTTTCTGTCACCGACGCTGGTGACAGAGCAGGTATTGATGACATAGACATCCGCGTCATCGCCCTCTGCCGGGCTGTACCCGTTCCGAACGAAAAGGGTACGCATCGCGTCACTGTCATACTGGTTCACCTTGCAGCCAAGTGTGATGAAGGACACGGTTTTCTTCTGTGATAATTTTTTCTGTTCCATGGCTTCTATTATAGCATAGGAAAATAAAAAAGAGCACCCGACTTTAGTCGGGGCTCTTTGAGGGGGAAGGTTCAGGGTTAGTCCGTAGGGCGTGCCGTCCCTTGATTGTGTTTGAAATCTTTGCTCTCTAAGTTAGAAGTGAGGAGTGAGGAGTGCTGGTGCGGCGCATAAAAATCAGAAGCGCCGCGGAGTATACATAGGGCGATGACCGAAAGAGGCATGTAAGTCACCAGTCACTTTGCGCCCCTAATCCCTAGTCACTAGTCACCAGTCACCAGTCACTAGCCACTAGCTACCAGTCCCTATTACATCGGATACGTCTCAGACTCCGCCTTCTTGGCGCGGCGCATGAGGGCTTCAAGAGCCTCCAATGCCGTGTGGTCACCATCGATCAGATGGCAGACCTCTTCCGTGATCGGCATATCGATATGCTCGCGGACAGCGATGTCATGCACCAGACGCGCTGTGCGGATGCCTTCTACGATCATGTTCGTGCCTTCCGTGATCTCCTTCGCCGTCTTGCCTTCTGCCATCATCATACCGGCAGTGTGGTTGCGACTGTGGACAGATGTGCAGGTGCAGACGAGATCTCCCATCCCGGAAAGGCCGAAGAAGGTCGTCATCTGTGCGCCGAAATGTACGCCGAAGCGGGTCATTTCGACCAGCCCGCGTGTCATGAGAGCGGCGCGGCTGTTATCACCGAGGCCGATGCCATCCAGCACGCCGCAGGCGAGCGCCATGATATTCTTCAGTGCGCCGCCGTACTCGACGCCTTTGATGTCATCGCTGCGATACACGCGGAAGACCGGGCTCATGAAAAGGTCCTGCACCACCTGCACCGCTTCCGGTACTTCGGAAGCGGCGACGGTCGCACACGGCAGCCCACGGCCGACTTCCTCGGCGTGGTTCGGCCCGGAGAGGACGACAATTTTTTTCGTGATGCCCTTCACCTTATCCGTGATGACCTCGGAAAGTCGATGACCGGCATGATCCGCAAGTCCCTTGGACGCACAGACGACGACGGTACCCTTCTCCAGCCACGGCACGAGACTTTCCGCCATGGCTTCGACTGCGTGCGACGGTGTACAGAGGATGACGCAGCCTGCCCCCTTCACCGCCGTCTCCAGACTGCTCGTGATCTTTACGTGGAGCGGGATGCGGCAGCCCGGAAGGTAGTTCGTATTTTCGCGGCTCTTCTGCATTTCCTGCGCTGTTTTCGGATTTCTGCAGTACATGAAAAGATCATCATGCCGCGCTGCGAGGGAGATCATCATCGCTGTCCCCCAGCCGCCGGCACCTATCATAGCTACTTTCATCTGCTACCTCTTTTCCCGAGAAATCGGCTTCTCTTCTCCGCGAAGGAGCCGCCCGATATTGTCTTTATGCTTACCGATAATGATGATAGCGGCAGCGGCAGCAAATGCCACATACTCGATCGGCTTATCCATGAAGAACATGACGATCGCTACGACCGGTGCTGCCACGATGGAGCCAAGGGATACGATGTGCTTCCACTTGAAGATGGCAAGCCATACGAGGAAGGCCGCCAGCACTGCCGGAGCACAGATATAGGCGAAGGCTCCTACGCCGCAGGCGACGCCCTTGCCGCTCTTGAACTTCAGGAAAACGGACCAGTCATTGCCGACGATCGCAAAGATCGCACACGCAAGCACCAGCGTAGGATCCGGCATGCCCAGATGCACCGCAAGGAATCCCTTCAAAAAATCACAGATAAAGACGGAAAGACCAGCGACGGCGCCCAGCTCACGATACGCATTCGTCGCTCCGATATTGCCGCTCCCCACCTTTTTCAGATTCACGCCATAAAATACACGTCCGATAATATATCCGCTTGGCACCGCGCCGATGAAGTACGCCAGCACGATCCAAACTATGCCATCCATCACGCCTCTTCACCATCCTTCTTGCTTCGTACCACGATGCGGATCGGCGTACCTTCGAAGCTGAAAGATTCACGCAGCCGGTTCTCGATGAAACGGACATAAGAGAAATGAATGAGGTTCGCATCATTCACAAACATGACGAACGTCGGCGGACGGATCCCCACCTGCGTCATGTAGTAGATCTTCGCCACGCGGCCGGAATGTGCCGGCGGCGGATTCACCATCTTCGCATCTTCCAGAAGGTCATTCAGGACCGACGTCGGGATGCGCAGACTCTGCTGCTCAGCTACATTGTAAATCATATCCCCGAGGCGATGGATGCGCTGCTTCGTCAGCGCCGAGCCGAAGAGCATCGGCACATAGGATGCAAAGGGCAGGCCATTCTTGATTTCCTTCTCGAATTCCACCATCGTATTCGTCTCTTTGGCGACCGCATCCCATTTGTTCACGAAAAGGAGCAGCCCCTTCCCTGCCTCGTGGATATAGCCGATGATCTTCTTATCCTGCTCCGTCAGCTTATCGACCGCATCCAGTACGAAAATCGCCACATCGCAGTTATCAATGGCACGGATAGAGCGGATGACACTGTATTTTTCCAGCGGTTCATCGATCTTGCTCTTCTTTCTCATACCCGCCGTATCGACCAAAATGAAGGTCTTTCCCTTGTAAGTCCAGAGAGAATCGACCGCATCTCGCGTCGTCCCCATTTCATCCGCCACAAGCGAGCGTTCATAGCCCAGAAGCGAATTGATCAAGGTAGACTTCCCGACATTCGGGCGTCCCACAATGGCGGTGCGGATGATATCTTCCGACTCCTCCTCCGTCTGCTCCGGGAAACCTTCCGTGATCCGGTCCAGAAGCTCGCCGAAAGAGAGACGGTTTACTGCGGAAATCCCGATCGGATCCCCCAGCCCCAGCGAATAGAATTCGTATACATCCATCTCCTGATTCTCGCTGTCCACTTTATTGACAGCCACGACGACCGGTTTCCCCGTGCGGCGCAGAATCCCGGCGATGATCTCATCATCCGACGTCAGTCCGGCGCGTGCATCAAGCACGAAGAGGATCACATCCGCCTCTTCCATCGCCAGCTCCGCCTGCTGGCGGATGCCGCTGGAGATCTGGTCTTTCTCATTTCTAAACTCGATACCGCCGGTATCGATCAGGGTGAATTCACGGTTCAGCCATTTCACATCACAATAGATGCGGTCACGGGTGACGCCCGGGATATCTTCTACGATGGACACGCGACGCTGCGCCAGCCCATTGATCAAGGTCGATTTGCCAACATTCGGCCGCCCGACGATGGCTACGAGAGGTTTACTCATGAGCCCATTCCTTTCTTTTCTATGGAAATCATATATTAAGGAAACGCTGATTCAATCACAGAATCAGATTTCATATGGATTTTTACACATAGTGTCGTCGACATTCTCCTTGAATAGCTCGCTATTCGCGTCCCCTGTCTCCTCGCTCTGTATAAAAATCCAAGAATAAAATCCGATAACGATTGAATCCGTGTTTCCTTAACCAGGGAGCGCGCTCCTTTTCAGCTTCCTGCAGCCGACCCTCTCCAAAGAGAGAAGCAACACTATCCCATTTTCACTGTACATAAAATTGTATGATAGGCCAGAAGCAAAGTCAAGTAATCCCATACTTTTCACTTCGCGTCATGAGAGGATCTCCCAGAAGTCACCGGTGGCTATAACGATGGATACTCCCCATCTACGCCAAGAAAAAACCGCATTGCGCATCGGCGCAACGCGGTTTTTATCATTTTCTCTTATTCAGCATCATGAGCTGGTGCTTCGACGAGGGAGAAGGAGATTCTTCTGCGAGCTTCGTCGATGTTGATGATCTTGACTTTCAGATCATCGCCGACCTGGCAGATGTCGCCCGGTTTCTTGTTGTGGTCGTCGGTCATTTCATTGATGTGGAGCAGACCGGTGAGGCCGTCTTCGAGTTCAACGATAACGCCGAATTCCAGAATCTTGACGACTTTAGCGTCTACGATGTCATCAGCAGCGTGGTTGGTGACAGCGGTTTCCCATGGATTCGGGAGGCAGTCTTTGTGAGAGAAGGAGATTCTCTGCTTTTCACGATCGAAGGATTTGATCTTGACGTCGATCACCTGATCTGGTTTGAGGACGTCTTCCACTTTGCCGATCTTCTTCCAGGAGATATCGGAGATGTGGAGCAGGCCTTCTACGCCATTGATGCCGATGAAAGCACCGTATGGCATGATCTTCTTGACAGTGCCCTGAAGAACGTCGCCGTTTTCATAAGCAGCTTCGATTTCATCCATTTCATTGTTTCTGGCATCTTCCAGTACTGCTTTGCGGGAGAGAACCAGTCTATTCTTAGCGCGGTCGACTTCGAGAATCTTAGCCGGGAATTTCTGTCCGACCAGGTTCTGCAGGGAGTGAACAAAGCGCAGGTCGCCCTGAGACAGCGGAATGAAGCCGCGGAGGGACTTCAGCTGAACGAGCAGACCAACTTTGATGGCTTCGATGCCTTCGCATTCGACAGCTTCGCCTTTTTCGAAAGCTTCTTCAACAACATCCCAGTCAGCCAGACGGTCAACTTTGATCTTGGATACGTAAATGGTGCTGTCTTCTTTGACACCGCTGACGATTTGTACACGCAGTTTGTCGCCGACTTTGAGTTCATCTTTCAGAGATGCCGGTGCCGGGTATGCATATTCATGAGCCTGCAGTACAGCTTCTGTTTTGTAGCCGAAGGAAATATAGGCTTTGTCATCGAGTACGTCGACAACTTCCCCTTCTACTACACTGCCTTTATGCACGTCCAGGTTCATTTCTTCCTGTTCCAGCATTTCTTTCATGTTTTCCATAATAAAAACTACCTCCTCTATGATCCAGTCCGGTGTGGATGCACCGGCGGTGATGCCAATCTTGTCCCGGGTTTGGAACCATTCAGATTTTAGTTCCTCTGCCGTTTCGATATGATGGACGCAGGCGCCTTCGCTCCTGCATACGTCTGCCAGTCGGCTGGTATTAGCGCTGTTGCGCCCGCCGATGACAATCATCACATCTACTTTCCTCGCCAGCTCACGCGCCGCCTGCTGCCGCTGCATGGTCGCATCACAAATGGATTTGTGAAGAAACACATGCGGGATCCGTTGCCGGATCGCCTGCACCAGCTGGTCAGCCAAAGCCACCGAAAATGTGGTCTGCGTGACGATATGCGCCTCTTCCATGACTGGAAGCCGGTCTACATCTTCGAGGGTTTCTACCTGGAAGGAATGACCCACTGCCCACTCCGCTACGCTCTTCATTTCCGGGTGCTTCTTTTCACCGATGAGTACGACGGTCTTTCCATCAGCCACAAGGTCTTTGGTGATCTCCTGGTTTCTTTTGACGAAAGGGCACGTCGCGTCCATTAGGGCCAGATTTTTGCACTTGAGTTTATTATAGCACGAAGGGCCCACTCCGTGCGAGCGAATTATTACAGTTTCATCGGTCAAAGTATCCAAGTCTTCCACCGGATGCACGCCTTTTTCAGAAAGCCGGCCGACCACCTGCGGGTTGTGAATGATGGGACCGTAGGTAACGGCCTTAATGCCCGAATTTGCCGCATTTTCCGCGATTTTCATGGCTCTTTTCACGCCGTAGCAGAAGCCCATCACTTTCGATTTATAGATTTCCATGATTTTGATTCTCAATTGAAGCGCCCGCTATAGAGCAGGCATTATGTTTGAAATAGAAAAGTTCAATAACGAGATAAGGTTCAGGGTTAGCCCGTGGGGCGCGCCGTCCTTTGATTACATGCGAAAGAGGTTCAGCAGGTTCAAAGGGTTCAAAGGAGGGTGGTGCGGCGCATAAAAAAATAGAAGCGCCGCGGAGTATAGATGGTGGCGATGCCCGAAAGTGGCATTTTAGTCACTAGTCACAAGTCACTCGAGGCTCCTAATCCCTAGCCACTAATCCCTAGCCACCAGTCACCAGTCACCAGTCACTAGTCACTTGAGACTCCTAATCCCTAGCTACTAATCCCTAGCCACCAGTCACTAGTCACCAGTCACTTTTTATAATCATCCATCAGTTTTTGAATTTCTGCCTTCACGATGTCATTGAGCTCAGCCACTTTCTCATCGGTCGGACGCTGCTTTTTGACTTCGATCGGCTTGCCGATGAGGACGGCAAGGGGACCATTTTTATGAGGCAGGTCCATCGTACCGAGGACGGCGACAGGGATGACCGGAGTACCGGTCATGAGGGCGAGGGATGCCATGCCCGTGTGGAAACGACCGAGCCCCTCTCTCTTGATGCGGGTGCCTTCCGGGAAAATGCCGAGAGGATTGCCCTCCTTGATTTCCTTGATGGCCTGACGCACAGCCGCGCGATCGACGGTGCCGCGCTTCACCGGGAACGTACCGAACTGACGGATCAGCCAGCCGAAGAATGGATTTTTGAAAAGTTCTTCCTTCGCCATGTAGTGGATAATGCGGGTATTAAAAGCCACGCCGACGACAGGAGGATCCCAGTAGCTCTTATGGTTCGGCGCAACGATGATGGCCCCGGTCTGAGGCACATTCTCCCGCCCTTCGACCTTGAGACCGAAGATGACGAAGAAGAAGAAATTTAAAATGGCTCTGACAATAGCATAGCCCATAGGATTCACCTCGTTTGAAAATGGTGGTTGGCTGTTAGGGAAACACTGATTAAATCGTTGTCAGATTTCATTCTTGGATTTTTATACAGAGCAAGGAATCATCTGACGCGAA
>UQRR01000058.1 GCA_900543455.1 uncultured Dialister sp.
TATTTAAGGAAGGTTATGACGAAGCTATGTATAAAAATTCTTGTAAAATCAGACTCTACGATTTAATCAGCGTTTCCTTAAGCGCCTGCTCAGATGAGATGTTTCCCTTAGTCCCCAGTCATCAACATAGTAAGTATAGGGCATGAGCGAAATTTCTACAACAGGGCTGCGACGAAAGGTTTTCATTCCAAGAGCAAAGCCCCCATTGAACCCGCTCACCCCGCTTTCTCTCCCACGCAAAAACCGCTCCTTTCGGAGCGGTTTTCAGATCAACGTTTCTCGATTATTTCTTGTCAGCGAGGTACGCTTTGAGCGCATCAGCGAGTCTCTTTACGCCTTCTACGGTGACATCGTCGTCATTGTAGGAGAAGTTCAGGCGGAAGAAGTTCTTCTTGCCGGATTCCGGGAAGAAAGCATCGCCCGGTACGTAAGCGACTTTTCTTTCCAGTGCGTACTTGAAGAGGTCGCGGGAGTTGCAGCCTTCCGGCAGTTCGACCCACAGGAAGAGGCCGCCATGCGGATAGGTGCATTTGACATCCTTCGGGAAGTATTCTTTGATGGCATTGCACATGACGTCGCGGCGATGTCCATACAGCTTGCAGTTATCCTGAACGTGGCCTTCGAAGTCATAGTTCTTCATGTACATAGCGACTTCACGCTGGGTGACGGATGGAGTAGCCAGGTCGGTGGAGCCTTTGACGAGATCCATCTTCGCGAGGATTTCATCATTGCAGACCATCCATGCCAGTCTCATGCCAGGAGCCAGTGTCTTGGAGAAGGTGCCGGAGTACATGACGAGGTGTTTCGGATCCATGGTGATGAGCGGAGCGATTTCTTCGCCTTCGAAACGCAGATCGCCGTAGGGGTTATCTTCGAAGACCGGGACTTCAAATTTGGTGACGATTTCCATGAATTTCTTGCGGCGTTCGAGGGACATGCAGCGGCCGGTCGGGTTCTGGTAGTTCGGGATGACATAGATGAATTTGACGTTCGGGGTGGATTCCAGATATTTTTCCAGTTCTTCCGGAATGATGCCGTCATCATCGGTCGGGACTTCGATGTATCTTGGCTGTTCGAAATCAAAGGCACCGATAGCGCCGAGGTAGGTCGGGCTTTCGCAAAGAACGACGTCGCCTTTGTTCAGGAAGACACGGCCGGTGATGTCGAGGCCCTGCTGGGAGCCGGTGACGACCATGATGTTCTTCGCTTCGACTTTTTCCATCCCCATCGGCATGTACATTTTGTTCATGCGATCAGCGATGGCTTCACGCAGGCCGAGGAAACCGAGGGACGGGCCGTACTGCATAGCGCCGGCGCCATCTTCTTCACGGACTTTGATAGCGACTTCGGTGAGTTCCTTCAGCGGGAAAGTCTTCGGAGCCGGCAGACCGCCTGCGAAGGAAATGATATCCGGCTGAGCAGTCAGCGCCAGGAGTGGACCAAGGTCAGAAGGACCCATCTGTTCGAGTACATCAGAAAAACGAATTGCCATAGCAATCTCTCCTTTCAAAATAAGAAGACAGTGTCTTCTGTATTGCCTGTTGTTCTATAAAAGAATGAGTCAGAGGGTTCAGGGTTCAGGGTTCAGGGTTCAGGGTTCAGGGTTCAGGGTTGCGGTGGCGGCTTCGCCGCATTTTATATGAGGCGATGCCCGAAGGCGGTATTTAAGTCACCAGTCACTAGCTACCAGTCACTTGCGGCTCCTAATCCCTAGCCGCTCATCCCAGCCTTCCAATGCAGCAGTCCGCGTTCCTTTCGGAAAAACAAAAACGCCCCTACTCCCTTTCGGAAGTAGGGGCGACATGCGCGGTACCACCCTACATTATACTCAATTCGTCCCTAACGCGGACCTGCGCCTTTCCCTACTCCGTTCGAAAAAGGGGCTCACAGGGGATAATCATCCATCATGACCGGTACTGCTTTTCACCATCCAGCAGCTCTCTGGGACTTCCTCATGATCGATCCTGTCCTGTTCTTTGCCTTTCCTGCCCGTAACGCCGGCGGCGTCAGAGACTTATCATCCCTGAGACTCCCGAGTGAGCTGCAGCGCCTTCTGCACTGACTTCCACCATCCGTCAGCTCTCTATGCCATCTGTCGCTGTTTCTCTCGTTCTCTGTCTTTCATTCTTTTATTGTATATCTGATTTTACTACTCTTAGAAGAAATGTCAATAGAAAGTTTGGAGGAAGGTTGGCGGGTTCAGGTTGATGGGTTCAGGAGCCGAGGACAACGGGTTCAAAAGGTTCAGCGGGTTCAAAAGGTTCAATGGGGATGGTGCGGCGCAAAATAAAAAGCGCCGCGTATTTTTTAATTGGATGCATGAAAATACGCTGTTCACACAAGATGGGAAACCCGTTGAACCTTCAGAACCCATAGAACCTGTTGAACCATCCCCCGAACCCCTGAACCCGCCAACCTGAAGTTTGAAAGCAGACTATTCTTATTCCCTGTTTACGTTGCCTCATAGGTTAAACAGGTTCTGAAGGTTCAAAAGGTTCACAGGGTTCCCATCTTTTGTGAATACCATATATTCAAAACTCCGCGGCGCTTCCATATTTTTATGCGCCGCACCACCACCGCCCTACCCTCTGAACCTGCTCCCCCGCTGAACCTCTTTCGCACGTAATCAAAGGGCACCACGCCCGAGGGGCTAACCCTGAACCTATTTCCCCATGACAAAAAGCCCGCACCCCAAAGAGTTCGAGCTTTCTGATTTATGCTTTAGTTGCTTTCTCTGAAGTACGGCTTGAAATTCGATTCATGCGCGCCCTTGCTGTCCTTCCCGCGGTTATCACGGCGTCCGTTTTTGTTGTTATCGAAACGGCGGCGGCGTCCGTCGAAGCGGCGGCCATCACGGCCTTCTGCCCCATCGCGGCCTTCCCCGTGGAAGCGTCTTCTCGGGCGGTCTCCGCCATCGAAGTGGCGGCGCGGGCCATTGCCTCTTCTTCTGCGGAAATTCGGGAGCTCTTCGGTGATGTTGACCGGAGTGACATCCGGCTGCTTGGTGAGGAGCTTGATCGCTGCAGCGACGAGAGAGATGGAGTCGACATCATTCAGAAGGTCTTCGGCACTTTCTCTATAGTCTTCGAGCCCCCCTGCCTGCGCGGTATCCGAGAGACTTTCGATGGCAGCCTTCTGATTTCCTTCGATGACCTGAGAGAGAGTCGGGACTGCACGTCTCTTGATGCGGCGGCGGATGACGCGCTCGATGTCACGAAGCTGACCCATTTCTCTGGAAATGACGAAGGTCGTCGCAAGTCCTGTCTGTCCCGCACGACCGGTACGGCCTACACGGTGGACGTAGATCTCCGGATCCTGCGGCATGTCGAAGTTGTAGACGTGGGTGACGCCGGAAATATCAAGACCGCGGGCAGCGACGTCGGTCGCTACCAGAATGTCGATGGTGCTTTCCTTGAACTGACGGACTACGGTGTCTCGTTTCTGCTGCGAAAGGTCTCCGTGAAGTCCTTCAGCCATGTAGCCTCTCTTCTTCAGGGCTTCGGTCACTTCATCGCAGCGGCGCTTCGTGCGGACGAAGACGATAGCGAGCTCCGGATCCTGCATGTCGAGCAGACGGCAGAGCGCATCGAATTTCTGACGGTCGGGCAGCTCGATGTATTCCTGCTCGATAAGATCGATGGTGACAGTCGCTGCTTTGATCTTCACGATCTCCGGTTCCTTCAGGAAGGTTTCCGCCAGCTCGCGGATCGGGGCAGGCATGGTCGCGGAGAAGAACATGGTCTGGCGTTCTTCCGGAATGCCGGCCAGAATGGTGCGGATGTCATCGATGAATCCCATATCGACCATTTCATCGCCTTCGTCGAGCACGAGGATCTGCACATGAGACAGATCGATGGTGCCGCGCTTCATGTGGTCCATCAAACGACCCGGAGTCGCGACGATGATATTCGGATGCTTTCTGAGCGCTTTGAACTGGCGCTCGATATCCTGTCCGCCATAGATCGGCAGTGCATGGATCGGCAGGTACTGGGCAAGATGGTTGATCTCTTCCGCAGACTGGATGGCAAGCTCACGAGTCGGCGAGAGGACGACGGCCTGCGGTCCCTTCTCGGAAATGTCGATCCGCTCCAGGATCGGAATACCAAAAGCAGCCGTCTTGCCGGTACCAGTCTGCGCCTGCCCGATCAGGTCCTTCCCGGTAAGTGCAGTAGGGATAGCGGCTTTCTGGATGGGAGTCGGTTCTTCAAAGCCCATATCCTCTACGGCTTTCAAAATTTCCGGCTTCACGCCGAGTTCTGTGAATGTGTCGTACATAGCTCCTCCTGTGTGCGCTCATGGGTACGCCGGGCGTCCTTCGCCCTTTTGACTGTATATTATATGTATGTATATAGCAGGCTCTGGGGAAATCCATTCCCTCATGCATTTCGCATCTTCCGGCGTCTGGCCGGGCATAAAAAAAGAGAACGCTGCAAGCGTCTCTCCCATGACTGTTTCGTTCGATTGTCCGTTCTCTCGGTGCCTGCATAGCATTTCTATTATAGCATAGCCGAAAGGGGTAGGAATAGGCTTATATAAAAATTAGAAATAAAAGTAGATCAGAGATCAGGGATGAGTGGCCAGGAATTAGGAACCTCGAGTGACTAGTGACTTGTGACTGGTGACTGGTGACTTGGAATTAGTGACTAGGGATTAGGGATTAGGGATTAGGAGCGCCAAGTGACTCGTGACTAGGGCATCGCCATTATTTTATACTCCGCGGCGCTTCATTATTTTATGCGCCGCACCACCATTTCTCATTTCTAATTTCTCATTCAAACGAGGCTTTCAAACATAATCAAAGGGTGCCCCGCCCCACGGGTTTGCCTTGTTTGATATCTGATGTCTGATACCCAGTCACCATTCGCCAGTCACTATACCAGTTACAAAAAATATTCTAAATTCCTCTTGCATGTTTATTCTCTTAGTTGTATAATTATCACAATTCAAATCAAGACTATTTACGAAGAAGGCTCGTTTTACCCAACATTTACAAGGAGTTCTCACTTTCTGAAAATGAATAGAACTGTATAATGTGCATAAACCAGCTTTCTTCCTCAAAGGAGAATCACTCATGTTTGAAAAAGAAATCAAAGAAAAAGTCAATGAGATCACACCACAGGTCGTGACATGGCGCCGCCATTTCCATACCTACCCGGAAATCTCCGGTGAAGAAAAAGAGACATCCCTCTACATTCAAGAAGAGCTCAAGAAGCTCGGCATCCCATTCGAGACAGGCTTCTTCGGCACCGCCGTCCTTGGCACGATCAAAGGCGACCAGCCCGGCAAGACCGTCGCTCTCCGCGCAGACATGGATGCGCTGCCCGTCACCGAGCAGACAGGACTTCCCTTCGCCTCGAAGAACAAAGGCAAGATGCACGCCTGCGGCCATGACAGCCACATGGCGATCCTCCTCGGAGCGGCCGCCGTATTGAACCAGATGAAGTCCCAGCTCAAGGGAACCGTCAAGCTGGTCTTTCAGCCGGCGGAAGAAGAGGCGGCGATCGGCGGCGGCCGTCATATCGCAGCGAGCGGCAAGCTCGATGATGTTTCTGAGATCTATGGTCTTCACGTATGGCCGGAGCTTCCCGTCGGCGTCATCGGCTTGAAGCCGGGTAATCTCATGGCCGCTTCGGACCGTTTCTACGTCCATGTGAAAGGGAAATCCACCCATGCAGCGCAGCCGCACAACGGCACCGATGCACTGGTCGCTGCCGCGCACTTCATTATCGACGTGCAGTCCCTGATCTCCCGAGAGATGAACCCGATGGAAAACGTCGTCTGCACCATCGGCCTGATGAATGCAGGCACACGCTACAATGTCGGCGTCGAAGATGCCTACCTCGAAGGCACCGTCCGCACTTACACACCGGCGCTGCGCGACAAGATGGAAGCGCGCCTCGGTGAGATCCTGAAAGGGCTCGATGTGATGTTCGGCACACACTCGGAGCTGAACTACGTCCGCGGCCACAGCGCCACCATCAATACGCCGGAAAAAATCCAGTTCCTGCAGGAAATCGGAAAAACTTACGTCGGTGAAGAACACCTGACCCAGCCGCAGTACCCATCCATGTGCGCCGAAGACTTCTCCTCCTATCTGGAAAAATTCCCCGGCGCCTTCCTGTGGCTCGGTACCGGCAAACCTGGCACACCGGCGCTTCACAATGCCAGCTTCGCCATCGATGAATCCATCCTCCCCTTAGGCGTCACGATGGAAGCCGCAGCAGCGATCGAGGCGTTGAATCAGTAAATAACATAAGCCACACGAAGTTTGAAAGCCGAGTGAGGGTTCAGGGTTCAGGTTGATGGGTTCAGGGTTGTAGTGGCAGCTTCGCTGCAAAATATATAGTGGCGGCGAAGGCGCCCAAGGGGCTAACCTTGAACCTTGAACCCTGAACCCTGAACCCTGAACCCTGAACCCTGAACCCTGAACCCTGAACCCTGAACCCTGAACCCTGAACCTTGAACCCCATAGGAGATCCCACCATGAACCCAGTCTTACATCAATCCTTCCTCACGATGCTCGACTATACGCCCGAGCAATTCGCCTACTACCTGGACCTCGCCGCCCAGCTGAAAAAAGATAAAAAAGAAGGCAAAGAAGCCCAACTGTTAAAGGGCAAAAATTTTGCCCTTATTTTTGAGAAAGACTCCACCCGCACGCGTTGCGCCTTCGAAGTATCCGCACGCGACCAGGGAGCCTACACCACCTACCTCGGCCCGACCGGAAGCCAGATCGGCAAGAAGGAGTCCATCGCGGACACCGCCCGCGTGCTCGGCTCCATGTTTGATGCCATCGAATTCCGCGGATTCGCCCAGAGCGCTGTCGAAGAGCTCTCCGCCAAAGCCGGTGTCCCGGTCTGGAACGGCCTCACCGATTACGACCATCCGACACAGACGCTCGCGAATTTCCTCACGCTGAAGGAACATTTCAAAAAGCCGCTGAACCAGATTTCCTATGCCTATGTCGGACACGGCCAGTCGAATATGGCCCACGCCCTGATGGCAGGCGCCGCACTAGCCGGTATGGACTTCCGAATCATCGGGCCAAAGCAGTTCTTCCCGGAAGATGACTTCACCGCCAAGTGCAAGGAGATCGCAAAGAAGACAGGCGCGACCTTCACCTTCACTGACGATCCGGTGGAAGGCGTCAAGGGCCTTGATGTCATCTATACCGGTGTATGGGTCACGATGGGCGACCCTTATGAACTTTGGGGCGAGCGCATCAAGCTCTTTATGCCCTACCGCATCACCATGGACATGATCAAGAACACAGGAAATCCAGACACCGTCTTCTGCCACTGCCTGCCTGCCTTCCACAATACAGAGACCAAAGTCGGAAAAGACATCTACGAGCGCTTCGGCTTGGACGGCATCGAAGTCACCGATGACGTTTTCGAAGCCCCATTCTCACTCGCCTTTGAGGAAGCAGCGAACCGCCTGCCCACCATCAAAGCCGTCATGGTCGCTACCTTTGCTGACTATCCCATCGAAAAGTAAGAGAGGAGGAAATCATTATGACTACGCAAAAACTGCCGAAAGTATTCATTGTTGGTGAATCGGGGACCACGGGCCTGAGACTGCACGATCGTTTGATTTCCCGAAGCGACATCGAGCTTCTCTCTCTCCCCGATGAAAAAAGAAAAGATATCCCCACCATCGTGGAATATGCCAAGAATGCAGATCTCATGTTCCTTTGTCTCCCCGATGATGCCTCCCGCGAGATCGTGAAAGCCACCGAAGGCACCGGCATCCGCATCCTTGACACCTCCACGGCCCACCGCACCAAGGAAGACTGGGTCTACGGCTTCCCTGAACTCTCTTCCGAGCAGTACAAAGCCATCAGCCAAGCAGAGAAGGTCGCCGTCCCCGGCTGCCACGCCAGCGGTGCGATCTCTATCCTGTATCCGCTCGTCCACGCAGGCATCCTTCCGATCAATTACCCGCTCCACATCGTATCCCTCACCGGCTACAGCGGCGGCGGCAAAAAAATGATCAAGGAATACGAAGAAGAAAAGACGCTTCCGCTCGCCTCTCCCCGCCAGTACGGCCTCTCCCAGAAGCACAAGCATCTTCCGGAGATCATGAAGGTCTGCAAGCTCTGCGAGACACCGCTCTTCTCGCCCATCGTCGCGGATTACTACGCCGGCATGGAAGTCACTGTCGGTTTCCACACCGGATTCCTCCAGCTCCCCTGCGGTCTTCCCGGCGACATCACACTGGAAGACTTCCATGCCATTTTTGAAAAACAATACAAGGACTCGAAATTCATCAAAGTCTCCCCGCTCTCGACCGAGGAAACCAATGCGCTCTTCCTCGCCGCCAATCAAAATGCGGGCAAAGACTCCATGACCCTCTACATCACCGGCAACGATGAACGCATTGAGGTCGTATCCCTGTTTGATAACCTCGGCAAGGGCGCCTCCGGTGCTGCCATCGAGTGTATGAACATCATGCTGGGCCTTCCTCCAGAAACAGGGCTCGTGGTGGACTAAATACTGGTGACTGGTGACTAGGGACTAGGGACTAGGGATTAGGGATTAGACATTAGACTTCTGCCCCCTGACTTCTGACTTCTGACTTCTCACTTCTCACTTCTCACTTCTCACAAAGTCTGCGTGCGAAGCCGGCACTGCCATTTCTCATTTCACTCACCCCTCCTACTGTCCATCTGATGGCACCGAATGTACCGGATGTCCCCAAACCCTTAACCCTTAAACCCTCCGGGCATTCGATGTCATCAGATGGACAGCAGCGGTCTTTCATGCAAGCAGAACCTATAGACAAAGATCAAAGTGTGAACCCGCAGCTAAGAAAACACTGATTCAATCGTTGTCAGATTTAATCAGCGTTTTCCTAACACGGAACCTATACAAAGGAGCCTCTTCCTATGATTACAGACAATGCCATTCGGGCGGAAATCCTGACACAGGCCGTCCCCTATATCAAAGAATATACCGGTAAATACGTCGTCGCCAAGTACGGCGGAAATGCCATGACCGATCCCGTCCTGAAGAAGAACGTCATGCAGGACATTCTTCTTCTTCATCTCATCGGCGTGAATGTCATCCTCGTCCATGGCGGCGGTCCGGACATCAATGCCATGCTGGACGCTTTGAAGATCGAGTCGCACTTTGAGAATGGTCTTCGCGTCACAGATAAAGATACCATGGACGTCGTGCAGATGGTCCTCGCCGGCAAAGTCAATAAAAGCCTCGTCGCCTACCTTAGCGCCCTTGGCGGCAAAGCCATCGGCCTCTGCGGCATCGACGGCGATATGATCCAAGTCCATACCAAGAACGAGAAGCTGGGGCTCGTGGGAGAGATCGACCAGATCGACACGACCGTGATCGACAGCGCACTCTCCGCCGGATTCATCCCCGTCATTTCCTCCGTCGGTGTCGACAGCCAGGGACAGCCGCACAACATCAATGCAGACACGGCCGCTACCAAGATCGCCGCGGCGCTGAACGCCGAATGTCTCGTCTTTATGAGCAACATCGACGGCGTCATGAAAGACCCAAAGGATAAAGACAGCCTCCTCCATAAGCTGACTGTCGTAGAGACGGAAGCCCTCAAAAAGGACGGCACCATCAATGGCGGCATGATCCCGAAGGTCGATGCCTGCACCGATGCCATCAAGGATGGCGTGAAGAAGGTCTTCATCATCAATGGCGAAGTCCCCCACGCCCTTTTGATCGAGCTCCTCACAGACGAAGGACTCGGAACTATGTTTGTAGAGTAGGGACTGGTGACTGGTGACTAGGGATTAGTGACTAGGGATTAGGGATTAGAAATTCCGCCCAAGCCAAGCCTCGAGAGAAAAAGTAAGTGAAGCTATCATCCTCTCGTATCGTCATTCCGAGCGCAGCCGAGGAATCTTTGTTGTATTCCTTTGAAAAACTCTCTCGATATCCCTATGCATGAAACGCCGTATTTCCAGTACGGTGTTTCCCATTTCCCTTCCTCTAACAGTCATAATTAACCGCAAACGAAAAAGATTCCTCCACTTCGGCCCTTATGACGATACGGGAGTACCGCTCATCTAAAATTTACGACGCTTCCATATTTTCATGCGCCGCACCACCCCCATTGAACCTTCAGAACCTCATGAACCCATTGAACCATTCCTCAAAGGAGTCTATATATGAATACCATCGAAAAAGATCAGAAATACATCGCACATGCGTACCACCGTTACCCTGTCTGCTTTGTGAGCGGCAAAGGATCGATCCTCACAGACGAGGACGGCAAGGAATACATTGACCTCGGCAGCGGGATCGGTGTCGACATCTTCGGCATTGCCCACGAACCATGGATGGCCGCTGTGGAAAAGCAGCTCCACACGCTGAACCATGTCTCGAACCTGTACTATACGAAGCCCGATGCAGAGCTTGCCGAACTGCTTTGCGAAAAAACCGGCATGAAGAAAGTATTCTTCTCGAACTCCGGCGCGGAAGCGAATGAATGTGCCATCAAAGGCGCGCGCAAGTACTCCATCGACAAGTACGGCAAAGACCGCAATGTCATCGTCACCCTCATCAACGGCTTCCACGGCCGCACCGTCACAACGCTTGCTGCGACCGGACAGGACGTTTTCCATCAGAATTTCTTCCCACTGACCGAAGGCTTCCTCTACACCCCGACGAATGACCTTCCCGCCTTCATCGACCTCTGCGAAAAGAATCCGAATGTCTGCGCCGTCATGATGGAGTCCATCCAGGGCGAGGGCGGCGTGCATCCCCTCGACAAGGATTTCTTCGAAGGCGTGAACAAGTATGCCAAGGAGCATGACATCCTCCTCATCGTCGATGAAGTCCAGACCGGCAATGGCCGCACGGGCAAGCTCTACGGCTACATGAATTTCGACGTACAGCCTGATATCGTCTCCACCGCCAAGGGCCTCGGCGGCGGTCTTCCGATCGGCGCGACGATGTTCGGCGAAAAGACACAGGACGTCTTCACCTACGGTACCCACGGCTCCACTTTCGGCGGCAACCCGATCGCCTGCGCCGGTGCGATCTCCATCCTGAAGGAGATCGATGACGCTCTCCTTACCTCCGTCAAGGAAAAGGGCGACTATATCAAAAAGGAAATGGAAGGTGCCAAAGGCGTGAAATCCGTCGCCGGCATGGGCCTCATGCTCGGCATCGAACCGGTCGCGCCTGTCGGACCGATCGTAGAAAAACTCCTCGCCAAAGGCGTCGTCGTCCTCACAGCGAAAGAAAAGATCCGCCTCCTCCCTGCGCTCAATATCCCTATGGAACAGCTGAAGAAAGCGGTCGCCATCATGAAGGACGTGCTGGCAGAAGAATAAATCGTATGCAAAAAGCCGAGATGAGGTTTGCTCATCTCGGCTTTTTTGTGGTTGGGTTCAGGGTTAGCCCATGGGGCGTGCTACCCCTTGATTACGTATAAAAGCTCTGCTTGAATGAGAAATTAGAAATGCGAAATGGTGGTGCGGCGCATAACAATATGGAAGCGCCGCGGAATTTTGATGGCGCTTCGCGTCGTCGTCATCTCGAGCGTAGCCGAGAGATCTCTATTGCAGTACGGAAATCAGCATGTATGCGCCATTTCATCAACGACGTTTTTGTTCTGCGTCTTTCTGCTATCTCGCACTGACTTCTTACCGGTGTGCAAGAAAGATCGAGGGCTTCGCTCGGGATGACGATACGTGGGAAGCGGTACTAATCTCAAACTCAATTCCCAATCCCTGCTTTCAAACTTGTGGTGCGGCGCAAAAAATAATGAAGTGCCGCGGAGTATAAAAAGGGCGATGTCCGCTTGAGACTTGGAGACATTAGACTACAGACGTCAGATGTCTGACGTCTGTAGTCTAACTTCTAACACCTAGTCCCCAGTCACTAGTCACTAGTCACTGCTCTGCGCCTGCTTCTTTGATCGCGATGGCGAGCTTGTGAGCAAGACCGGCCATCTTAGGTTTGGAGACGGAGCAGACGGCGAGGCGGATGCCTTTCTTCAGCGGTACCATGAAGACATGCTCCTTTTCCAGATAGTCGCAGACCGCCTGGGACTTGGTGACCGGGATGGTGATGAAGAAGCCAGAGATGTAGGGGACGAATTTCACGCCTTCCTCTCTCGCTTCCTTCATGAAGATCGCCGCTCTGTCCTGAATGAGGCGGAAATACTTGGCGCGCTCTGCATCGAGCGCTTTGATCTTTTCATCGTCGCGGCAGATGCGGATCATCGCATTCTGCGCTGCACTGTTGCAGTTCGACCAGGTCGCACGGCTGGCGTACTGGTTGATATCTACGAATTCTTTGATGACATCCTTATCGGAGGAGATCCCGATCATCGCGCCCATGCGCTGGCCATACATGGTGAAGCCCTTGGACAGGGTGTAGGCACAGACCGTCAGAATATTCTTCGGGAGGCCGCCGAAAAGACGGAAGAATTTTCTGCATTCCTCCTTCTCGCCGCTGTAGTCAAGGTATGCCACATCCGGCACCAGGATCGCCTTCTTCGTTTCATCCCGGACCGCTTCTTTCAATACATCGATGGCTGCCTGCCATTCCTCATCCGAGAGGCAATAGCCCGTCGGATTGTTCGCGATACCATTCAGGATGATGACGATATTGTCCTGACGAGAGAGGATATCTTCCACCTTCTCCTTGAGATCCGCCGCATGGAAATGACCGTCCTCTGTCAGAAGAGAGAAGGTGCGCACCTTGCGGTTGTTATCATCGATCAGACTGTCATAGGCGCCCCAGTGCCAGTCAGAGATGAGGACCTCGTCTCCGACCTCCGAGTAGTTGTGCACCACATGATGCAGCACGCCCGTGCCGCCGGGGGTCGAGCAGGCATCGATGTAGCCCTCCGGACGCGACTTGCCAAAGCACTGGTCGATGCAGGCATCCAGAAAGGCGCGATATCCCTGAATCGGTGCATACGCGCACATTTCCTTCGGCGTGAGGACCGAGAGAGCCTCTTTCACCACATCCAGCACGACCAAGCTGCCATCTTCATCCAGAATGGATCCGACGGTCGCATTCACCACATTCTCTGTGCCGATCTTCTCCGCCAGCGCAATCGCGCGGTTGTTTGCGGCAAAAATATTATCCTCTGCGCTTTTCCCCTTCGCATGGGGTGCTGCCATACTGTACATAGTTTTTCCTCCTGAAGCCTTCGCTTCAAAAAAGTCCACAGCAAAACTACTTTGCCATGGACTTCGTTGCCAATGATATGAAATTTGACCACTTAAGGAAACACTGATTAAATCGTTGTCTGATTTCATTCTTGGATTTTTACACAGAGCAAGGAATCATCTGACGCGAATAGCGAGCTATTTAAGGAAGATGATGACGAAGCTATGTATAAAAATCCATA
>UQRR01000059.1 GCA_900543455.1 uncultured Dialister sp.
TTGGCCCGCCGTATGTTCAAAAAGCGGAAAAATGGACAGCCAAAAAGATCTGACTGCTGAAGTCTCCCAGTCTACCCAGTCACCACTCCACATTTCCCCCTTTTCCGTTGGGACTGTTCCTCCACGAACCTTTTTCGATTTCCACCAACAAAAAAGAGAGGTGAATCCTATGGCCGACACGACAGTCAGCTATACCTGTCCGAACTGCGGCGGACCCTTAGACTTTGCGCCCGGCGCGCAGAAAGTCGTGTGTCCGTACTGCGATACCGAGTTCGAGACAAAAATGATCGAAGACCTCTTCGCCAAGAAACAGGAACAGGCGATCGAGGCAGAAAAATCCAAAGAAAAGAAATGGGATACGAAAACAGCCGGCAGCGCATGGAGCGAAGAAGAAGCCGCCATGATGAAAGTCGTCACCTGCTCCTCCTGCGGCGCTGAGATCGTCTGCGATGAGAATACCATGGCGACCGAGTGCTGCTACTGCGGCAATCCCACCATGATTCCCGCCCGATTTGATGGGATGCTGAAGCCCGACTCCATCATCCCCTTCAAAAAGACGAAAGAAGAAGCCGTCGCCGCACTGAAAGATTTCTACAAAGGGAAATACCTTCTCCCGTCAGCATTTACGAAGAACAACCGCGTAGAAGCCATCCAGCCGATGTACGTGCCATTCTGGCTCTTCGATGCGGACGTCCGTGCGAGTGCCGTCTTCCGCGCAGAAAGCGACCATGTCATCGATACTCCCGATGAGACGATCACAGAGACCAGCATCTACCGCTGCGAACGAAGCGGGACGATGAGATTTCAAAAAATTCCCGTCGACGGCAGCACGAAGATGGACGACACCTATATGGAAAGCATCGAGCCCTTCCACTACGCAGACCTCGTCCCCTTCTCGAGCGCCTACTTCACCGGCTGCCTCGCAGATAAGTACGACGTCGATGCCAAAGCCTCCGAGCCCCGCGCCTCCGCGCGCATCGAAGAAAGTGCCGTTGGCGTCCTTGAAAGCACCGTCACCGGCTACACCCGCACCCATGCCGAAGACCGCATGGTAGAGAAAGAAGAAAATAACGTCTCTTACGCGATGGTGCCCGTCTGGATCCTCACCACCCGCTACAAGGGCGTACCCTACACCTTCATGATGAATGGACAGACAGGAAAGATCGTAGGAAGCCTGCCCTACGACAATGCGAAATCCTTCCTCTACATGGGCATCACCACCCTCGTGCTTCTCCCGATTTTCTATTTCCTTTTGCGGCTTTTCATGTAAGGAGGACCGCCATGAAAAAACTATGCAGCATCCTCCTCGCGCTTGTGGCGATCTTCTCCCTGCTCTCCGGCATCGACGCCCTCGCGAAGACACCTTCTCTCGTAGACGATGCGAAGCTCCTCACGAAAGAAGAGAAGAAAGACATCAGAGACGCCCTCGAAGCCGTCGAAGAGAAATACCAAGTCCGCGTGGCCATCGTCACCGTGAAGTCCACCGGAGGGAAGGAAACCGGGACATACGCCAACCAAGTCTTGGACAAAGCCTACACCGATGGTGAAAACGGAAACATGGTCCTCATCCTTGCGATGGATACCCGCGACGCCTATATTTCCACGGATAACGCCATGCGCGCCAAAATCACCGACGAAGCCGGCATAGACTACCTCTTCGACGGTTTCCACCAGCAGCTGAAAGACGACCGGTACGCCGACGCCTTCCTCGCCTATGCATCTCGCGTGGACGAGATGCTCGACTACTATCAGACAGAAGGCGAAGCCTACGATCCGGACGCAGACATCGACTTCTATGTGGCCTTCGGTCTTGCGCTCATCATGGCACTCATCTTCGGCTTCGTCGTCCGCTACAGCCTCATCGCCTCCATGAGCAACGTCCGCCGCCAGACAGCAGCCGACGCCTACCTTGTGAAAAAGAGCTTCCACTTGACGGATCAGAATGATACCTTCCTCTTCATGAACATCACCCGCACTCCGAAAGAAAAAGACCGGGACAGAGACGGCGGAGGCTCCGCCGCCGATGGCAGCCACGGCGGGGGAGGAAGACACTTTTAGGGGTTCGGGGTTCAGGTTGATGGGTTCAATAGGTTCAACGGGTTCTGAAGGTTCAAAAGGGGTGGTGCGGCGCATCAAAACTGGAAAGCGCCGCGAAGTATAAATAAGGCGATGCCCGAAAGTGGTATTTAAGTCACCAGTCACTAGTCACTAGTCACTAGTCACCATTTCCTGTTGATAAAAGAAAGGAGAGGATCCCCATGTGGAAACATACCTGTCAATATCTTATCCTGCTCGCCCTCGCGGCCCTGCCATGCGCGCATCCCGCACAGGCCGCCATGATGGTACAGGACGCAGAAGAGCAGATCCATCTCATCGCAGAGAGCCGCGACGTCTGGGAACTGGCAGAGCCCGGAATGGACACCGTCGGCTATATGTGCAGCGACCTGGACGGCAATGGCCGCCTCGAAATCCTCGTCGCCGAATCCGGCGGCACAGGACTCTCCACATATACACGGATTTACGAAGTGAATGAAGCGAAAGACGCGCTCATCCCCTGCAGGAAATCATGGCCCGATGAGCGCCCCGAAGCCGATGTCATGATGACAAACTACGTGCCGATGAGCGTGAACGGCATCGATGGCATCCAGTGGTACTCCTTCACCGACGAATACCGCGACGGCGCCGAGTATGGCACAGCGAACCTCGCCCTCTCCCTGCAGGACGGGACACTCCACGCGAAAACCATCGCCACGACCCACACCTTCTACGATGACGCCGGCCGTCCGCACGTATCCTACGAAAATGCAGCCGGCGCCATGATTTCCGAAAAAGCCTACCACAAGACACTGGAAAATGTCTTCGCCCATTCGGAAACCACCCTCGTCACCTTCCCATGGCTCATCTATCATCGGGACACCTTTCACGAGTGGAAAGACAAAAGCCCGACAGACATCTACATCATGCTCCTCGACACCTATCTGAACTTCAGCGGAGAAAAAGAGGGGATGGGGTGATGTCCCCGAGCCGTCATCCCGAGCGAAGCCGAGGGATCTTCCTGGCAGAAGGGAAAAAGGTGAGTGTGAGATAGCGTAGGAAACCTGCAAACCGGTAGAGCCATCCGACAAGAAAACGGGTGTGTCAGAAAGATTTCTCGACTTCGCCCCTCATGACGATACGGGGATGAGGATAGTCAAACATGCGGGAGGCCAACCTCCGCCCTTCCGGGGCACCTCCTTCCGGAGAAAGGAGGGTGAGAGTCGTACCCCCTTCCTTTGGAAGGGGGATGCCCGAAGGGCAGGGGGTTGGCTCCCACGGATGATAGACAGCGCTCTTCCCGCAATGTCATCCCGAGCGAAGCCGAGGGATCGTCATAGCAGAAGGGAAAATGGTGAGTGTGAGATCGCGTAGGAAACATACAAACCAGTAGAGCCATCTGGTAAGAAAACGGGTGTGCAAGAAAGATTTCTCGACTTCGCTCGAAATGACGATACGGGGATGAAGGCAAAAAACCGTCCTGCAAAATCATTTGCAGGACGGTTTTTGTACCGCTAGGGAAACACTGATTAAATCGTTGTCAGATTTTACTCTTGAATTTTTATACATGACGAGGAATAGCCTGACGCGAATAGCGAGCTATTTAAGGAAGGCTATGACGAAGTGATGTATAAAAATTCTTGTGGAATCTGACTCTGCGATTTAATCAGCGTTTCCCTAAGCTTTCCGCATCATTCATACAAATGATTTTCCCTGATGATCTCGATCACCGGATCCGGGATAAAGTAGCGCACCGATTTCTTCTCAGCGATCCAGCGCCGAAGGATGGTAGAGGAAATATCCAGCTCGGGCGTCTTTAGAAAATGAATCTTTTCTCGTCCCAACTCCCCGAAGTAAGCGATGGACTTCTGGATCTCGCTTTCATTGCCCGGACGGCTCGCACAGATGAAATGGCAGGCAGAAAGAAGCTCCCTGTTGTATTTCCATGTCGGCAGATCCGCCACGGCATCAGTGCCGCAGATGAAGTAGAATTCATACGCATCGCCAAACTCACGCTGGAGAATGCGGATGGTATCCACCGTATAGGAAGGGCCTTTGCGATCGCGCTCTATGGGCGAAATCATGAAATGTCCATTTCCTTCGATGGCTTTTTCCACCATCGCATAGCGGATATCCTTGTCGATATGGTGCATGTCCTTATTCGGCGTATCCCCGGACGGGATAAAAAGCACCTTGCCCAGAGAAAACTCCTGCCAGGCCGCTTCTGCAATCACCAGATGTCCTACATGAATGGGATTGAAAGAACCGCCAAAAATTCCTATCCGTTCAGCCATAGATACAGCACCGTTTCGCACACTAAAATACAAACTGCCCAGAATGCCAAAAGCTCGAGAATATGGGACAGTTCAAATTTCCCTTTCGGATGGCGGGTATAGTAGTACGCCATCCAGTATAGTTTTTCTGAAAATTTCATTTTGTCTGCCAGCAGAAATCTCTTCACTTTCTGGCGCTTCACCCCATAAAACCAGCGGGAAACGTTATCTCATCACCAAGAGATTGTCTCTGTGGATGACCGTATCATAGGGCGCTGCCATGCCGAGAGCCTCGGAAAGCCCTTCGGTGCGATGTCCCATGATCTTCTGTACATCTTCACTGCTGTAGTGGGAAATACCGCGGGCCAGTTCTTGATCCTCAAAGTACACGGCAACCGTATCCCCATCACTGAAAGCGCCTTTTACATCAATGATACCGACAGGAAGGAGTGAAGAGCCCTTTTCAAGGAGCGCCTTTCTGCATCCCTCATCGACGAAGATCTTGCCTTTGACCGCCGTACCGATGATGATATCCCGCTTCTTCAGCTGCGGATGCACATTTTCACCACGGAAGAGTGTCCCGATCTCCTCCCCATCCATGATGCGCAGCAGGACTTCTTTCTCATCGCTTTTCGCAATGATCATATCAATGCCAGAATGCACGCAGATCTCCGCTGCCTGGATCTTCGTATACATGCCGCCCGTACCGCGCGCTGTACCCGCGCCGCCGGCAATGGAAAAAAGCTCACGGGAGAAGGCGGGGACTTCATGGATCAGCTCTGCATCCGGATGACTCTTCGGATCCTTCGTATACAGGCCCTGAATGTCGGAAAGAATGATCAAAAGGTCGGCTTCGGCCACGCTTGCGACGATGGCAGACAGCGTGTCATTGTCGCCAATCTTGATCTCATCTGCGGATACCGCATCATTTTCATTCACGATCGGGATCGCTCCAAGTTCAAGAAGTGCCTGAATGGTACCTCGCATGTAGAGATAGCGCTTCGAATTCACCGCATCGCCCTTCGTGAAAAGGAGCTGCCCAACGGTCTGCCCGTATTCATGGAAGAGATGCTCATAGGTATTCATGAGCGCGCCCTGCCCCACGGCCGCCGCTGCCTGTTTGTAAGGCAGGAAATCCGGCTTCTTATGAAATCCCAACATGGGCAGTCCCACGCCGATCGCCCCCGAAGTGACGAGTACCACATCAAGACCGCGGTTTTTGAGGTCAGCAAGCTGCCGCGTCAGATGATCCAGGTAGCGGAAATTCACTTTCCCATTTTCATAGGTGATCGAGCTGGTACCGACCTTCACGACCACACGCTTTTTCTTCAGAATCGCTCCGCGATCTCCGGTCTTAAGGTAATTCATAGTGCGACTTCTTTTCTTTTTTCTTGAAAAGAACACAGTTTCTGCCGATGATCTGCACGATCTCGCAGGAGAGATGCCCTGCGAGGTAGAGAGCGGTGCTCTTGATATCTTCGTCCGAATTCTGATTGATCTTCACTTTGATCAGTTCGCGTGCCGTCAAGACGTCATCCACACTCTGGATGACCGTCTCACTCATGCCGTCTTTACCAATCTGCACGACCGCCGGCAGCTGCACAGCAAGAGCTTTTAAGTATTGTTTCTGTTTTCCTGTAAGCATGGAAAAAACTCCTTGGTTAAAATGATTTATGGGTTTATGATTCTGGGTTAGCCTCTGGGGGCGGCTCGCCCCTTGATTACGTTTGAAAGTCTCGATTGAATGAGAAATTAGAAATGAGAAATGCGAAATGGTGGTGCGGCGCATAAAAATATGGAAGCGCCGCGGAGGTTTGAAACTAGCGGTTTTCTCGTATCGCAAACCTAATCCCTAGCTACCAGTCACTAGCTACCAGTCACTAGTCACTCCTAATCCCTAATCCCTAATCCCTAGCCACTCATTGAAATACAAGAGTAAAATCGAATAAAGATTGAATCGGGAAGTGATTTCGCGCCGGTCTATACGTGAAGGAGGTTTTACCTCAAAGGTTATGAAAACGAAAAAAGGCAAGTCAAAGATCAAATTCAAAAAAATCCTGCTCTTCCTGCTGATCGTTATCTTGGCGGCTTTGCTGCTCATCTTCGGGGCAGAAAAAGTCATCCATCTCGCGTCACGGGGGGCGGATGCCGAGCAGGGGAAGCCCACCTACTATCTTTTCATCGGAGAGGATGAAAAGGCAGGAGGAGAAGCCGATGCCATGCTGCTTTTGGCAGATAACGATAAGAAAAAAGAAATGACATTCATCTCTATCCCGCCGAATACAAAGGTCATCCGTCAGGAAAAGACGAATCTTCTTCTGAAGGATACGTTCAAAGAAGGCGGCGCAGAGGAGACAAAGTCAGCGGTGGAAAATCTGCTCCACATCCGCATCGACAAGTATGCAGTCGTGAACTATGCAGATTTCCGGGAGAATATGTCCAAAGCGGGTCCCATTTCTCTCTATGTAGAAAAATATATGGAACATCTCGATCAGGATGGGGCCTTCGATATCGGGCTGAATCAGGGCTACCAGCCCATGGACAGCGAGCAGGCACTCGGCTATGTCCGCTACGTGGATAAGGAAGATGGAGAAATCGGCCGTATCCAGCGACAGGAACGATTCCTCAAGATCCTTCTCTCGCATCTCCAGAGCCGCATGGCACTGCGGAACTTTCTGACCGTCCGCTACGGCTTCTCTGCTATCGAGAGCGATATCACGCCATCGGACGCGGCCTCTCTGGCCTATCGGCTGACCGGCTATCCGCCGGAAGGATGCAAATTCATCATTTTCCCCGGTGAAATGCAGACCATCGGGAAGGTCAAGACATGGGTGGTGAATCCCGTGGAAGCCCAGAAAGTCCTCTCGCTCACGATGGAGTCATAGACAAGAAAAGGTTCGACGGGATCGACAGGGGCGTCTCACTCTTGATGGCGAATGAAAGCCTCTCTTGAATGAGAAATTAGAAATGAGAAATGCGAAATGGTGGTGCGACGCATAAAAATCCGAAGCGCCGCGGAGGTTCGAAATTAGCGATTTTCTCGTATCGCCAACCTAATCCCTAGCTACTAATCCCTAGTCACCAATCCCTAGTCACTAATCACTAATCACCAGCAACTTATGTCAAAAAAGGAGTATACATATGGAAACCAATCTTCAGACCATTTGCGAAGCATTATCGAACAAGAAGAGCGTACTGATCAAAGTCCTGAATGTCCGCGACCTCACTTCGATCGCAGACTATTTCGTCCTCTGCTCGACCAGAAACCAGAAGCAGTCGCAGGCAGCGGCGGATGAAGTGGAAGAAAAGATGGCAGAACTCGGCGTGAAAGCCACCCGCAAGGAAGGTTACCGCGAAGGGGACTGGATCCTTCTCGACTTCGGCGATGTGATCGTTCACATCTTCACCGATGAAGAAAGACGCCATTATGATTTCGATACCCTCTGGAAAGAAGCCCCGACGGAAGAATACCACGACGAGGGAGAAACGGAGAAATAAATGGAAGAGACCAGGATTCCTGCCAGACAGGAAAGTATCTATAAGGAAAACTCCATCGCAGAGCTTCCGGTCGTCCGCGTGTCCGGCTTTGGTGCCTTTCTGGATGGAGGCACGGGAAATTCGAAGGATGACATCCTCCTGCACAAAGGGCAGCAGACCCACGAAGTGAAGGAAGGAGAGAGAGTCAAGGTTTTCCTTTACCACGACCCGCATCATCGCCTGACCGCCAGTATGCGCCTGCCGCAGATCGCCATCGGCGGCATCGGATATGCGCCAGTCCTTTTGACGACCCGTTTCGGTGCCTTCGTCGACGTAGGGACGGAGCGAGGCATCTTCCTGCCTTTCTCTCAGATGATAGAGAATGTCACCGAAGGACAGCAGATCTGGGTCAAGCTCTACGAAGACAAGACCGGCCGTCTCGCTGTCACCATGCATGTCGATGAAGAAATGCGCGTCATCGCCCTGCCTTTCCAAGAGGCAAAGCTCGGAGATACACTGACCGGCACCGTGTATAACGAAACCGGGGAAGGTCTTTTCCTTGTGACAAGAGACCGTCATCTCGCTTTCATCCACAAGACAGAGCTTGCGAAATCCGTGCGCCTTGGGGAAGAAGTGACGGGACGGATTTCCTATATCCGCAGCGACGGCCGTGTGAATCTGGCACTTCGTCCGCAGAAGGAAAAAGCGATGGAAGGGGACATGGCTCTTCTCATCGCCTGCATGGAGCGCCATGGCGGGCTCCTTCCGCTCACAGACAAGAGCGATGCCGATCTCATCAAGAGTACCCTCGGTATCAGCAAGTCCGCTTTCAAAAGAGCCGTGGGACATCTTTTGAAAGAGCGGAAAATCACCATCACGGAAGGGAAGATCCGCTTGAAAGAATAGTGAGACAGTCTGCTTCGCGCTTCTGGTGCATGCATGAAATAGAAAACGCGTCGATGAGTATATCGCTCATCGGCGCGTTTTCTATTGCTTGTGGGGGTATCCCCATTGATTCTGTTTGAAGGCACTGCTCGAATGAGGAATTAGGAATGAGGAATGGTAGTGCGGCGCATAAAATAATGAAGCGCCGCGGAATTTTGATATTGCTTTGCGCTATCGTCATCCCGAGCGTAGTCGAGGGATCTTTCTTGCGCTGCGGTCAGTATCACATAAGCACCGGTACGTAAACGACGCCTTGGTGCTACGTATTTCTGCTTTCACACATCTTTCGTTTAGCGGTAAGCAAGAAAGATTTCTCGCTTCGCTCGAAATGACGATACGAGAGTCTGATGTCTCCTAGTCTCCTGGTCACTCCTAATCCCCAATCCCTAATCCCTAATCCCCAGTCACTAGTCACTAGTCACCAGCTACCAGCTACCAGCTACCAGCTACCAGCCACTACTCATCCTTTATGTCCGTCGGAATCGCAGCGATCGTCTTCTGATGCGTATAATTCACAAGGCCTGGTGGACCATTCGGGATCTTTTTGACGTAGCGGATAAGCGTATAGTCCACATCCACCTTGCCGGAGTCTTTGCCCTTGCTGTTCCATGCGGCCAAGGCAGCGGCTTTTTCAATGGTCGCGAGGGGGACGGTCATGCCTTCTGTCTCGATGACGACATGCGAGCCGGGGATCTGCCGTGCATGCAGCCACAGATCCGTCTTGGCCGCTTTTTTGAGTGTGAGGAATTCATTCTGGGTATTGTTCTTTCCTATGAGGACGCGGAAGCCGTCGATGGTGAGCGTGGTCAGGAGAGGTTCGTTCTTACGCTTGCGGTTTACAGGTTTCTGTTTCCGGCCGCCGATGCGCTCGATACCGGTATCTTTCAGCTCTTCTTTCAAAGCATCCAGATCCTTTTTGGTTTTGACCTCCGTGGCAAAATACAGCACATCTTCCAAGTAGCCGATTTTTTCACGACATTCATCCAGCTTTTCACGCCCGATGACGAGGCGCGTTTTCATTTTATTGTATTTTTTGAAATAGAGCTGGCTGTTTGCAGTGACGGAAAGAAGCGGATCGACAGGGATCGTTTCTTTCGTGGGGGGATCATTGAAAAGGTTCTCGACCGAGAGTGTTTTCCTGCCATGGATCTTTTCATAGGCGTAGATCGCGAGCAGATTGCCCCAGAGCTTGTATTGCTCCGTTTTGGACGTTTCCTTCATTTCCCCTTCGATCTTCTGGATTTTTCGCTCCTCTCTTTTGATAAGGGTGTGGATCTTTTTCTGGTAGTCAGAGAGCTGCGCGGCCATGGTGCCGCCGGAAGATTCAGCTTCCTTTTCGAGCCACGGGACGATGGGGGTGCATTCGATTTCCTCGCCGAGGAAAGGCAGAGCGATCGGACTGACCATCGGCTTTCCCTTGGCATTCTGGTAGATGTGAAGGGCATCCGAGGCCATGATATCCTCTTTGAGGGACAGCATCGCCGTGAGCAAAGCATCCTTTTTCCCGTCCGAGAGCGAGGAGAGGGGTTCGCTCGTAGAAATCTGGCTTCGATGCCCCAGCTCGTCGACAAGGAAACGCGAGAAACCATTGAACGTGTGGAAAATCCACTCTTCGATCGTGGCTTCGCCCGTCTTGCTGTAGTCTAAGATGTTCTTCAGCTCCTCTTTGGAGAACTGCATGAAATTCATACGCGCGCTGTTTGTCGGTAGATGGTACGTTTCCCCGGGGACGAGCAGACGGTCGCCCTTCCTGCCGCGCAGACAGGCATCGATGATCGTATCCCCTTCCGTCAGGATCAGATTCGGCGAGGAGGGGAGAAGCTCAGCCCAGAGCGTTTTGGTGACGATCTCTCCGGCAGCCTCGATGCGGTCGAAGGAAAAGGCAAGGATGCGGTCCATGTCGATCTGCCGTACTTCAGAGAGACGGCTTCCTTCCAGATGCTTACGCAGTGTCATGCAGAAGGTCTGTGACGGGGTATACTGGTTTTGCACCTTGCTCTTCGATGTGAGGTATACGACCGGCGGCGTATGGGTATTCGCGATCATATGGACGGGCTTCGCATTCGGGCAGAACAGCTCGATGTCCATGATGCGGTTATCGATCTGATGGATCTGCCGTACCTGTGCAGGGATGAGGAGCTTTTGCAGCTCTTTGACGAAAAGATATAAAGAGGCACTGTCAATTTGCATGAGGGACTCCTTTTTGGGGGAAAAATATTATGGGGAACAAGGTTCGGGCCTACGGGGCGTGCCGTTCCTTGATTGGGGATGAAAGCTCTGCTTGAATGAGGAGTGAGGAATGAGGAGTGAGGAGTGCTGGTGCGGCGCAAAAAAATATAGAAGCGCCGCGGAGATTTGAAACTAGCGGTTTTCTCATATCGCAAACCTAATCCCTAGCTACTAGCTACTAGTCACTAGTCACCAGTCACTTCTACTCCCTGCTCAAGCGCAAAGCCGATGAAATACTTCTATAAGTATATCACGAAAGTGAAAGCGTGCGGGAAATATGGTAAAATAACAATGATAGTAAGATATTTGATCCGTGTTTCCCTGGATTGTCATATAGAAAGGATGAAACTACTATGCACTTTACCAAATGGCATGGCTGCGGCAATGACTATGTATTTGTGAATGGCTTTGAAGAAAATTTTGATGATGTATATCGCAAAATCGTCGCTATCAGTGACCGCCACTTCGGCGTGGGATCTGATGGCGTGATTTTCCTCTTGCCTTCGGACAAGGCAGATATTCGTATGCGCATGTTCAACAATGACGCTTCGGAAGGCGAGATGTGCGGGAATGGCATCCGTTGTCTGGCGCGCTGGGCGTATGAGCTGGGGCTGGTGAAAGAGAAGCGCTTTTCGGTGGAAACCGGAGCAGGCATCCTCTATCCGGAAATTCTCGAGGACGGGAATGTGCGTGTCGATATGGGAAGGCCGCATCTTCTGGCGGATGAGATCCCTGTCACAGGCTATGGCAAAGAGCCTGTCATCGCACAGCCGCTCACCAATGAAGCGAATGGCAAGACCTATACCGTCACCTGCGTTTCCATGGGAAATCCGCACTGTGTCATCTTCGTAGACGATATCAAAGACGTCGACCTCACCGGGGAAGGTCCGCATCTGGAAGTCGATGCCCATTTCCCGAAAAAAACGAATACGGAATTTGTAGAGCAGCTGGGCGAGCACCATTTCCGCATGCGCGTGTGGGAAAGAGGCACCGGGATCACCATGGCCTGCGGTACCGGCACCTGTGCGACGGTCGTCGCAGCGATTCTGAATGGCCGTACCAAAGACTATGCGGATGTCGACCTCGACGGCGGCACGCTCCATATCGAGTGGGATGGAAATCCGGAGAGCCACGTCTTCATGACCGGGCCGGCTGTCAAAGTCTTTGAGGGAGATTATTTCGGATAAGAAGGATGCGTGACCAAGCATCCGATGTAAGGGAAACGCTGATTCCATCGCGGGATCCGTGTTTCCTTTACTATTTCATAAGGAGAACTATGATGAACAGCATGACTGGTTTTGGCCGAGGGATCGGCGAAAGCGAGATCGGCTGCGTGACCGCAGAGATCAAAGCGGTGAACAGCCGGTTTTTGGAAATCAATATCAGAAGTGACCATTTTTCCGGCAGCTTAGAAGAGATAGCCCGCGTAGCGGCCAAGAAAACACTTTCGCGCGGGAAATTGAATATTTTTCTGACTTTTACGCCGGCCGCTTCCGCGAGTGCGACGCATGTCGAAGTGAATGAAGGTCTGCTCTCTGCCTATCTTTCTGCTTTAGCTAATATCAGCGGAAGAAAAGGCGTGAAGAAAGGGAAAGTGCATGTCTCTGACCTGCTCTCTCTGCCGGAACCTTTCCTCACTGTCAGAAAAGAGGATGTGTCCGAGGAAGAGATGGCACCGCTAGTGATGGCAGCGATGGAGGGGGCACTTGGCTCGCTCATCGAAATGCGCCAGCGCGAAGGGCATAACCTGAAACTTGACCTGAAACAGCGTCTGGCATTCCTGCGGGAAAAGCTCGCCTTCCTGCTCTCCCGTCAGGATCTCGCCGCCAAAGCCTATGAGGAGCGCCTGCGCCAGCGCATGGAAAAGATCCTGGAACAGATGAACTTCGAGGTCGATGAAGGCCGTATTCTGGAAGAAGTTGCTCTTTTCTCTGAAAAAACGGACTACACGGAAGAAGTCGTCCGTTTGGCAAGCCATCTGGATCAGTTCGATGCCATGCTCGAGAGCGAAGAGCCCATCGGACGTAAACTCGATTTCCTGCTGCAGGAAATCAATCGGGAAGCCAATACGACAGCGTCCAAGGCGAGCGATCCGGAAGTCATTGATACCGTCATTCAGGTAAAAACCGAGCTGGAAAAGATTCGCGAGCAGGTACAGAATATTGAGTGACTGGTGACTAGGGATTAGGGATTAGATAAAAAGGGGCTGTGAAATAATAGCTCCATGAACACAAAAAAGGACTTTCGATTTTTGCGAATCAAAAGTCCTTTTTT
>UQRR01000060.1 GCA_900543455.1 uncultured Dialister sp.
GCCATAGGCAGGTGTCAGTACAAAACCCCGGAGGGGTTCCAAATAAACCCCCATTTGAAATGGGGGTTGCTAACTTGAACCATTTATTATTGCAGAATAAAGAGATATGGAAACGCTGATTCTGCGATTGAATCAGCGTTTCCATAGAATCATCCATCACGAGGTACTCTCTATGGCACAGAAATTACAGTTTTTCGTAGCAGGCTTGGGCCGCTTTGGCATCAGTGTCGCCGTCACATTGGAAAAGATGGGCTATGACGTCATGGCCATGGATATCGATGAAGAAGTGGTGCAGGACCTTTCTGATACACTGGGCTACGTGGTCTGTGCGGACTGCTCGGATGAGAAGAACCTGGCAGCCATCGGCGCGGGCAATGCGGACATCGCTGTCGTTTCTGTCGGCGATCTGTCAGCCAGCCTGATGACGACACTGCTTTTAAAGGAAATGGGCGTCAAGAAGATCGTTGTCAAAGCCTTGGATCCGATTCATGGGAAAATGCTGCAGAAGATCGGCGCAGACAAGATCATTTACTCAGAGAAGGAAATGGGTGTCCGTGTCGCGCACAATCTGATTTCTCCGGGGATTGTCGATTATATCGAGATGGAGAATAACATCACTATTCTTTCTATCCATGTGCCGCAGGAATGGGTGGACAAGAGCCTGATCGATACTGATGTCAGAAGGAAATACAACATCACCGTCGTTGCGATCAAGCGCGGAGGGGATATGTTTGTCAATCCGCGGCCGGATATGAAGATGAAGGAACAGGATATGCTCATCATTCTGGGAGACTCGGAAAGCGTCAAGCGCGTCACGGAATCGCTGGAGCAGTAAGCGGTTATGAGTGGCTGGTGACTGGTGACTAGTATTGCGATTCATCAACTTCTGGACTTCGTTAGAAGTTAGAAGTGAGAAGTGCCGGAAGGGGCACACAATTCATATAGTGCTCCAATACCCCCTCATTATATAAAACAGTTTATTCATTATTTATATAAAACTCCGCGGCGCCTCCTCCTTTTATGCGCCGCACCACCATTTCGCATTTCTCATTTCTAATTTCTCATTTAATCGAAGCTTTCAAACACAATTGATGGGACGGCACGCCCCTGAGGTCAACCCGGCACTTTTCATCCAATTTTCACATTGAAATCCCTTGTTTTTTTATGGTATCATACATATAATTGACGTTTGTAGGATAGCGCCGCCGCACCTTTTGGCTGCGGCATCATATAGATCTTTGCTTTCAGTATTTCATCAGTACAGGAGTGATTCCTTTTGGAAAAATTAGTAATTCATGGTGGACATCCTCTGCGTGGACACGTCCGTGTTTCCAGCGCAAAGAATGCCGTTCTTCCTATCATTGTAGCGACACTTTTGCCAGAGACGCCGGCATCCATTGTCGATGCGCCAAATCTCGATGATGTGGTGACCATTTGCAGCGTACTGGAGTCTTTGGGTGTCAAAGTGCAGAGAGAGGACAATGTCCTGACCTTTGATGCATCCGGGGTGAATAAGACCGAAGCTTCTTATGAGCTTATGAGCCGTATGAGAGCCTCCTTCCTGATCATGGGACCCCTTCTGGCCAAGATGGGGCATGCGAAGATCGCGCTTCCCGGGGGCTGCATGATCGGCAGCCGTCCGATCGATCTGCACCTGAAAGCCTTTGAGGCCATGGGAGCAGAGATCAATGTAGGCAACGGCTATGTCGAAGGATATGCACCGAAGGGGCTGAAGGGCACGACCATTTATCTCGATTTCCCGAGCGTTGGCGCGACAGAGAATATCCTCATGGCAGCTGCCACGGCAGAAGGCCGTACCATCATTGAAAATGCGGCGGAAGAGCCGGAAATCGTGGATCTCGTGACGTTCCTGAATTCCATGGGTGCAAACATCAAAGGCGCAGGGACGAATATCATCCGTGTCGAAGGGGTCAAGAAGCTGGAAGGCGTCGCCCATACGGTCATCCCTGACCGTATCGAAGCGGGGACCTTCATGATCGCAGCGGCTATGGCCGGCGGCGATGTCGTGATCGAAAATGTATTGAATGAACATCTGAAGCCGCTCCTTGCCAAGCTGGGAGAAGCAGGCGTCAAGGTGATCAAGGATGTCGACAGTGTCCGTGTCATCAGTGATGGGCATATCCGCTCTACGGATATCAAGACGCTGCCCTATCCGGGCTTCCCTACGGATCTGCAGGCGCAGTTCATGGCACTCATGACTGTAGGCAGCGGCGTCAGCCGTATCACAGAGACGGTGTTTGAAAACCGTTTCATGCATGCCGGCGAGCTGCAGCGCATGGGGGCTTCCATCCAGGTCGAAGGCCGCTGTGCGATCGTGCAGGGCGTCCCCTTCCTGACAGGTGCCTTCGTCAGAGCGACGGACCTTCGTGCAGGGGCAGCACTGACATTGGCAGGGCTCGCTGCGCATGGAGAGACGGAAGTGGGCGAGCTTCATCATATTGATCGTGGTTATGACCATCTTGTAGAAAAGCTGCAGGGGTTAGGAGCAGACATTGTCCGTGTCGATCGAGACTAAAGCACTGGCAGAGAAGGCGGAGCGTCTGGCGGGGCAGAAGACCCTTCTGGACTGGATCGGCTCTTTCGGCTCAGAAGACATCGGCGTCGATATCGGGACGTCGAATGTAGTGATTTACGTCAAGCATAAGGGCGTCGTATTTCCGGAAGCCTCTGTGATCGCCCGTCACGCCGTGACGAAGGAATTCTTCGCTTACGGTACGAAGGCAGAGGAAATGGAGGGCAAGACGCCGCGGGACATAGAGATCGTCCATCCAATGAAGCGAAGTGCGATCATCGACTATAACGGGGCGGCTTATCTTTTGAATTCCATCGTGAATCAGTCGTATCTGAAAGGGATGTTCTTTCATCCGCGTCTCATGATGTGCGTGTCTCGGGGAATGGGCAGCGTACAGAGAAGGGCGCTTTTGGAAGCGGCTGTGGCTATGGGCGCGCGGAAGACAGTCCTCATCGATCAGCCTATCGCGGCGATGATGGGTCTCGGGCTCACGGGGGATACCTGTCAGGGCGCAATGATCGTAGATATTGGCGGCGGCTCTACGAAGGTTTCCGTACTGTCGAAACATGGGATCGTGGTCAGTCATTTCTCACCGGAGTCCGGACTGGAAATGGATCAGGCCATCATGGCATCTATCCGTGACAAGTACCATATCCGCATCGGCCGCAAAGAGGCGGAAAGCCTCAAGATCGCGCTGGGCGCATACTGGGATCTGGATCAGGCACCGCGCGTGGCTGAGACGTATGGCCTTTCCATCGTATCGGGATCACCGGTCAAGATCGCCGTGACGGCGGAAGATGTGGCGCATGCCATCAATCCGATCTTGTACAGGATTTTCAAAAACATTCAGGATGTGCTGCAGAGGACGCCGCCGGCGCTTCTGGCAGCGATCCGAGAGCAGGGCATCATGCTTGTCGGCGGGGTGTCTCAGCTGAAGGGAATCGATGAGCTGATCACCCGTATCACCGGCATTTCAGCGAAGGTAGCGGAGAGACCTTCCTATGTGAATGCCATCGGTGCGGGGGCTTCATTGGATTATATTAATGAGTTCAGGGATTCACTGCAGGACCTGCACTAAGGAAAGTCAGAAAGCAGGGATTAGGGACGAGTGGCTAGGGATTAGGAGGCTCAAGTGACTAGTGACTAGTGACTTGAATACTACTTTCGGGCATCCCCCTATTTATACTCTGCGGCGCTTCTGATTTTTATGCGCCGCACCACCATTTCTCATGTCTAATTTCTAATTTCTCATTCAGGCGAGGCTTTCAAACGCAATTAGTGGGCGCCCCGCCCGTGGGCTAACCCTGAATCGATCGCTGAGGCTGACTTGACATGCATTTTCATGCAATGCTTCATCATGACCCGCCTTAAGCAACTAAGGAACAACGGGCAAATCACTTTCTATCGTCACATACATGGGGATATAACAATTCATTTGTTATGTCCCTTTTTATTTTCTTCATGCCAAAAGGCAGATAAAATGGTAAAATATAATATACCTATATGTGAATCTTAAAACACAGGGAGGTACATCATGAGAAACGCGATGAAAATCGGCTTGGCGCTGGCAGCTCTTGTAGCTGCTGGTGTAAGTGTGTACAGCGCGTCTGCGGCGGACGTCTCGCAGCAGGCCGTATTGAATGGAACGGTTGTCTCCGTCATAGAGGCAGGCACTCCTGTCAAGGAGGGCGATGTACTGGTCTCTGTGGACTCACTGGTCGGCGGTGTACCGGCAGCAAGAGCCGATCGGGATGGCGTGGTCAAAGAGGTCCGCGTCCAGAAGGGCCAGACAATCGCCAAACAGGATGTCGTGGTGGTGCTGGAAACGAAATAGCGGGTAGCAAGTGTGGTCACGTTCGGCACATTTCCGTGTTTCCGTAGTTGTTATATTAGATGATCATCTAATCGGGAGAATCCTATGCCCAATCGTTTGAAAAAGTCTATGAAGCGTCTGGCGGCTGCGGTCTGCCTCACGCTTTCCTGCGTGATGCCCTGCGCAGCACAGGAATTTCTTCCTGTATCGGAAGTACAGGAGGGTATGCATGGCTATGCCAAGACCGTCGTGCACGGTACGAAGATCGAGACCTTCGATGTCGATGTGCTGGGCATTATGAAAGACAAGGGCGCGACCGGCGGGGATCTGGTGCTGGTGAAAGTATCCGGTCCCCTGATCGATCAGACAGACGGCATCGCGCAGGGGATGAGCGGCAGTCCGGTCTATATCGATGGGAAGCTGCTGGGCGCAGTGGCGTATGGATTTCCACAGTCCGGCGGCCGCATCGGCATGGTGACGCCGATCGGTGACATGCTGAAGCTCTGGACCATCGATGACCGGAAGGAAACGGGTCTCACCCCGCCATCCTCCAAAGGGCTGATCCCGCTCACGACGCCTCTCATGGCGAGTGGATACACCCCGGAGGCGATGGATTTCCTCACAGGGAAAATGCAGGATTTCCACATGGTGCCATTTGCTTCCGCTTCTGCTTCGCAGGATGATGTGCCGCAGCCGCTTGAACCGGGAAGCGCCGTCTCGGCAACCATGGTGACAGGCGATCTCAAGCTCGGTGCCGTCGGGACTGTCACCTATGTCGACGGCAACCGCATGGTGGCTTTCGGGCATCCTTTCATGGATCGCGGAAATACCGATTACTTTATGCACAATTCCTATATCTTCACCGTCATCCCGAGCAAGAATATCCCCTTCAAGCTGGGGTCCGTCGGTGCGGAAATCGGCACGGTCAATCAGGACCGCGGAGCCGGGATCGGCGGGGTGACGGGGAAACTGCCACACTCTGTCGCCCTTCATGCGTCCGTGACCGATGAAGATACGAAGAAGAAGGAAGATCTCCATGTACGCATGATCCCGAATGAAGCACTGCTGCCGACCTTGTCCGTCACTTCGGTGTACAATGCGATCAGCAATGCCATGGATCGCAAAGGACAGGGGACGGTCGATTTCACCTATACGCTTTACCCGGAGGATCTGAAGCAGAAGCCTTTCACCCGAAGCAATATGTACTGGTCGTCCAAAGACATCGCAGAGCGAAGCGTAGATGAGCTCTACAATGTGGTACGGCTTCTCGAGCAGAACCGTTTTGAGAAATATCCGCTCCGCAGCATCATGGTCGACATGCATGTGACGAGCGAGCGGAAGACCGCGCAGCTTCTCGATGCCTCTGCGTCTCCGATCATCGTGAGCCCGGGCGATACCGTCTATGTACGCGCGCGTCTGGCCCCCTACCGGGGAGAAGTCTTCTACAAGGATCTGACATTTACCGTGCCGAAGGATCAGCCATACGGAGACATGATCCTCGAAGTCCGCGGCGGCGGCGTCGTGCCGCTCCCCTACCTCATCCAGCAGCAGAAGTTCAATCTGACGGATGAGATCTTAGACCGCATCCGCACGTATAAGGATTTCAATGATCTGCACAGCCGCCTGATGAAGGAAGACCAGAACAATCAGGTCGTCGTGGAAATCCTGGATCCGGAAGTCAGCATGATTTCCAAAGATGAAAATAGCGGGAAAAAGGCAGAAATTCAAGAGAAAAAAGCGCCGGAAAATCCGGATTATCTGAAAAATAAGGACGGGCTCAAAGAAGACGGGGAAAAAGAAACCCCGAAGAGTGCCGTCGATACGGACTATGTCATCTACGGTGACGGACAATTCACCTTCAAAGTCCTGCCGGAAGCGGAACGCGATAAAGCCTTGAAAAAGCTCGCCAAGAGCAAACAGCAGGCCACCATCGAGATGAGCAATAAGGAAAAAGAAACGCTTGAAAATAAGGATAAGAAGGCCGCTGATGATGAAAAGCCGGCGGAGAAGACGTCGGTGATGATAGCATTGTAAAAAGGTTCAGGTTGATGGGTTCTGGGTTCAAGGTGGCGGTGCGGCGCATCAAATCATGGAAGCGCCGCAGAGTTTTGAAGATACTCTTCGCACATTCCTAATTCCTCATTCGAGCAAAGCTTTTATCCACAATCAGTGGATGAGACGCCTCACGGGCTAACCTTGAACCCTGAAGTTTGAAAGCAGGGATGAGCGACTGGTGACTGGGAGATATCATACCCTCTTGCATCGTCATTTCGAGTGCAAGCGAGAAATCTTTCATGCAGACCGGGAAACGATGTATGTGTGAACGCAGAAATACGTGGCACCAAGGCCTTGTTTCCGTATCAGTGCCTATGTGATACTAACCGTAGTGCCATAGAGATCCCTCGGCTACGCTTTCGATGACGACGGCGCGAAGCGCTATCAAAACTCTGCGGCGCTTAGATCCTTCGACTCAGTTTTCCTATTTCAGATAAGCCGTTTTTTAACATACGACGCTTTTCTCCGCTCAGGATGACGAAATGCGCCGCTCCCGCGGAACCCTCTGAACCCGTAGAATCCGTAGAACCCGTAGAGCCCATAGAACCCGCCTTCCCCATAGAACCCGCGCTCCCTCTTTCGCAAACAAGCAAAGGGCGCCCCGTGGGCTAATCCTGTCTGACAGTCCCTATTTTCTGCCGTTCTATCTACATTTTCACGATGAAAGATGCTATAATGAAAAATAATTTTGTGACAGAGATAGAGTGCGAGCAGGGAGGCGACGAGATGGCCAGACGGAAAGGGCTGAAGCGGTGGGACGAGATCACGACAGAGGGATGGCTCTCGCTTATGGCAGACAAGACGGTCATGAGTGCGCTGATGATGCAGATCTTCTCGCGGCTCTATCACTCCGAAGACTATATGGACAACGCAAAGAATATAGCGAAGGCGCTCCATCTGGAGTATCGGGCACTGAATGCAGGTGTCGGCTGGGCGGGGAATAAGATCCGTGAGATGTATGAGTCGGGAGGTCTTTTGACCTATCATGCGAGCGAGAAGAAGGACGAGACGCCTAGAGAGGAAGAGACGGGAGAATTTCGTCTTTCCGAAACGCCCGTCTCTCGCATCCGCCGCTCGCCATGGGAGTATGTTTTCGATGGGAGTGAGGACGATAACGGTACCTATTTCTGGGTGCTGAAGCCTGAGGCCGTAAGAGCGTACCGAGAGATCATGGATGCGGATATCTGGCATCTGGATGATATTCGCCAGCTGCTTGAGAGCGATGAGACGGCATATGGATGCGAGGGGAGCCTCTTTTCCCACTCGTCTTCGCATACGGTCGATGAGATCCGAAAGCGGTTTTCAAAAAATGTGGATTTCAAAAGAAAATCGATGGGGGCGCACCCCTGTTGCATCGTGTGCGGGGTAGATCGGATCTCTCTTCTCCATGCGGTCCCTTATGGGACGCACGGCGAGTCACAAAAGGGACTCATGCTTTGTCCGACCCATGCGGCACTTTTCTCCGCGCATCTCATCTCTTTTTCCGATGCGGGCGAGCTTTTGGTATCTCCCCGGATCTCTGAAAGGGAAAGAAAGCTCTATGGTCTTATCGCGGGAGAGAAGGCGAAGGCGCCTTTCAGCCGCAGGCGGATGCTCACGCATCGGAAAATTTTTACAGAGGAAGGAAGAAAACTGAAATGATTTTATCCGGCAAAGAAATCGTGCGACATATGGGGGAAGAAATCATCATCGATCCCTTTGACCCGAAGAAAGTGAATCCGAACAGCTACAACCTGACTCTGGCAGATGAGCTGATGGTGTATGATCACTATGAGCTCGACATGAAGAAAAGAAATGAAGGCACGCTGATCCATATCCCGAAGGAGGGCTATGTGCTGCAGCCGAATAAGCTGTACCTGGGACGAACGCATGAATATACAAAAACGAAATGCTTCGTACCGATGCTCGAGGGTCGCTCGTCCATCGGACGTCTGGGCCTTTTTATCCATGTGACGGCAGGCTTCGGAGATGTAGGCTTCTCCGGGTACTGGACACTGGAAATGTTCTGCGTGCAGCCGATCCGTATTTATGCGGGTGTGGAGATCTGCCAGATCTATTTCCATACCGTTTTGGGGGAAGCAGACCGCTATGACAGCGGAAAATATCAGAATAATAAAGGAATTCAGCCAAGCCTACTTTACAAAGACTTTGAAAAGTAGTATGATAATACCAACTTAATAACACTCGGAGCGAAGAAGCTGCAGCATGACAGGAGAGTTTTCTCTTTGTCTGCTGCTTTTTTTGTACTTTGTTCCGGTGCGGGAGTACTTTTGGGGATTCAGATTATTTGCGTTTTTGTGAATATTATTTCATTCTGCAGATGGAGTCTCGGAAGGCATCCTGTTTTTTAGGAAAGCATAAGAGTGGAATTCATCTCATGGAGGACATGCTTTCCACTTGGGGGAGACGTAGGAGGTCGACTATTATGAAAAAAGCAATGAAGAAAATGATCATGGCAGGTGCTCTTTGTGTCGCAGGTGCAGCTCTGATTGCAGGCTGTGGCGGCGATTCCGGTTCTTCTGCAGGCGGCGGAAAACAGTTCCTGAACATCGCTACCGGCGGTACTGCTGGTACTTATTACCCATTGGGCGGTGCGCTTGCTGAACTGCTGAACCAGAATATCAAAGGCATGAATGCATCCGCACAGTCTACCGGTGCATCCGTAGCCAATGTCAATATGCTGAAAGACGGCTCTGTCGATATTGCTTTCATCCAGAATGATATCGCTTACTATGCAGCCAACGGCAAGGAAATGTTCAAGGACAACAAAGTAGAAAGCATCCGCGGTATCGCTGCTCTCTATCCGGAAACCGTTCAGTTCGTTACCACCGCTGACAAAGGCATCAAATCCATTGCCGACCTCAAAGGCAAAAAGGTCGCTGTCGGTGCTTCCGGCTCCGGCGCAGAAGCGAATGCCCGCCAGATCCTCGGCGCGTATGGCCTGACCTATGATGATATCGATGTACAGTACCTCTCCTTCGGCGAAGCAGCTGATGCGCTGAAAGATGGCAACGTCGATGTCGGTGTCGTCGTCGCAGGCTTCCCGACCGCAGCAATCCAGGATCTGGCTGCCAATAAATCCGCAGCACTGGTCAATATCGATGCAGAACATGCTGACAAGCTGATGAAGCAGTACCCATACTTCACCAAGATCACCGTACCGAAGGGCACCTATCCTGGACAGGAAGAAGACGTCAGCACGGTAGCTGTGAAATGCGTCGTCGTCACCACGGATAAACTCTCTGATGACCTCGGCGAACAGATCGTGAAAGCCATCTACGAACACCTTGACCGCATGAAAGCGGCTCATGCTGTCGGCAAGTACATCACCAAGGATACCGCTCTGGAAGGCATGTCCGTCAAGATGAATGCCGGCGCAGAAAAATATCTGAAGGCGAAATAATAGTGGGAAATCACTTTTGTAACATGGTCAGGTAAAGAGAATAAGATTCAGAGGTAACCCGTGGGACGTACCGCCTTGATGATACATGAAAGTGCTGCTTGAATCAGCATTTCCTTCGGAGCGGAAGTGGCGGCTCCGCCGAAAACCTGAAGTTTGAAAGCAGGGATTAGGAGCTTCGAGTGACTAGTGACTTGTGACTAGTGACTGAAATGCCATCTTCGGGCATCGCCTTATTTATACTTCGCGGCGCTTCTGAGTTTTATGCGCCGCACCACCACTCCTCACTCCTAACTAGCGAGCAGAGCTTTCACACGTAATCAAAGGGCAGCACGCCTGAACCACTTGTAATCCATATCGAAACACTGATTTGATCAGCGCTTTCCCTTATAGGAAGGAGGGAGAACGGGCTCATCTAAGGAGTCCGTTCTCACTTTCATTTCATGAAGAAAAAGAAAAACGGGAAATTAGAAACCATACTTATCGTTTTCGGGATGATCGTCTGTGTGATCGTGACCGTGGGAGGCTGGTTTGTTCGTCAGGACTATCTTTTCGGACAGACAGCAGACGGATTCATCATCAGGCAGCGGGTGCGTCCGGGTACACCGGTGACACTGGTGTACAGGCACTCGGTCCAGAAGACGATGATTCACGAGTACCTTGAAGTCAATGACATGGCGACGGGGCTCGTACTGAAGTCTACAAAATATCAATCCATGGGGGTAGGACTTCCCTTCTCCAAAGAAGATGGCGATTTCCGCGAAGAAGACGGTTGGTTTATTCTGGACAACATGAACCGTCCCTATCCGGAGCTCTCGATCCGTAATGGCGTGACGAATGAAGAAAAGGTCTATGTCGGAGATACGGAGTATGATCTCGCAAGCCTGATGCCTTTGGGAAAGGAACTTCATCTGTATGTAGCACCGCTGTACCAGGTGCTGTATAAGAAAAAAGAAATTAGGAGTTGATACAATTGGCTGATTTAGAGAAAAAGAACGTGCAGGCTGAAGGCGTTTCTGAAAATGGGGAAATGTCTGAGGAACTGCAGAAGAAGTTAAAAGAGCTGGATAAAGAGTCAAATACAGCGGAATACAAAGGCATCTGTGCCAAAGTCATCGCAGTCATCTGTATTTGCTTCTCGCTCTTCCAGATCTATACAGGATTTTTCGGCGCACTGGATGCGATGATCCAGCGCTGTGTCCACTTGTCCTTCGGCATCTGCCTCGTCTATCTTCTTTGTCCGACGAAGAAAGCATGGGTCAAAGAGGGGCGTTTTCATCCGATCGACGTGGCGCTCGCTGTCCTCGCGATGATTCCTCCCATTTACATTCTTATGAATTACCAGCAGCTCATCCTGCGCGCCGGCACCGTCACCCCGACGGATACCGTGATTGGCGTCCTGGGCATCGTGATGATCATCGAAGCCGCTCGTCGTATCGTAGGCCTTCCGATCGTCATCGTTGTCTGCTGCTTCCTTGCGTATGGTTTCTTCGGACCGTACCTCCCCGGGCCGCTCGCACATCGCGGGCTCACCATCAAGCAGATGGTTGGACACCTCTTCTTCACGACAGAGGGCGTTTTTGGTATCCCGATGGGCGTTTCCTCCACCTTCATTTTCCTCTTCATCCTTTTCGGTGCCTATCTGGAAAAGACAGGTCTTGGGAAATTTTTCATCGATATCGCCAATGCCATCGCCGGCTGGGCATCCGGCGGACCGGCTAAGGTCGCTGTCATTTCCTCGGCTCTTCAGGGGACGATTTCCGGCTCCTCGGTAGCGAATGTCGTTGGCTCCGGCTCCTTCACCATCCCGATGATGAAGAAACTGGGCTATCACAAGAATTTCGCCGGCGCCGTAGAAGCAGCCGCGTCTACCGGCGGCCAGCTGATGCCGCCGATCATGGGCGCAGCCGCCTTCCTGATGGCGGAATTCGTCGGTATCCCCTATATGGAAGTCGTCAAGGCTGCCATCGTTCCTGCCATTCTTTACTTTATTGGTGTTTTCCTCGGTGTTCATTTCGAAGCGAAAAAGAATAACCTTCAGGGCACACCGAGAAGCGAGCTCCCGCCATGGGGAAAGATCCTGAAAGAAGAAGGGCATCTGGCCATTCCGCTGATCGCCATCATCGGTCTTCTGGCTTCCGGCTATACCCCAATGAAAGCGGCGCTTGCCGGTATCTTCATTTCCATCGCTTCTGCCATGCTTCGTGCGAATACCCGCATGAGCATCTCTGATATCATTGACGGCCTGATCAAAGGTGCCCGCGGTGCGCTCGGCGTCCTGATCGCGTGCTCGTCCGCAGGTATGATCATCGGCATCGTCACCAAGACCGGCGTCGGCCTGAAGCTGGCTTCGGCTCTTGTCGATATCGCAGCAGGCAACTTCATCCTGCTTCTCTTCTGCACCATGATCACCTCGCTGATCCTCGGTATGGGCGTACCGACCACGGCGAACTACGTCATCACTTCGACCATCGCTGCTCCGGCTCTGATCTCCCTCGGCGTACCGATTCTGGCAGCCCATATGTTCGTTTTCTACTTCGGTATCATCGCCGATATCACTCCGCCAGTCGCGCTGGCTGCTTTCGCGGGCTCTGCGATTTCCGGCGGCGACCCCTTGAAGACTGGCGTCAATGCGTCGAAGCTCGGCATTGCGGCCTTCATTATCCCATATGTCTTCGTTCTTTCTCCTGAAATTCTGGGTATCAATGCGACTCTCTTCTCCGTCACAGAGACCACCATCACTGCGCTTATCGGTATGGTCGGCGTCTCGGCGGCTATGATCGGTCAGCTCTATTGCAAGGCGAATATACTGGAACGTCTTCTCCTTCTGGCCGGCGGTCTCTGCCTCATCGATCCGACCATCCTGACCGACATCATCGGCATTGCCGTACTGGGCGGCGTCTTCGCTATGCAGTATTTCAGAAGCAAAAAGAGCAAGTAAGCCATGCACGAAACCTGTAAAGGTTCACGAGACGGAAATCTCAGGCCTTAGTCAGCTCATGAACGGGTAGCAAAGCATAAAAACTTTGCTGCCCGTTTTTGCGTGCGGGAAAGTCGGTGAAATACAGAGTAAGGGAACGCGGACTCTGCGATTGGATCAGTGTTTCCCTAACGATTTCCCTGGACAAGTCAATAAAAAAATCCCCATAGACTGCGGCATGTGTCATGCCATAGCCCATGGGGATTTTTCTTACAAAGGCATAAAAAACATCCGGAAAAGGCTTCCCACCAATGCCCGATGCAGGCGGAGCTCGGAATCGGTGACGGTCGTCCATGGGCACCGAAGTGCGGGAGGGCCTGTGCTATCGTCGGAACCCGGCCTCGCAGAGGACAGGGAAGTGGAAAAGCCATGCT
>UQRR01000061.1 GCA_900543455.1 uncultured Dialister sp.
GTAGCCCCCTCAGCCCTTCGGGCAGCTCCCCCGATGGGGAGCCAAGAACGTTCTGCCGCTTAACTTAATAGCATTACCCGATGGGGAGGGGGCATTCCACCACTTCTCACTAAGCCCAGAAGTTAACAAATCGCCATACTAGTCTCCCGGTCTCTTGGTCTTTCAGTCTCCTAGCCACTCATCCCCAGCTACCAGTCACTAGTCACCAGCTACTATTTACTTATCCGATCTCAAACACCACGGTGACACGGCTCTGGAGCTTCGTGTCCCCGGGGGAAAGCGGGGTCGCTTCTTTGGCATCCGCTGCCGATCCAGCCATCATGCGCACATTCATCACACGGTATGGGGTGACGTCGGCGCTGTCTTCATTGACGGAAATCACATTCACAACCGATCGGCCCAGCGTACCCGCCATGATCTGCGCCTTGCGAAGCGCAGCAGCAGTCGCCTGCCGCAGGGCTTCCTCCTTATACTCCTGTGTCTTGCTCACGGAGAAATCCACGGAGTCGATGCGGTTCGCTCCGGCTTCTACTGCCGCATCCATGACGGCGGCCGTTTTATCCAGACGGCTCACCACGACCTTCATGGAATTCGTGCATTTATATTTCTTCGACTTCACGCGGCCCTTATCATCATAGATATTCTGCGGATACACATTGTAATTCTGCGTCTCGATCTTTGATGCATCTGCACCGGCGGCAATGACGGCATTCCGCACATCGGTCATGATCTGGGCATTCTCACGAGCGGCATTCTTCACCTGCGCCGACTCCGTCTCGACAGAGAGGTAAACGGCAGCCGTGTCACTCTTCGCCGTGACCTCTGCGCTCCCCGATACGGTGAGGCTCCTGCGCGGCAGCTCCTCCGCCTGCGCGGTCATCGTAGAAACGAGCAGCAGTCCGGCTGCTGCGATAGCGATCCATTTCTTATGCATAGGTCTTCCTCCTTTGAAATTGACTAACGGTCATTTTCTTCATTATAGGGAAAGAAACCAAGTTTGTCAAATGGAAGGGAACGGGTGCAGGGTTAGCTCCTTGGGCGGCTCCGTCCACTGATTATGAATGAAAGCTTTGCGCGAATGAGGAATTAGGAATTAGGAATTAGGAATGGTGGTGCGGCGCAAAAATAAGGAAGCGCCGCGAGTATATATGAGGCGATGCCCGAAGGTGGTATGTAAGTCACCAGTCACTAGCTACCAGTCACTTGAGGCTCCCAATCCCTAGCCACTAATCCCTAGCTACCAGTCACCAGTCACTAGTCACAAGTCACTAGTCACTCGAGGCTCCTAATCCTCAATCCCCAATCCCTAGTCACTAGTCCCCAGCCACTCCTGATTCCACATCCTTCTCGTCGATGATGCGGATGCCCGCTTTGACTAAGGCTTCGGCCAGGATGCCGCGGCCTTTGATCTTTTGACCGCTGAATGTGCCGTCATAGATCTCATGGACACCGCAGGTGGGACTTTTCGCCTTGAGGATCGCACACTCAATCTCTTCCCCCGCAAGCGATTCCAGTGTCCGTGCGACACCGGCGCGATACACGGCATCCAGATCCTTTCCCTCGCAGGAAATCACACGCCCTTCGCGAAGCTCCACCGGCGGCCGCGGGACCGGCATACCGGCCGCGACCTCCGGACAGACAGGGATCACCTCTTTGCCCTTTACATAGGAAATCACGGCTTCATTCCGATTGTTTCCGCCGCTGTACTTGCAGTTGCGCCCCAAAAGGCAGGCGCTGACGATGATCTTCTTCATAAGGACTCCTTTGGTAAACAGGTTCTACGGGTTCTGGTAGCGGCTTCGCCGCCATTTGAAATGATGGTATTCTCGTATCGCAAACCTAATCCCTAGCTACCAGTCACCAGTCACTAGTCACTAGTCACCAGTCACCAGTCACTAGTCACAAAAAAGCGGCGCCATATGAACAGTGCGCCGCTTTGCTTTATTCCATTCCAGTCGCGCCGAGCATGACGGCGAGGTCGTAGAGATCTCTGCGGAATGGTTCTTTTTCTTTTTTTGCTTCTTCGTAGGGAAGAATGCGCACGCGGCCTCTATGCATACCGATGAGCGCGCCGGTTTCTCCTTTGAGGAGCGCGGTCACCGCGCACGCTCCTAAAATGGAGCCAAGCTGGCAGTCTCTGGCTGTCGGCTGGCCGCCGCGCTGGATGAAGCCGAGCGTGGTCGTACAGACGTCGATCTTTGTATGCTCTTTCAGCCACTCGCCCAGCGAGCGGGCATCGCCAGCGCCTTCCGCACAGATGATGATGCTATTCGTCCGCCCCAGCTTCATCTGCGCCTCGAGGCTCCGTGCCAGCTTCTCCCGTTCGAAGGGCACCTCCGGCACCAGGATGTACTCTGCTCCGCAGGCAAGGCCCGCATCGAGTGCGATGTGCCCCGCGAAACGTCCCATGACTTCCACGATGGCGGCACGTTCGTGGGCAGACGCACTGTCTCGGATGCGGCTCACGGCGGAAACGACCACGTTCACCGCCGTATCATGCCCGATGGTCTCATCGGTCCCATGCATGTCGTTATCGATCGTACCCGGTACCGTCACCGTCGGAATGCCGAGGTGCGTCAATACTTCAGCCCCCTGCACAGAGCCGTCACCGCCAATGACGACAAGGCCGTCGATACCGTGCTTCTTTAAAATATCTGCCGCTTTGATCTGATTTTTCCGTTCGAAGAAAGCCTGACAGCGCGCCGTGCGCAGCATCGTCCCGCCGCGCAGCACGATCCCGCCCACAGACGCCGAAGTCATCGGCGCGATGTCTTCATCCAGAAGCCCTGCATAGCCACGCTCAATACCGTATACCTCAGCGCCCAGCGCGAGCGCTGTCCGGACAACGCTTCTGACAGCGGCATTCATGCCCTGTGCATCACCGCCGCTGGTCAGTACAGCCAGTCGTTTCATGATAGTTGCCTCCTTGGGGAAAATGGGTTCAAGGTTCAGGGTTCAGGGTTAGACTACGGGGCGGCTCGCCCTTTGATTACGTGCGAAAGAGGTTTAGCGGGTTCAACAGGTTCGGAGGGTTCAACGGGGGTGGTGCGGCGCATAAAAATAAGGAAGCGCCGCGGAGTTTTGAATATATGGTATTCACAAAAGGTGGGAACCCGGTGAACCTTTTGAACCTTCAGAACCTGTTTAACCTATGAGGCTTCGTAAACGGAGAATAAGAATAGTCTGCTTTCAAACTTCAGGGTTCAGGGTTGTGGTGGCGGCTTCGCCGCAAATATTTATGGGGGCGATGCCCGAAAGTCGTATTCAAGTCACTAGTCACCAATCACCATTCACGCAAGGTTCCTCAACCCGTTGAACCTGCTGAACCTTTTGAACCCGCAGAGCCTGCTGCGCCCGTTTCACAATCTCCGCTCAGCAAACTCCACATGATGCTGATCCAGATAGCGGGCGATCAGGATCGCGGTCTGCTCCGGGTGGCAGTTGGTCGTATTGATGACCACGTCCACACGGTCGCGCCACTTCGCCCATTTCCGCAGCATCTGGCGCACATAGCCATCCACATCGGAATAATCCATGGTCGGGCGCTTGCCGATGCGGCGGCGCACCCGCTCTGCAAGGCGGTACGGCTTCGCATAGAGCAGCACCATCACGCCATGCTCCGCAAGGAGGTGAAATTTCTCCTCCGTCATGGGGTAATTGCCCCCCATCGCGATCACCGCTTCATGGTAGTAGCGGACGCGGCTGATCACCTGCATTTCCTTTTCCGCGAAGGCCTCTGCCCCCGCATCGCGATAGAAGTCGGCGATCTTCATCCCCGTATCCCGCTCCATCATGCGGTCTGTGTCCGCAAGCTGCCAATCCAGCCCATCGGCCAGGATCTTCGCGGCTCTGCTTTTACCGGTCCCCATCGGACCGATCAGTACGATATTTCTCTTCTTCATAGGTACCTCGGCTTTGAAATGCAGTGATCTCGAGCGCAAAGGACAAGGTCGTCCCTTCTCGTTTCAATCGGACGAGCTTCACCACATTCCACACTTCTTTGCTTTTTATTATATCAAAGCCGCGGACAATTTGTGAAAAACTGCCAGTGCCAACTACATGAATTTTATTAAAATTTCCATTCTTTTCCTCTGAAATCTCCTTCACGGAGACGCCTGCCTCCTCCAGCAGCTCCTCATAGGCCGAAGCCGGCGCCTTTTGAAAGAGCGAAGAGAGGAAATCCTGACGCGCCGCATTCCTCTCCGCGTGCTGATACGACAGAAGGAGCTGATTCTCCGCAGCCGTCCCTTCCGCCCGCTCCCGCAGATGCCCCGCTTCCCAGAAAAGAAGGCCCCCGGCCAAAAGGAGCAGCAGCGCCAAAAGCCCATACATCAGTGCGTACTTCGAATCATGCAGAAATCGGGATGCCATGGTGTCTCCTTTCGTTTAGGGGGGCAGGGTTAGCCCGTGGGGCGGGGCGCCCATGGATTGCGGATGAAAGCCTCACTTGAATGAGAAATTAGAAATGAGAAATGCGAAATGGTGGTGCGGCGCATAAGAATATAGAAGCGCCGCGAAGTATAAATAACGGCAATGCCCGAAGATGGTATTTAGTCACCAGTCACACGTCGATACAGGTTCCGATGGCGGCTTCGCCGCAGTATAAAGAGGGCGATGCCCGAAGGTCTCTTGATAGCAGGCTTCCCTCGTATCGTCAGCCTTCCCCTCGAGGGGAAGGTGCCCCGTAGGGGCGGATAGGGCACTGGCGGTATGAAAGAGGGTGATGCAGATGGAAAAACGTTTTTGCACAAATCACCGCTAACGAAAGCACCCTATCCACCGCTGACGCGGTCCCCCTTCCCCAATGGGGAAGGCTTAGGCGGAGCGACGCTCCGCGTCGATTTTTATAAAGGACAATGCCCGAAGGTGGCATTTCAGTCACTAGTCACAAGTCACTAGTCACTTGAGGCTCCTAATCCCCAATCCCTAATCCCTAGCTACTAGCCACTAATCCCTAGCTACCAGTCACTAGTCACCAGTCACAAGACCCCAGCCACTCACTCTCCCGACCGGCAGAGTGCCTTCTCCCATTCCTTGCGGAAAGCGCCCGCCTTCCGTTTCACCAAAGGAAGCTCGCGGCCGCTTTCGAGCGTCAGTGTCTTCTGCCCGATTTCCTTCACCCGCTCCGCATTGACGAGTATGCCGCGGCCCGGTGAGAGGAAATGGAAAGCACTCCGGCCCCTGAGCCTTTCCGTCAGGGAAGAGAGCGTCGATGAGAGGCAGAGCTCCTCGCCGCCGGAAAGGTACATGCGCTGCACATGGTCTTCGGAAATCACCGCTTCTATATCCGCCAGTGCGACCGAGCGCCAGCCAGTGGCCGTTTTGAGGAGCACCTTCCGCCGCCAGCTCCCTTCCAGTGCGGAAAGGCAGCGATCGACGGCCTCTCTCATCTCCGCCTCTGTCGCCGGAAGGAGCAGGTAGTGCCGCGCCCCCAAACGGAAGGATTCGAGCGCGCGGCTGTTATCCTCTGCGAGGAAAACCATTTCCGTATCCGCCCACTTCGCGCGCACATCGGCGGCCGTCTGCATCGCCCCCTCGGGCAGAAAGGACAGATCCCAGAAGAGCAGATCAAAGCGCTCCTCCCCGCGCCGCCAGTCGCCCAGAAAGGCGTAGCTGTTGTCATACGACACGCAGGAAAGGGAAAGCCCCCACGAGCGCGTCATTTCTCCCAAGAAACGCCGGATGAGCCCGGCCGTCTCTTCGTTGTGACTGATGATCCCTGCCAGAAGCATCGCCATCCCTCCTCTCTTGCTTTCCATATTATAATAGAAAATATATTTTATGTTCAAGGCAGCGCATCCGCGCATCATACGTTCCCCAAATGAGTAATGCTATTAAGTTAAGCGGCAGATCATTCTTGGCTCCCCATCGGGGGAGCTCCCCGATGGGGAGAGGGGGCTACGTAGCGGTATTGCCTGAAAATGTTGGAATATCGATAGCATCGGACTATTCAACATAGCACGCTATACCGCTGGCATGCCCCATCTCGCTGCGCTCGAAATGGCGTCTCGCTGGATTTTAGCGTCGCTTCGCTCCTAAAAATCCAGTTCGCTTGCCCCTATTGCCTTCGCTGCTTCCCCCGAAGGGGAAGCAAGACGTTACGTAGCTAACGATTTCCTTAACTTAATAGCATTGCCCGAAGGGGCGGATAGGGTACAGGCGGCATGAAAAAGGTACGGCGCATAAAATGAGGAAGCGCCGCGGAGCTTCCTGTATGATGGAAAAACTATTTCATATAATGGGGGGCGCTATATGAGTGGTGCGCCCCTAATCCCTAGCCACCAGTCACTAGTCCCTAGTCACTAGCTGCCCCTAATCCCTAGCCACTAGTTACTTCTTCCTCTTTTTCGTCTCGAAGAGGAGCTCGATGACGCGGCTGGGGCGCCCGCTTTTGCCCGTGAAGGAGCGGCTGACGTCCTGGGCGAGGTGGTGGTCGATGAGCTTGGCGAGGATGCGGTTCACCGTGCGCGGGGTGACGCCCAGAAAGTCGGCCAACTCGGATGAGGTGAAGCGCTGCTTCCCAAGGTTCCGGCAGGCATGGTAAAGGAGCGTGATGATACGCAGGCTCACGCCGGATTTCCGGGACAGGTACAGGAACTGCTCATCGATGGGGCGATCGCCCGCGATTTGTGCATCGAGGCTGCTTTTGGACATGGGGACGGGGGTCGTGAGATTCTGACTGATGAGATAGGCCTGATTGCCGCCTGCACGGCTCGCATGGCGCATGGCGATCTCCGCTTTGTAGCGGGCATCATCTGCCATGGCACTGTAGCCGATGCCGACCGAAATGGTGAATGCGGTGGAGGAGGAGATGGTCTCTAGAAGCGGGAAGTGCTGGTACTCATTGGTTGCCGCTTCGAGTAGGCGACTGGAGAGGAAAAGCACATAGTCGTAGGGCGGCCGCTCGATGCAGGCAGCGTGAAGGGCATGGGCGAAGCACTGGATCTCGTGGGTGATGCGTGCCTGTTCCATGGAGAGCTGGAATTCATTCTGCGCGGAGATGGTCTCCTGCGGCAGGTCGATGTGGATCGCCATGGCGGCCATCTGGCTGTCTTCCCTGTTGTTCAGCTCATGCGTAAGGATGCTGCGCTGCAGACCATTCCGAATGTCATCGTAGGAGGGTTGAAGAATGTAGACAGGGACTCCCCGCTCTTTCAGTATATCGCGGACCTTGTAGAAGATGGTGATGCAGAAGGCGGCCTTCTTCTCGCGGTAGAGCTTTTCCATTTTATTGGCATCCTTGACGAGAAGCCCTTCATTGTAGGGGAAAAAGGGGATGACCTCGACATGCGTATCCTCTGCCGCATAGCCGATCTCATGAAAGGCGAGCTGGAAATAGTCCACATGATCCATGTCGGTCGCGACTTTCATCGGATAGCCGGCGACCTCTGCGCGGAAGAGAAGGCGAAGCAGCGCAGAGGTGGAGCGGGGGATAGTGACCCATTCCGTATTGTGAGGGATGGCTTTTTCCGCATAGTGGCGGGCCGTATTTCCAAGGAAGAGGAAAGTATCTACCTGACTCTGCCTCCCTGTGATGAGCTCCGGGATATCGACGATGGAATGATAGGGGAAGGGGACAGGGGCAATGTCAGAGAATTCCTTCGAAATGAAGGAAAGAATGTCAGGCATGATTTCGGAGGGGACGACGATGCCAATGCGCAGCATGGGGGACTCCTTTCTGTGTAATGGGACATGGAATGTCTGCTTTATTAAAATTCGCTGAATTACGGTCATAATAAAGGTCTATTAAGGACACTTGTATTTCCTTATGATAAGCGTAAGCCAAGTAAAAGTAAATAGCGGATCTGTGAGAGTTCCGCGGGGCGAGGGAGTCTCTATGAATGAACGGATAATGCCGTCTTTTCATGGAGCTTTTTTATTACCCAAGAGGGTAGGGGGAGGTTTTCTATGGGCTTTCTGAAAAAGCTGCAAAGCGAAAACAGGTATGTGGTATTTTTCTTTCTGTATATAGGATTCTGTATATCCTATATCGATCGCAGTGCGATCGGGCTTGCACTGCCATCTGTTTCTAAGGATTTCAATCTGGCACCGACGGAAATGGGTGTCGTCATTTCTGCTTTCTTTATCGGTTACTCGATCATGCAGATCCCGGGGGGCTGGCTGTCAGACCACTTCGGATCGAAGACGGTCATCCTTGTCGCACTGACGCTGTGGTCCATCTTCACCTTCACGACAGGGCATGCATCGACTCTGGCGGGACTGCTTTTCCTCCGGTTCGTCTTCGGCCTCTGCGAAGGACCGTATGCCGGCTCCTGCTACCGCGCGATCGCCGAATACTTCCCGCGTGAGCTGCGTCCTGCATTTACCACAGGGATCCTTTCTTCGAACTATATCGGCTCTGCACTGGCACCGGTCGTCATCGTGCCGCTGATCCTTTGGTTCGGATGGAGAGGCATGTTCCAGATCCTTGGTGTCGTAGGTCTTGTCTATGTATTCTTCTATGCGCTCTTTGTCAAGCAGACCAAGCCGCAGGAAGAAACCAAAGAGGATAAGAGCAAGAAGAATAAATACTTCATGCACCTCCTGAAGTTCTCCCTGATCTGGAAACTCATCCTTTGTGCATTCTGTATTTCCTGCATCAATAACGGCCTCGATGCCTGGATGCCGACCTACCTCATCGCAGAACGCGGCATCAACCTCAAAGCAGTCGGCTATCTCACACCGATCCCCTTCATTGCTTCCTTCCTGTCCACCGCCGTCTGCGGCTGGGTCATGAACAAGTACTTTGATAAGAAGGAAAACTGGATGATCGTCATCTGTGCTGCTTTGACGGCGATCTTCCTGTACTTCATGTACAATGCAGAAACGATCATGTGGGTTGTCATCTTCCAGTGCGGTGTGTACTTCTTCAAAGCCTGCATTCTGGGGACGGCTGTCGCCATCGTCCTCAAGATCGTCACCGGCTCCATTGCCGGCAGTGCTTCGACACTGATCAACATGGGCGGTCAGGTAGCCGGCTTCATCTCGCCGATCATCATGGGCTACTTGGTCTATGCCTTCAATGGCTCCTTCAATGCTGTATTCTATTATCTGATGGGTGTCGCTGCACTCTGTGCCATCAGCGCGCTTCTTATCCCGACCCGTAAGGAAGATATGCTGGATCTGGAAAAGTGATAGTGACTGGGGCTAAGGTCATCTTTTCGGGGGATGAAACAGCAAACCTGTTATTTCTTTACAAGTGAAGATACAAAGGAGAATATGATGAAAATTACAAAAGCTGTCGTAAGACGCATGAGCCTGGACTTCAAGGTGGGCTTCCGTACCAGCTTCGGCCTTTCTACGACGAAAGATTTCTCCATCGTAGAGCTGCATGACAGTGATGGAAATGTGGGCTATGGTGCCTGCTCCGCCTTCATGCGTCCCTGGTACAACGAAGAAACCACCATGGGTGCGCTCTTCGTGATCAAAGAATACCTGATCCCATCCCTCTTCGAGGCGGGAGACTTCAAGGATCCGGAATGGTTCTTCGATCACACCAGCTGGATCCGCAGAAACCGTATGGCTCGTGCGTCCGTCGACTGCGCGCTGTGGGAACTTTACTCCAAAGAGCTTGGCATTCCGGAATACAAAGCACTGGGCGGTGTCAGAGATGAGATCGAAGCGGGCGTATCGCTTGGCATCGAAGATACGCCTGACAAGCTGCTTCACACCATCGAGAAATACATGGCACAGGGCTATCGCCGTGTGAAGTGCAAGATCAAACCGGGCTATGATATCAATTATCTCCGCGCCGTCCGCAAGGAATATGGCGACATCATGCTGATGGTCGATGCGAACTCGGCCTATACCTTGGATGACATCGATCTCTTCAAGGAAATGGATGAGCTGGGGCTTCTTATGATCGAGCAGCCGCTTGCATCGGATGATATCGTCGATCACCGCCATCTGCAGCAGGCGATCCAGACACCGGTCTGCCTCGATGAAAGTATCGACAGCGTCGATGATGCCAGACGCGCTATCGAGCTTGGCAGCTGCAAGATCATCAATATCAAAGTCGCACGCGTCGGTGGCTTGACCGAAGCGCGCCGCATTCAGAAATTTGCCGGCGAACGCGGTGTATTCTCCTGGTGCGGCGGTATGGTGGATGATGGTGTCGCAAGAGGTCACAACATGGCGGTCGCGACTCTTCCGTACTACAAATATCCGAATGATATCCCGGGAAGCGATCGCTACTATGCCGATGACATCGTGACACCATCCACTTATATTGATTCTCACGCAAAGATCCAGCTGCCGGATCTTCCGGGGACTGGTTTTGAACTGAATCAGGACGTCGTCGAACGACATACCCTTGAAAAGTGGGAATTGGGGAAATAAAGTGACTGGTGACTGGTGACTAGTGACTGGTGACTAGGGATTAGTGACTAGGGATTAGTGGTTAGGAAACAGCGTTTTCCTGAATCTCAAACTTATACATACAAAGGAAGTCATACACATGGATACAAAAGAAAAAGCATTTGCATGGGTGGATGCCCACCGGGATGAGATGGTCGATCTGTGGAGAGAGATGGTCTCCATCGACTCCGGCATCGGTGTAAAAGAAGGGGGCATGGAGATCGGAAATCTCTGTGCATCGCGTCTGGAAAAGATGGGGTTTTCCATTCGTCGGTACTCATTTGAAAAATGTGGGGACACCATCATTGGTGAAAGGGGAGACCTCTCGAAGCCGTATGTCATTCTGATGGGACACATGGACACCGTTTTCTACAAAGGGGAAGTAGAGAAGCGTCCCTTCACGATCAAAGACGGCAAAGCCTATGGGCCGGGCGTCCTTGACATGAAGGGCGGGGACACCATTGCGATCTCCTCGCTGGAAGCGCTGTATGATGCAGGCTATGATTTCCCGTGCAAAGTCATCCTCGTAGCCGATGAAGAACCGGCGCACTGCTTCTCGAACAATCCGGACGTGATCAAGAAGGAAGCCAAAGGCGCCAAGTGTGCCTTCAACTTCGAGACAGGCTTCATCGATCATGACATCACGGTACAGAGAAGAGGCTGCTGGCGATTCATCATCGAAACCTTCGGCCGTGGCTGTCACGTAGGGAATGACCCGCAGAATGGCAGAAGTGCGATCCTGGAAATGTCGCACAAGATCATCGAGATCGAAGCGCTGTCGGATCTGTCTAAGGGCTACAATGTGAATGTCGGTACCATCACCGGCGGCACGGTCGCCAATGCGGCGCCGGCGTACTGCAAGGTGGAGTGCGACTTCCGCTATGTGAGCCACGATGACCTGCCGAAACTGAAGGAAATGGTTTACGCCATCGTAGAAAAGAATTTCGTGCCGGATGTGACGACGAAGATCACCGACACCTTCGGCTTCGATGAAATGGAACGCACCGAGGCGACCATGCAGCTTCTGGAAGTCGCCAAAGAGGCGGCGAAAGAAAGCGGCCTTCCGGTCCCGGGACCAAAGCTCTGCGGCGGCGGCTCCGATGCGGCGTATACCGTGCAGGCTGGTGTGCCGACACTCTGCTCCATCGGCGTCGAAGGCGCACGTAACCATACTGTCGAAGAATGGGCGGATGTCGAGAGCCTTTTCACACGTACCAAGCTGATGATCGCGATCCTTTTGAAGGTGACAAAGTAAGATATAGGGAAATAAAAACAAAAATTCTAAAGGCTTCTATAGGGGAGAGGTCTTTAGAATTTTTGCTATGAGTAAGAAAAATCATCATTTCGGAGGAAACAAGATGCATTCTATGAATGAATTATTCACCAAGGTGGATGAAAATAAAAAAGCCATGCTCGAGACATGGCGCATGCTGGTCGATCGTGACTGCGGCTCGGGCAATAAGGCAGGAGTCGATGCCGTAGGAAAGGATATCCAGCATTTTCTGGAAGCACTTGGCTTTGCCGTGCGTTTTCATACCTACGAGAAGGCGGGAAATATGCTTGTCGCGGAGTACGGCGATATGAAGAAGCCCTTCGTCATCCTGACAGGCCATATGGATACCGTCTTTGCTGACGGCACAGCGGCGGCTCGTCCCTTTACCATCAAAGACGGCAAGGTCACCGGTCCGGGTGTCTTGGATATGAAGGGCGGCGTCACCATTCTTCTCTATGCTGTGAAATTCCTGCTCGAAAGCGGCTATGACCGCTATCCGATCAAGATCATTCTGGCGGGTGATGAAGAAGTGGGGCATCAGAAATCGAAGGGCGTATCGGACTACAAGCAGGAAGCGCAGGGGGCGCTCATGGCTTTCAATCTGGAAACGTCTTTCCCGGATGGAAGCATCGTCATAGAGAGAAAAGGCTGCGCGCAGTATCTCTTCGAAGTGACGGGTGTCGGCGCACATGCAGGAAACAACCCGCAGGATGGCAGAAGCGCGGTCGAGGAACTCGCCCATAAGATCCTGGATATCCAAAGCGAGACGGATTACGAGGAAGGGACGACGGTCAATGCCGGCGTCATCGGCGGCGGTACAGTGGCCAACGCTGTGCCGGAGCATGCATGGTGCAAGGTCGATGTCCGCTTTGCCAAAAGCGAGGGGATCGAGCGTATCGATCGTGATTTCAAAGACATCGCTGCCCGTCAGTATGTCAATGATACGACGACAACCGTGAAGCCGCTGATGGTATTCCCTGCCATGGAAAGACTTCCTGCCTCGGAAGCACTCTTTGCCAGAGCAGAAGCCATTGCAGAGGCCTATCATTTTCCCAAAATGAAAGCCATCGCTGTCGGCGGCGGCAGTGACTCGGCAAATCTCACCGCTGTCGGGATCCCGACACTCTGTGCCTTGGGCGTCAAGGGCGAATTCAATCACACCGAGCGTGAGTGGGCGGACGAAGCGTCTCTCTATGAACGTACCAAACTCCTGATGGCATTCTTATGTGAGCTGTAAAAGGTTGGTGACTAGTGGCTGGTGACTAGTGGTTGGTGACTGGTGACTGGTGACTGATGACTTGTGACTGGTAGCTAGGGATGAGTGGCTAGGGATTAGGTTTGCGATACGAGAAAACCGCCAGTTTCAAACCTCCGCGGCGCTTCCATGTTTTTATGCGCCGC